>JANMVM010000270.1:0-11308 GCA_031392695.1 Rubrivivax sp.
GCACCGGCACCGCGCGGGTCTTGGGTGGCGGTGGTGCCGCGCGCGTCGTTGCTGTGCAGGCCGCGGCCGGCGTTGAAGAAGAACTCGGTCCTGGCCCATGGCCCGGCCACCAGGCTGAGCTTGGGCGAGACCTGGGTGGCGCTGGAGCGCCCGCCGTTGGCCGCCAGGGTCAGCGCGTCGACGGTTGATTGCACACGGTCGGCGCGCAGGCCCAGCACCGTGCGCAGCTGGGGCGCCAGTTGCAGCGCGGTCTGGCCGTAGACGCCGAACGACGACTCCCGCACCCGGTCTTCGCGCGTGGAGCTGGTGATGCGGCGGGCGACGGACTCGAACAGGCCCAGTCGGATGCGGTCTTGGCGCAGGGAGGCGCCGAACTCGCTGCTCGCGTCCAGGCCGGCCAGCGTGTGGCCCAAGGCATGGCTGGCGTCGGCGCCCAGCACCCTGCGCTCGTCCTGCTGCTTGAACTGGTCGCCGGCGGCGGGCCGCTCCAGGGCATAGGTGAAGTTGGAGTTGAGGTCCAGCCGGTAGTGCAGGACATAGGCGCTGGCCCGGGTGCGGCTGCCGTCGCTGGTGGCGCGGTGCCACTCGCCTGACAGGCTGCTGCGCGAGGTGTCGCCGCCGTTGCTGGCGTCCAGCGAGTCGAAGCGGCTGAAGGCCTGGCCCTGGTAGCGGCCGGCGTCGATCAGGCGCTGCGGGATCTGGTCGGTGGCCGTCCAGCGCGCGCGGTAGCCCATGACGCTGGCGCTGAAGCCCTGGGCGGCGGTGCCGCCGCTGAGCGAGACCACGCCGTTGCTCTTGCGCAGCCGCTCGGGCACGGTCCAGGGCCCGTCGTTGTGCATGCCTTCCAGGGCGCCGAGCAAGGTCAAGCCTGGAGCGAGGTCGAAGGACGCACCCGCGACGCCGCGCCGGTAGCCGCTTTCGCCCAGCGACACCTGGCCGAAGGGTTCGTCCAGCCGTGTGCGATAGCTGATGTCGGCAGCACCGGCCGAAGCGAAGTCACCGCTCTTGGCGAAGTAGGGGCCCTTGCGGTATTCGATGCGCTGCACAAGTTCGGGCAGCAGGAAGTTGAGGTCGGTGTAGCCCTGGCCGTGGCCGTGGGTGGGCAGGTTGACCGGCATGCCGCCGACGCGGGTGGCGAAGTCGGTGCCATGGTCGAGGTTGAAGCCGCGCAGGAAGTACTGGTTGGCCTTGCCGTCGCCCGAGTGCTGGGTGACGATGACCCCGGGCACGAATTCCAGCACCTCACCGGGCCGCAACGCCGGCCGGCTCTTGAGAAGGGCGGCGCCGATGACGCCCTGCGAGGCCGCTTCCGACGAGCCGATGGCATTGTCGTAGTGGCCCTGGATGGTGACGGAGGGGGGGCTGTCGGCTGCTGAAGCCGAAGTCGAAGTCGAAGATTGAGCTTGCGCCGGCGCACAGGCCAGCAGGGCCACGGCTGCTGCCGTGCACCAGGGGGTGGGATGCATGAAGAACTCCTGAAACAGGCCAGGGGACCTGTGCGCCCGGGTGACGGGCGCGCGGGGCTGTCGCGTCGTGAAACGTCGCTCAGCCCAGGCGTGGTGGTCGGTAGGGCTGCGCGAGTTGCGCCAGCTTTGCGGCCCAGGCCGGCGCGGCCTGCAGGACGTGGTGTTGGCGGCGACGCTCGGCCGGTGCGCGGGGCGTGTCCAGCGCCAGCAGCGCGAGCGCCGAAGTCAGCGCAAAGGCCACCGCGTCGAAGGCGCCGACCGGGTCGGCTTCGTGCACCACGCTGCGATCGGCGGCGGCGTGGTGATGTCGCGCGCCCGTGGCGTGGGCGTGGCCGTGGTGCGAGAAGGCCAGCGGCGCCAGCAGCACTGGCGGTGCCGGCGCGTGCCGATGCAGCGGCCCGGCACCCAGCGCGGCGGCCGCCGCCCAGCCCTGGACGACGAGGATCAGGCACAGGTAGCTCGCCAGCACCTGCAGCAGGCTGCTGGCGCGCGAAGGATTGCGCTCGGTTGGGGTCATGGTCGGTGAGCCCGATCTACGCTGCCCCGGGGCCTGCGGATGCAGCGCTCGTCCACGCTTCTCAGCGATTGAGGGCTTTCAACGCCAGCTTGATGCCTTCGCTGACGCCGACGTCCAGCGGCAGCGCCTTGAGTGCCGTCTGCGCTTCGCGGTCGCTGTAACCCAGGGCCTGCAGCGCCTGCGTGATGTCGGATTGCGCTTCGCTGGGCACCGGGCCGCTCGAGGGCAATGACAGATCGGCGCCCAGCTTGCCCTTGAGTTCCAGCAGCAGCCGCTCGGCGGTCTTCTTGCCGATGCCCGGTACCTTGACCAGCCGCGCGCCGTCTTGCCGGCTCACGGCGCTGGCCAGCTCGGTGACGCTCAGGCCCGACAGGATGGACAAGGCCGTGCGCGGCCCCACGCCGCTGATCTTGACCAGCTCGCGGAAGGTGGCGCGCTCGGCCGCGGTGAGAAAGCCGAACAGGACTTGCGCGTCTTCGCGCACCACGAACTGCGTCAGCAACACCACCCGCTCGCCCACCGCGGGCAGGTTGAAGAAGGTGCTCATCGGCACCGCCAGCTCGTAGCCCACGCCCTGCACATCCACCAGCACCTGGGGCGGCTGCTTCTCGGCCAGGGTGCCGCTGATGCGGCCGATCATGCTTCGGCCAGCAGCTTTTCCACCAGCGCGTGCAGCGCGGCGAAGTCGGGTTCGCCGACGAAGCGCTTGACGATGGCGCCGTGCTTGTCGATGAGGTAGGTGGTGGGCGTCAGGCGCACGTCGCTGAAGGCCTTGGCAATGGCGCCGGTGTTGTCGATGACGACGCCGAAGGGCAGCTGCCGCGTCTGCGCGAAGTTGGCGACGTAGGTCGGCGGGTCGTAGCTCATGGCCACCGCCAGCGTCTCGAAGCCGCGCGGCTGGAACTTGCGGTGAGTGGCGACGATCTGCGGCATCTCGGCGACGCAGCTGACGCAGCTGGTGGCCCAGAAGTTGACCAGCACGACCTTGCCGCGCAGGGCCGCGGTGGAGGCCACGGCACCGTCGAGCAGCGTGTAGCTGAAGTCGGGAGCGGCCTGGCGCTGAGCGCAGCCACCGAGCGCCGCCAGGGTCGGCACGGCGAGCATTGCCAAGAAGGCCCGGCGCGGCACAAGATCGGTCAACCAGGACATCGGAGCACACCCTTCATGGATCGACGCAAGTTTACGGCAGCGCTCGTCGTGCCGGTGCTGTCCGTGCTGCCCGGCGCGGCCCCTGCTGCAGGCCTGAGCGAAGGCGACGCCGCGGCCGGCGTGCGCGCGGCGCTGGAGCGCGGCGCGCTGGCCGCGGTGCAGGTGCTGGGCAAGACCGATGGCTTCCTCGGCAACCCGCGCGTGAAGATCCCTTTGCCGGGCTTCCTTAACGACGCCGCCAAGTTGTTGCGCGCCACCGGCCAGGGGCGCAAGCTCGACGAGCTCGTCACCGCGATGAACCGCGCCGCCGAGGCGGCGATGCCGATGGCCAAGCCGCTGTTCGTGAGTGCGGTCAAGGCCATGAGCGTGGACGACGCGATCAAGGTGGTGCGCGGCGGCCCGACCTCGGTGACTGACTTCTTCGTCGCCAGGACGCGCACGCCGCTGGTGGAGAAATTCCTGCCCATCGTCACCCAGGCCACCGAAAAGGTCGCGCTGGCGGCGCGCTACAACGCCGTCGCCGGCAAGGCCGCGGGGCTCGGTCTCGTCAAGGGCGACGAGGGCAATGTCCAGACCTACGTCACCGGCCGCGCCTTGGACGGGCTGTTCCTGTTGATCGGCGACGAAGAGAAGAAGATCCGCGCCGACCCGGTGAAGACAGGCAGCGCGATCCTGAAGAAGGTCTTCGGCGGCTGAGCGCGGCGCTGCGCCGGCTCGCGAAGGCCGGGCGCCTCAGCGCCCGCGCGCCGCCGCCTCTTCGGCGCGCGACAGCTCAAAGGTCAGCGCCTCGGGCAGCGCCGACATGATGGCGTCGCGCCCGACGCTGGCGAACTGCCGGCCGCCCAGGTTGAGCACCTCGAAGGCCTTGCCCTGCTCGGCGATGCGCACGAACACCAGCGTAGGCACCTCGGCCAGCATCTCGTTGCGCAGGCGCTCGAAGTGCTCGCCGGCGATCGCGGCTTCGTAGACCATGGCGTGTGGCAGGCCGTCGGCACACAGCTGCTGGGCTTCTTCGACCGAGGTCACGAAGTCCACCATCAGCCCCATCGGCCGCAGCGCCTGGCGCACCACGTTGCGCACTTCGCGCCGCGCCGCCAGCACCATCACATGGCGGCCGGCCAGCGGCTGCGAGTTGTGGGCCTGGCTCTCGCGCTCTTCCACCTCGGGCCGACCCGGCGCGCTCAGGCGCGGCGCCAGGGTCTGCGGAAAGTCGAGCTTGAGCTCGGTCTTGCCCGGCAGGTCGCGCCTGGCAATCACCAGGCCGAGCACGCCCGCCGTCTGCTGCAGCAGTCGCCAGGACATGGTGTTGAGCCGCGGCTCGTTGAGGGCCCCGGGCTTGCCCTCGGGCACTTCGACTTCGTCGGGCGGTTGGTGGGCAAAGGCCACCGACAGGCAGGCGTGGGCGGGCCAGGCCTTGATCTCGATGGCCAGGTCGATGCGCGAGACGGCGTGCTCGAAGCTCCAGTCCAGCGTCGTCTGCAGCAGCGAAAAGAGCAGCGTGGTGTCGCTCATGACCTCGGCGGCACCCAGCACCTGGCGTACCTCGATACCACGGGCGTCGATCTCGCGGCCGCGCTGGCGCAGGGCCTCGCGCAGCAGCCCCGTGAGGTCGAGCCGTTCGCTGGCCAGCTGGACGCGGCCGTTGCCCAGGCGCACCACCTGCTGGCCCATGATGCCGGCGCGGCGGGCGCGGTCGATTTCTTCGCGCAGCAGGCGCAGCCCGGCGCGGTCGATCTTGCCGGTGGCGGCCAGGGTGGTGACGCGCTCGAGCGCCGACGACAGGGTGGCGGCCACCTCGCTGCCGAGCTGCGCCACCAGGGCCTGCGCATCCAGCGGCTCGGCCAAGCGTCGTGCGGCAGGCGGTGCGCCGGTCAGATCGGACAGATCCATGCTCTTCACTCCATCACCACGCGCTGGAACAGCGACGTCCCCCAAAGTTACAACCTTGCAGTGGGCCCAATGCGGAGGGCCCTGAACCCCCGCAGAAACCCGAGGTTCGCTCATCATGGGCCAGATATCTACCCCAAGAGCATGGGGCCTGGCAGGGCGGTGCGCCATCGACGGTCATGCGGGCGTCGTGCTGCCGATCACGCCCCGCTGCCGCAGACCCTGGCGTGCGGCAGCGTCGATGCCCATTTCTTGCAGCACTTCATCGGTGTGCTGCCCCAGCAGCGGCGGCGGACGCCGCAGCTGGACCGGGGTAGCCGACAGCTTCATCGGGCTGGCCACCAGCCGTAGCGCGTCGCTGTGGGGGTGGGCTTGGGTGGTGGTCATGCCGCGCTCGCGCACCTGGGGGTCGGCAAAGACGTCGTCGAGGTCGTTGATGGGGCCGCACGGCACCTGGGCCGCTTCCAGCAGGGCCAGCCACTCGGCGCGGCTGCGCTGGCGCAGGCGCTCGGCCAGCAGGGGCACCAGCGTGTCGCGATGGCGCACGCGGCCCGCGTTGGCGGCGAACCGCGGGTCCTGCGCCAGCTGCGGGCAGCCGGCGACGTCGCAGAAGCGGCCGAACTGCCCGTCGTTGCCGACGGCCAGGATGAGGTGGCCGTCGGCGACCTCGAACACCTGGTAGGGCACGATGTTCTGGTGTGCGTTGCCAGCGCGGCGCGGCGCCTGGCCGGTGACGAGGTAATTGGCGCCCAGGTTGGCGAGCATGGCGACCTGGGTGTCGAGCAGCGCCATGTCGACGACCTGGCCTTCGCCGCTGGCATCGCGGTGGCGCAGCGCGGCCAGGATGGCCACCGTCGCGTACATGCCGGTGAAGAGGTCAGCGACCGCGACGCCGACCTTTTGCGGGCCCCCGCCGGGCAGGTCGTCGCGCTCGCCGGTGACGCTCATCAGGCCGCCCATGCCCTGCACCGCGTAGTCGTAGCCGGCGCGGTGGCGGTAGGGGCCGCTCTGGCCGAAGCCGGTGATCGAGCAGTACACCAGGCGCGGGTGGCGCTGGCGCACGGCCGCCGCATCGAGGCCATAGCGGGCCATGTCGCCGACCTTGAAGTTCTCGATCATCACGTCGCAGCGCGCGGCCAGCTGCAGGACCAGCGCCTGGCCCTCGGCTTGCGCGATGTCGATCGTGACCGAGCGCTTGTTGCGGTTGGTGCCCAGGAAGTAGGCGGCTTCGGCGGTGTCGCGGCCCTCGCGGTCTTTCAGGAACGGCGGCCCCCAGCCGCGGGTGTCGTCGCCGCCGGGGTGACCCGCACCGGGCGGGCGTTCGACCTTGATGACTTCGGCGCCCAGGTCGGCCAGCGTCTGCGTGCACCAGGGCCCCGCCAGCACGCGCGACAGGTCGAGCACGCGCACGCCATGCAGCGCGCCCGGGGGCAGGGGGATGGCGGTGGAGCTCATGCCCTGATTGTCCAGCAGGGGCCGGGATAATCGGGCGATGTCATTGCACCCCTTGCTTCCCATGCGCAGCCGCAGGGCCGTGGCCATCGCCACCGCCGCGTCGGTCACGCTGGCGGCGTGCTCGCCGGCGCTCGATTGGCGCGAAGTTCGACCCGTCGACAGCCGGCTGCTGCTGCTCATGCCCTGCCGACCCCTCGTGCACGAGCGCAGCGTGCCCTTGGCCGGCCAGACCGTGAAGCTGGCGCTGCAGGCCTGCGACGCCGGCGGTCAGACCTGGGGCCTGGCCGTCGCGGAGCTAAACGACCCGGGCCGCGTGGCGCCGGCACTGGCTGAGTTGGGCGCCCTGGCGGCGAGCAATATCGGGGCGCGGGCAGGGCCGTCGCTACCGATTCAAATCCTCGGGGCCACGCCCCACCCCGGCCAGCACCGACTGCGCTTGAGCGGCCATCTGCCCGACGGCAAGGCGGTGACGATGCAACTGGTGGTGTTCAGCCATGGCACGCGCGTGTTCCAGGCCACGGTGCTGGGCGAGCAGGTGCCCGATGATGCCGCCGAGATGTTCTTCGGCGCCCTGCGCATCCAGCCATGACGGCAGCGCGGGGCCGGGCGGCGGTGATCTTCCTGGTCTTTGCCTTCACCTACTTCCTGTCGGCCGCGCTGCGTGCGGTGACGGCCACGCTGGCGCCGGTGTTCAGCGCCGAGCTCGGCCTGCGCGCGGCCGACCTGGGCCTGCTGGCCGGGGCCTACTTTCTGGGCTTCGCCTGCATGCAGTTGCCCCTGGGCACGGCACTGGACCGCTTCGGGCCCCGCCGCACCTTGTTGGCGCTGGTCAGCGTGGCGGTGCTGGGCTGCGTGGCGTTTGCGCTGGCGCCGAACGTGTGGGCCCTGATTGCCGCCCGGGTCCTGATCGGGGCCGGGGTGGCCGCCTGTCTGATGGCGCCGCTGACGCTGTACCGGACCCTGCTGTCCCCCGCGGCCCAGTTGCGTGCCAATTCATGGATGTTGATGACGGGCTCGCTGGGCATGCTGGCCTCGACGCTGCCGGTGCAGGCGCTGCTGCCGCTGCTGGGCTGGCGCGGGCTGTTCTGGCTGGTGGCCGCGCTGCTGGCCACGGGCATGGTCTTCATCGCCGCACTGGTGCCGCGCGATGCCCCGGCGCCAGGGCCGGCGCCGGCCGCCGATCCGGGCTATGCCGCCATCGCCCGCCACCCGCTCTTCGCGGCCATGGCGCCGTTGGGGTTCTTCATGTACGGGGGCATGATCGCGGTGCAGGCCTTGTGGGCAGGCCCGTGGCTGACGCGCGTGGCCCGGCAAAGTGCCGAGCAGGCGGCGCAGGGCTTGTTCGTGATCAACCTGTCGATGCTGGTGGCTTTTCTATGCTGGGGCACGCTCATGCCGCGCATGGTGCACAAGGGCATCGATGCACCGACACTGATGGCCTGGGGCCTGCCGTTGCCCTTGCTGCTGCTGGCGGCAAACGTCGTCCTGGCGTCTGAAGCGGGCGCCGTGCACTGGGCGCTGTGGTGCGTGAGCTGCACCTTCGTCACGCTGAGCCAGCCTGCGGTGGGCGCGGCCTTCCCGGCCGAGCAGGCCGGCCGCGCGCTGTCGGCCTTCAACCTCGTGATCTTCAGCGGCGTGTTCTCGATCCAGTGGGGCATCGGCCTGCTGGTCGATGCCTTGCAGGGGCTGGGTGTGACTGAAGTAGATGCCTTCCGCACGGCCCTGGGAGCCCTGTGCACTTGCTCGGTGGCGTCCTATGTCTGGTTTCTGCGCCGCCGCCACGGGCCTGTCCACGAAGGGTACCCATAATCGGGCCAGGAATTCAGCATGGTCCAACTGCTCATCGTCGCCCACACCCCCTTGGCCACTGCGCTCCAGGCGGTGGCCCGGCACGTCTATCCCGACTGCGGCGCAGGCCTGGCGGCGGTGGACGTGCTGCCCGGTGAGAACATGGACGCGGTGCAGGCACGCATCGGCGAGGCCCTGAAGGCTTTGCCGGGCGACGAGGTGCTGATCCTGGTCGATGTCTTCGGCGCCACACCCTGCAATGCAGCCGTGGCCGCCGCCGGGCCCTGGGCCCGCGTCGTGGCCGGCGTCAACGTGCCGATGTTGTGGCGCACCCTGTGCTACGCCGATCAACCCCTCGAAGATCTGGTCAACCGCGCCGTGGCCGGTGCCACCCAAGGTGTGATGCCTGTGAGCGTGCCGCGCCGCCAGAACCAGCCCATCCCGATTTCCAGCCATGATCCAGTCGAGCATCACGATCAGCAATAAGCTCGGCTTGCACGCCCGGGCGTCGGCCAAGCTCACCAAGCTGGCCGGTGGCTTTGGCAGCGAGATTCACCTCAGCCGCAACGGTCGGCGCGTCAACGCAAAGAGCATCATGGGAGTGATGATGCTGGCGGCGGGGCTGGGCAGCGTGATCGAGCTCGAGGTCGAGGGTGCCGACGAGCAAGAAGCGATGAGCGCACTGAGGTCACTCATCGAAAGCAAGTTCGGCGAGGGCGAGTGAAGCGCTGGCGCCCAGGACCGCCGGGCACCTCCGGGCTGACGAGGCAAGGGGCCATGACTTGAGCATCCAGATCTTCGGCTTGCCGGTTTCGCGCGGCGTGGCCATCGGCCGTGCGGTGCTGGTGGCTTCCAGCCGCGTCGATGTGGCGCACTATTTCGTCGCTGCCGAGCGCGTCGAGCACGAAATCGGACGCCTGCGATCGGCGCGCAATGCCGTGGCTGACGAGCTGGAGATGCTCAAGCGCGAACTGCCCGCCGAGGCACCGCATGAACTGGCCGCCCTGCTCGATGTGCACCTGATGCTGCTGCACGACGAGAGCCTCATTGGCGCCACCAAGGTGTGGATCAGCGAACGCCACTACAACGCAGAGTGGGCGTTGTCGGCGCAGCTGGAAGTGCTGGCCCGGCAATTCGATGAGATGGACGACGCCTACTTGCGCGAACGCAAGGCCGATGTGGAGCAGGTCGTCGAGCGCATGCTGCGCGAACTGGTCGGGTCCGCGAATGGAGCCGCTGCCGCGCATCGAGGAGCGTTGGAGTCTGCCGGCGAAGACCCGCTGGTGCTGGTGGCCAGCGACGTCGCCCCAGCCGACATGATGCAGTTCAAGCGCAGCGTGTTCACCGGCTTCGTCACCGACGTGGGGGGGCGCACCTCGCACACTGCGATCGTGGCCCGCAGCCTCGATATCCCGGCCGTGGTCGGTGCGCGCGAGGCCAGCCGCCTGATCCGCCAGGACGATTGGGTGGTCATCGACGGTGATGCGGGCGTCGTGCTTGTCAACCCATCGCAGATCGTGCTCGAGGAGTACCGCTTCAGGCAACGCCAGAGCGAGCTGGAGCGAGCACGGCTCAACCGCCTGCGCCACACGGTTGCTGTCACCCTGGACGGCCAGGCGGTGGAGCTGCTGGCCAACATCGAATCGCCGGGTGACGGCGCGGGTGCACTTGAGGCCGGCGCCGTAGGTGTGGGCCTGTTTCGCAGTGAATTCCTGTTCATGAACCGCGGCGATGATCTGCCCGACGAAGACGAGCAGTTCGAGGTCTATCGCGACGCTGTGCTTGCCATGCAAGGCTTGCCGGTGACGATCCGCACCGTGGACATCGGTGCCGACAAGCCGCTGGAGCGCATGAGTGCGCAGGATCTTCGCCATGAACACGGGCTGAACCCCGCGCTCGGCCTGCGCGCGATCCGCTGGAGCCTGGCGGAGCCGGGGATGTTTCGCCAGCAACTGCGGGCGATTCTGCGCGCCAGCGCCCACGGCAAGGTTCGCATCCTCATCCCCATGGTGGCCCATATGGGCGAGGTGAAGCTGATCTTTGAAGCCCTGGCCAGGGCGCGGCAGCAACTGGACGAGGCCGGGCGCGCGTACACCCGGGTCGAGGTGGGCGCGATGATCGAGGTCCCTGCGGCAGCGCTCATGATCGACAGGTTCCTGCGCCACTTTGACTTCGTCTCTGTGGGCACCAACGACCTCATCCAGTACACGCTGGCGATCGACCGCGCCGATGAAGCCGTCGCGCACCTCTACGACCCCTGGCATCCCGCGGTTCTGGAGTTGCTGCACCACACGATCGAGCGCGCCAACGCGGCAGGCAAGGGCGTCTGCGTGTGCGGCGAAATGGCAGGCGACGCTGCGTTCACCGAGCTGCTGCTGGCTATGGGCCTGCGTAGCTTCTCCATGCATCCCGCGCAGATTGCGTCGATCAAGCAGCGTGTCCTCAGGGCGGACACGCGGCTGCTGGGCGCGAGCCTGCGCGAGGTGTTGGCCGCCGATGACCCTGGTAGCGCCCTCCGGGCCGCCTTGGCGCTGCGGGCTGCGCACTGATTCGCCGTGCGGGGCTCAGACTCTTGCGCGCCCGAAATTTGCTGTGCTATAGTCACAGGCTCGGTTCTTCAAACAGATCGCTGGTTAGCGGCAAGCCAAACAGCGCGACGGAAGAAGAAAAGAGAAGACCAAAGTCTTGACAGTGTTTTAGAAAACATGCGAGAATCATGGTCTTCGCTGAACAAAATTCAGCGGCGCTGAAGCGTAAGAAATTCAGCAACGTTCTTTAAAAATCAACAGCCGATAAGTGTGGGCGTTTGAAGGCGAGTGCCAGAGTACTGTGGTGACACAGCGCTCAGGTCTCATGACCTTAAACGCTCAATAAAGTTTTGAAGTGAAGTTCACTTCGATTCCTAAGAGCAAATCAAGATCGAACTGAAGAGTTTGATCCTGGCTCAGATTGAACGCTGGCGGCATGCCTTACACATGCAAGTCGAACGGTAACGCGGGGCAACCTGGCGACGAGTGGCGAACGGGTGAGTAATACATCGGAACGT
>JANMVM010000296.1:0-3096 GCA_031392695.1 Rubrivivax sp.
GCCAGCGCGCGCAGCTTGCCGGCCTTGACCAGCGGCAGGCTGATCGAGATGGTGGCCGGCATCAGCTGGATCTGGTCGCCCAGCATGCTTTGCACCGCCGGGCCTTCGCCTTTGAACGGAATGTGCTGCAGATCCAGCCCCGCTTCGGCCTTGAACCAGGTGCCCAGCAGATGGCCGGCGGTGGCGTTGCCGCCCGAGGCAAAGCTCATCTGCCCCGGGCGCGCCTTGGCGTAGGCGATGAACTCGCGCAGCGTCTTGTAGGGCGCTGTCGGTGAGGTCACGAACACGAATGGCACCGACACGGCCACCGCCACCGGCGCGAAGTCGGCATGCGTGAACGGCAGGCTGGGCTGCAGCGCCGGCAGCATCGAGTAGCCCGCCGACACCATCAAGAGCGTATAGCCGTCGGCCGGCGACTTGGCCACGCTGGCGGCGCCCAGCACGCCGCCGGCACCGGGCTTGTTCTCGCAGATCACGGGTTTGCCCAGCTTCAACGTCAGCCTGTCGGCCAGGTGTCGCGCCGAGACGTCGAGCGCGCCCCCAGGGGCCGAGTTGACGATCAGGCGGATCGGCCTGTCGGGGAAGGCCTGCGCCCACGCGGCGGGCGCAGCCAGCGCCCCCGCAGCCATCAGAGCTGGCGCAAAGACAATGTGCCGGCGCGGCACGCCAGTGCGGACGGCGGGTGCTTCGGTGGCGGTGAGGGCGGTGAGGGCGGTGAGGGCGGTGATGGCGGTCTCCTCTTGCGGGCGCACGATGGCCCCGCTGTGGTGGTGCTGAAGAGCCTATGGCCTGAGCTGCGCGGCAGCAAGCTTGCAGGCGACGCAAGTTCCACATGTCAAACCACCGGCGCCCCGTGCGTGGCGACGCGGCTGCGGGGTTTCTATAGTCAGATGGAATCAGACAGATGCAACCAGTCAGATGCAACCAGTGAGATGCAACGACAGCGCTCAAACCCATGCCACTGCCCACGCCACAACCGCGCCAGCACATCCACACGCGCCGACTCGAGATGCAGGCCTACGCCCGCGAGGACGGCCTGTACGACGTCGAGGGCCATCTCACCGATACCAAACCGCAGGACTTCCAGGTCACCGCGGGCCCGCTGAGGCCGGCTGGCACGGCGATCCACGAGATGTGGCTGCGCCTGACCCTCGACGACCAGTTTCTCGTCCACGACATCGCCGCTGCCACTGACGCGTCCCCGTACGGCGACTGCCTGGGTGCACCACCCACCTTGCAGGCCATGGTGGGCGTGCGCATCGGCGCGGGCTGGACGCGTGAGATCAAGGAACGCCTGGGCGGCGTGAAGAGCTGCACCCACCTGGTGGAGATGCTGGCACCGCTGGGCACCGTGGCCTTCCAGTCGCTGGTGGCCACGCTGCGCGCACGCGCGTCCGCCGCCGATGCCAGCGGGCGGCCGCGCGCGATCGACAGCTGCTACGCGCTGTCCAGCCACCGCAGTGTGGCGGCCATCCGATGGCCCGCGCACGTCACCCGGCCAGACCCCGAGGGCCCGCCAGGCGAATAGCTCAGAACGGGTGGTGCAGGCCGAATCCGCAGCCGGAAGAGTCCTTGCAGGCCGCCGCGTGGGCACCGCCCAGACCCCACCCGGTCCACGATGCAAAACCCGCGTCGGCACAGCGGCCGTGCAGTGAGGCGATTGGCGGTAGAACGGCCATTGCCCTGCGGATTGAGTGATGCCAAAAGAACTGCTCCAAAAACCGACCCCCATCAAATTGCCGCTCGAAGGCGTCCGCGTCGTCGAACTGGCCAACTGGATCTCGGCGCCTTTCGCGGCGACGCTGTTGGCCGACTTCGGCGCCGACGTCGTCAAGATCGAACTGCCCGGCGACGGCGACCCGATGCGCACGCTGGGCGCGCTGCCAGCCGAAGGCATGAGCGGCTACTGGTGGAGCGCGCTCGGCCGCAACAAGCGCTCGGTGGCGCTGGATGTGCGCACACCCGAGGGACGCGAGATCCTCGGCCGCCTGATCGCTGGCGCTGAACTGCTGATCGAGAATTTCCGCCCCGGCACACTGGACCGTTGGGGCATCACGCCCGAGTGGCTGACATCGCTGCGCCCCGATCTCATCGTGGTGCGCATCAGCGGCTATGGCCAGGACGGCCCCTGGCGTGAACTGCCCGGCTTCGACCGCAACGCGCAGGCCTTTTCCGGGCTGGTGTACGTCACCGGCGAGCCCGACGTGCCGCCCCAGCAGGCAGGGCTGCCGGTGTGCGACTACACCTCGGGCCTGTGGGCCGCCTTCGGTGCCGTGACGGCGCTGCTGGGCAAGCACCGGCACCCCGACGGCGGCGGCAACGAGGTCGACCTTGCACTCTACGAGTCGATGATCCCGTTCTTGAAGGAGATGCCGCAGCGCTGGCGCCACCAGGGCCGCATCACCGAACGCAACGGCAACAAACCCGACTACGTGGCGCCCGGCGGCGCCTACCGCACCGGCGACGGCGAATGGATCTTCATCAGCGGCACCGGCGACCGCGTGTTCTCGCGCCTGATGACGCTGGTCGGCCGCGCCGACATGGCAGGCTCGCCGCTGTACCGAACCAACCACGACCGCGTGCTGCACCGCGCGGAGATCGACGGTGCCATCGACACCTGGCTGGCCGGGTACTCGTGCGACGAGGCGATTGCGGCGCTGCAGGCGAACGACGTTCCTGCCGTCAAGATCCAGAGCATCGCCGACCTGATGGCCCACCCGCAGGTGGTGGCACGCGGCAACTTCATCGAAGTGCCCGACCACGACCGTGGCGATGTCTGCTTTGCCGCGCCGATACCGCGGCTGGCGCGCGGTGCCGCCACCGTGCGCTGGGCCGGGCAGGATGTGGGCGAAGCCACGCAGGAAGTGCTTCACAGCGAACTCGGCATCTCCGACGAAGTGCTGGCCGAGCTGTCGCGGCGCGGCATCGTCGGTGGCATCTGAGCGGGTGCAGCATACCGGCTCGAAAGATCGCACCCCAGCGCACCCTGGCGCACCCCCGCCCAGTCCACGGACGGGCACCTCAAGGAACCCTTCAATGGACATGATCTTTAGCGACGACCAGACCGTGTTGCGCGACACCGTGCGCAAGTTCGCC
>JANMVM010000051.1:0-2609 GCA_031392695.1 Rubrivivax sp.
CTGGGCACCGGCAATGCCGTGATCACGCTCAACGATGTCCTGCACACGATGTTCGTGCACGTCGACTTCACGGGCCTGACCGGCACCACGACCGCGGCGCACGTGCACTGCTGCACCGCCGTGCCGGGCACCGGCACCGCCGGCGTGGCCACCGAACTGCCGCTGTTCACAGGCTTCCCGACCGGGGTCACGGCGGGCACCTACGACCACACCTTCGACACCTCGCTGGCCGCGACCTGGAACCCCGCCTTCATCACCGCCAATGGCGGCACCGCGCTGGGCGCCGAGTCGGCTTTCATCACCGGGCTGCGCGCCGGCCGCGGCTATATGAACATCCACTCCAGCTTCCGCGGCGGCGGCGAGATCCGCGGCTTCCTGGCGGTGCCCGAGCCGTCCAGCGCGTCGATCGCACTGCTGGCCCTGGCCCTGGCCGGGCTGGGCGCGCTGGCGCGGCGGAACAGCAAGGCCTGAAGGCACGCGGCACCGCGCGCTGCGCTGGCGTGCTCAGGCCGCGCTGCGGCTGAACCCCAGCGACGCCTGCATCAGCCTGCGCGTGTAGTCGTCCTGCACGCGGTGGGCCGCCAGGTCGGCTGCGTCCACGGTCTCGACGGCGCGGCCACGCTGCATGACGAGCAGCCGCCGGCACAGGTGAGTGACCACCGCAAGGTCGTGGCTGACCATCAGGAAGCTCAGGCCGCGCCGCTCACGCAAGGCCTCGAGCAGGTTGAGCACCTCGGCCTGCACCGAGGCGTCCAGCGCCGACGTGGGCTCGTCGAGCAGCAGCACTTGTGGCTCCAGGATGAGCGCGCGCGCGATCGCGATGCGCTGGCGCTGGCCGCCCGACAGTTGGTGCGGATAGCGAAAGCGAAAGCCCGCGCCGAGGCCGACCTCATCGAGCGCACGCTCGATGCGCGACTGCTCGTCGCCGATGCCGTGGATGGCCAGCGGCTCGGCCAGGATGCGGTCGACTGTCTGGCGCGGGTGCAGGCTGGCATAGGGATCCTGGAATACCATCTGCACCTGGCGCCGCCTGGCCTTGCTGCCGGCTTCGGCCCAGGCCGTGGCGCCGCTGAGCCGCACGCGGCCGGCGCTGCGCGGCGCCAGGCCGCAGATGGCGCGCAGCACCGTGCTCTTGCCAGACCCCGACTCACCGACGATGCCGAAGCTCTCACCGGGGGCGACGCTGAAAGACACGTCGTCGACCGCGGTGAAGCCGTCGAAGACGACGCTCAGACTTTCGACCTCGAGGCCGGTCATGCCGCCCACCCCGGCTGGCGGTCGAGCGTGGGCAGCGGATGGCGTGGCGCGCCGAGCTGCGGCAGGCAGTTGAGCAGGCCGCGCGTGTAGGGGTGCCGGGCCTGGTGCAGATCGGCGGCGGCGATCTCCTCGACGACGCGGCCGGCGTACATCACGAGCACGCGGTCGCAAAACGAGCTCACCAGGCGCAGGTCGTGCGAGATGAAGATCAGGCCCATGCCGCGCTCGCGCACCAGCCGGTCGAGGATGCCCAGCACCTGCAGCTGCACCGTCACGTCCAGCGCCGAGGTCGGCTCGTCGGCGATCAGCAACTCAGGCCCGGCGATCAACATCATGGCGATCATGGCGCGCTGGCCCATGCCGCCCGAGACCTCGTGCGGGTACAGCCGCATCAGGCGCGCCGGGTCTTCGATGCCCACCGCGGCCAGCGCCTCGTGCACCTGCTGCCGCGCCTGCGCCGCCGGGCACGGACGGTGGGCCTGCAGCGTCTCGGCAATCTGCTCGCCGATGCGCATCACCGGGTCGAGCGAGTACTTGGGGTCCTGCAGCACCATGGCGATGCGGCCGCCGCGCAGGCTGCGGCGCTGCGCCGGCGGGCAGGCCAGCAGGTCGATGCCGCTGAACTCCAGACGCCGCGCGGTGACGAGCCCACCCGGTGCGGTCAGGCCCAGGATGGCGCGGCCGGTCTGGCTCTTGCCGGAACCCGACTCACCGACGATGCCCAGCCGCTCGCGGCCGAGCGTGAAGCTCACCTCGCGCACCACCTCGTTGACACCACCGCCGCGCGCCGGATAGGCCACGCACAACGCTTCGACGCGCAGCAGCGGCTGCAGGGCTTGGGCTTCCACGGCCCGATTAGACATCGGCCGGCCGAGCTGCCGGCGCGAGCGCCGCCGCGCCGCAGCACATGCAAGCAAAGCGCACAAAAGCAAGTCTTCCCGGAAAAGCATGAAAAACCTCACGCTCTGGAACAGACTGCGCAGCCGCACTGTCGCCAGCCACCCGAATGCAATCCTCATGAATCGAAGAACCTTGTTGGGAGCGGCCTGCTGCGGTGCTACGGCCAGCGCGCTGTGGGGCGCGAGCGTCGTTCAGGCCGCGCAGGCTGTGCAGGCCGCGCAGGCCGTGGCAACGGCCAACGGCGCCCGTGTCGTGCGCTTCGGCCAATCGGCCTCGCTCAGCGGCGGCCAGGCCGCCTACGGCAAGGACGTGCAGGCCGGCGTTGTCGCGGCGCTGGCCGCGGCCTCGGCCCAGGACGCCGGCAACGGCGTGCGCTACGAACTGCACACCATCGACGACGGCGGCGTGCGCAGCAACTGCCTGCGCAACGCCCAGGCGCTGGTGGACTCGGG
>JANMVM010000372.1:0-3646 GCA_031392695.1 Rubrivivax sp.
TCGATCTCGCCGAGGCCCTCGCAAGCCCGCACGAGTGCAGCAAGACCGGGGGCCAGGTAACCGTCGTCGTTGGCGATGAGGATGCGCATGGCCGCATTGTAGGGAGCCGCCGCAGGACTGCCGCCATGACAAGAGCACGGCGTGGACCGGGCCCCGAAGCTTGACGCTGCTCGCGCTGCAACCACAGCGAAGACTTGGTGCCGGTGAACGGAATCGAACTGTTGACCTTCGCATTACGAATGCGCTGCTCTACCAACTGAGCTACACCGGCTGAGCTTTGAATCATAACAGTCAGCATTGCGGCGCTTGTCGGGTGCCGACCGTGACGGCCTTGTCACCGAGAATGCGGTGTCCACGATCACCGAGGCGTCAGGACGGATGCCCCGTGCCGTGCCAGAACCTGGATGCCGCGCCCCACGCCCCATGCCCCTGCCTCGCCGTCTGTTCGATCTGCACCTTCGGCGCCGCTGGCGGCTGTTGCTCGGCGCCCTGCTTGCCGTGGTGTCGTGGTTGGCCTTCATGCCCGCCAGCGCAGCGCCGACGGTGCAGCACCTGGACAAGGTCCAGCATCTGGCGGCCTTCATGACGCTGGCGCTGGTGGCCTCGCTGTGCTGGGCACCCAGCCGGCGCACCGAGCTCGCGACCATGCTGGGCTTGCTGGCCTATGGCCTGTTCATCGAGCTCGTGCAAAGCCAGCTGCCCACGCGCTCGGCCAGCGTCGCCGACTGGCTGGCTGACGCCGCTGGCGTGGCGCTCGGTCTGCTGCTGATGCGGCGGCTGCGTCCGCAGGCCTGATCAGGTTTGCCAGTCAAACAGTTTTTGTAGCTCACGCCATGAGCTACCCAGCTCCGACACTGTCTCCACTGCCAGGGCATGTCGCCCCAAGGCGTCAGGAGAGAGTGATGAATCAGGCCCCCCTCGAACTCGCCAAGCCCACCCTCATTGCCAGCGCCGTCGATCGCGCCGGCTTCGACATCGGCTGGGACCACGCCCACCACGGTCTCGTGCCACCCGCGGAGCTCTTGCACCCCGGCACGCCGGTGTGCCACGGCTGGACCGCCGCGAAGGCCGTGTTCGGCTGCCGCACCCTGAGCGCCAGCCGCCGCACGCGGCTGTGGCTGCAACTGCGGCTGCTGGCCTGGCGCCGCGGGTTGGCCTTCGACACCCAGCAGGTCACGCCCAACTACCTGGGCCAGATCGAGGTCGACCTGTGCCCCATCCGCCGCGTGCCGCTGGGTGGCGCCGCGGGCCAGGCCGACGCTGCCGTGGTGGAACGCCTCAATCCGCAGGCCGGCTATGCCGCCGGCAACCTGGCGACGATGAGCGCCGCCGTTGCCGCCGCGCGCGAGGGCATTGACTGCCAGCAGGCCGTGCGGCAGGCCCGCCTTGCCGAGCAGACGGGCGCGCCCGTGCGCGGCCTGGGCGCCGCCGCGTGGTGGCGCCTGGCCGCACTGCTCGCCCTGGCCACGCCGTTGCCGTTTGCCGAGGTCGCGCGGCTGCCGCTGGCCGTGCTGCCCCCCAACCGCGTGCGCTTGCTCAATGCTGCGCAAGGCCTGCAGGCACTGGTGACGCAGATGTTCGCCGCGCCCGGCTGGAGTGCGCGCTGCCGCAACTTTGCACAGTGGCTGCCGGAGCACACGCTGCGCCATGACTTCAACCTCTTCATCGGCGCGATGGCACCGCGCGCACTGGAAGCGGCCAGCCACCCGGGCGGTCCGCGCGCCGGGCTCGAGGACGCCTGGCTGCAAGAGCGCGTGCAGCGCCGCTGGCAACACTTCGTGCTGAGCCTGGGCGAGGACGCCACCGCATGCCTGCTCGAACGCGCTGCCGGCGCACCGGTGGCCGGCAAGCGGGTGCTCTGCCATGCGCCCGAGCAGGCCACGGAAGGTTGGGCCCTGCCACCGCCGCGCCCGCCGCTGCCCCTGGCGCGCAGCCGCGGCATCCTGATGCCGCATGGCGCGCGCCTGCTCAAGCCGGCTCGACCGCCGTCAAGCCGCCCAGGAACAATTCCACCACCAGGGGTGCCAACGACGCATGCGTGAGTGCGCCGCCTTCACGCAGCCAGGTGAAGGTCCAGTTGATCATGCCGAAGAGCAGCATGGCCAGCGGCTTTTGCAGGTTCTGGCCGCGCAGCGCCGGCCGCAGCGCGCCAATGGCGTCGGCAAACGCCGCCACCACGCGGCGCTGGCCGTCGAGCACCGCCAGGCGCTCGGCTTCGGCCAGGAACTTGACATCTTCAGTGAGCACGCGGTGCTCGTGTCGGGCATGCGCGTAGGCCTGCATGAACTGCAGGATCAACTCGCGCAGCTGCGCCGACGGTTGCAACGAGCGCGCCTGCACCAGCGCCACCAGCGCCTCGAGCCGCGCCACATGGCCGCGCGTGATCTGCACCAGCAGCTCGTGTTTGTCGAGCACGTAGTGGTACAGCGTGGCCTTGGAGACGCCGCAGGCGGCCGCCACATCCTTCATCGAGGTGGCGGTGTAGCCGCGCGTGGCGAAGAGCTGCGCAGCCGCCGCGAGCATCTGCTCGCGCTGCAGATCGAAACCGGCCGATCGCGGGCGTGCCACGCTGTGCGTCAGCGTTCGTCAAATGACACCACCACGCGCTCGGTCAGCGGGTGGGCCTGGCAGGTGAGCACGAAACCGGCGTCGAGCTCGGACTTCTCGAGCGCGAAGTTGCGGTCCATGCGCACCCGCCCTTGCAGCAGCTTGGCGCGGCAGGTCGCGCACACCCCCGAGCGGCAGGAGTAGGGCACCTCCAGCCCGGCGCGGCCGGCGGCGGCCAGGATGCTTTCGTCGCTGGGCTGGAAGGCCACGTCGCTCGTCAGGCCGTCGCGCACGATGGTGATGGTTGCGGTGGTGGCATCGCCAGGCTTGGGCTCGTGCAGCGTGGCGTCGGCTGCCGACGGCGGGATGCCGAAGCGCTCGACGTGGATGCGCTCGGGTGCGATGCCGGCGGCCAGCAGCGCGGCCTCGGCCTCGTCGTTCATCGCATGCGGGCCGCAGATGAAGGCCTCGTCGACCGGGCCGACCAGGCGCAGCAGCGTCTGGATCTTGTCGCCGTCCAGCCGCCCGGTGTTGAGCGGTGAATCCATGACCTCGCGCGAGAACACCGGATGCAGCACCAGGCGCGTCAGGTAGCGGTTCTTCAGGTCTTCCAGCTCTTCCTTGAACATCGTGCTGGCGGCGCGGCGGTTGCCGTACAGCAGCGTGCAGCGGGCTCGCGGGTCCTGCGCCAGCACGGTCTTCAGGATGGCCAGGATCGGCGTGATACCGCTGCCACCGGCCACCGCCAGCACGTGGCGCGGCCGGCGCGCCAGCGCGGCGCCGAAGCGGCCTTGCGGCTCCATCACCTCGACCACGTCGCCGGCCTTCAGGCTGTCGTGCAGCCAGTTCGAAAAGGCGCCGCCCGCCACGCGCCGCACGCCCACGCGCAGCCCTTCGTCGGCCGCAGCGCAGATCGAGTACGAGCGCCTCAGCTCGCCGTGCTTGAGCGTCAGGTACTGCCCGAGGGCGAAGACGCGATGGTCGTGTCCTTCGAGGTGCCATCCGACCTGGCCTGCAGCTTCCGCTTCGAGCCCGGGCAGTACCTGACGCTCAAGCACGGCGAGCTGAGGCGCTCGTACTCGATCTGCGCCGCGGCCGA
>JANMVM010000409.1:0-2432 GCA_031392695.1 Rubrivivax sp.
GTGCACGCGCCGGGCCAGGGCCGCAACGAGCCGGCCGAGCTGCCGCGCATCGGCGCCGTCCTGGCGACGCTGCGCGGCTGCACGCCGCACGAGGCGGCTGCCTTCACGGCGGCCAATGCGGCGCGCGTCCTGCCGCGGCTCAAGGCGCTGGCTTGAGCGCGTTGGCATGAGCGCGTTGCTGCAAGGCCTGCCGCCGGTGCTCGCGCGCCACAGCCGGCTCGTCGTCCTGGGCAGTTTCCCGGGGGTGGCTTCGCTACAGGCGCAGCAGTACTACGGCCACCCGCGCAACCACTTCTGGCCGCTGCTGGGCGCGCTCTGGGGCCTGGATCTGCAGCGGCTGCCCTACCGCCAGCGCCTGGCCGAGGTGCGCCGGCGCGGCCTCGGGCTGTGGGACGTCTACGCCTGCTGTCGCCGCGAGGGCAGCCTCGACGCGGCCATCGAAGACGCCGAACTCAACGATCTGGCCAGCCTGAAGCGGCGCGCGCCGGGGCTGCAGCTGGTGGCCCACAACGGGGGCGAATCGGCGCGCGCCATGCGGCACATTCAGGCGCTCGGGCTGCCGGTGCTGCGCCTGCCCTCGAGCAGCCCGGCGAATGCCAGCTGGAGCTTCGGGCGCAAGCTGGACGCCTGGCGCGCCGCCTTCCAACAAGCTGGACTTTGCTGAACCCATGAACCGTGCCCGCACCCGCCCCGCCCCGGCCGTCGAATTGCCCGAAGTCACGCTGTCCGAAGCCGACGGCGTGCGCTACCTGCACCTGGGCACGATCTGGATCCAGGGCGGCATGCGCATCAAGAAGCCGCAGGTGGTGGAGATCGACTACGTGCAGCGCATGCTGGCCAGCCTGCTCTGGTTGCCCAGCGCCGACCTGGGCCAAGGCCAGGCCGTGCAGCTCGGCCTGGGCGCCGGCGCCATCACGCGCTTCACGGCCCAGCAATTGCACATGGCCACCACGGTGGTGGAGATCAACCCGCAGGTCATCGACATCAACGCCAGCTGGTTCCACCTGCCGCAGCAGGCCGAGGTCGTGCGCGGCGACGCTGCCGACTGGCTGCGCCAGGCCGCGCCGCGCAGCGTGCGGCTGCTGCACGTCGACCTCTACGACCACGAGGCGGCGGCCCCGGTGCTCGACGACGTGGACTTCTACCGCGCCTGCCGCGCGGTGCTGGAAGATGGCGGGTTGATGAGCGTCAATTTGTTCGGTCGCCATGCCAGCTTCCGTGACAGCATCGAGCGCATCGCTGCCGCTTTTGGCGCCGACCAGGTGTGGAGCCTGCGCCCGACGCGCGAAGGCAACACGGTGGTCGTGGCCGGGCGCGGTGTGGTGGTGCCGCCGCGTGAGGAACTCGCGGCGCGGGCTGCCGTGATCGAACAGCGTTTCGGCACCCTGAACCTGCCGGCGCGCCACTGGCTGCGCATGGTGCGGCCCTACACACCGACCGATCCGCCGACCGCTATCGCTGCATGAATGCTCCATGAACGCCGTATGAACGCCGTATGAACGCCCGATGAACGCCCGATGAACGCCGCGACCGCCAGATCCCCAGGCAAGACCCCCGCTGCACCGGTGGCCTTGCCGTCGCTGCCGATCTTGCCAAAGGGCCGCCTCGAATGGCCCTTGCTGCTGGGCTGGCTGCGCGAGGACGGGCTCATCAGCGCCGACGATGCCGAGCGCGTGACGGCGCGCTTTCGGGCCGGCGCCTCGAGCCTGCACGCCCTGGTGCGCCTGGGCGGCGCCGGGCTGCTGCGCAAGACCGGCGGCCAGGCGCTGGACACCGAACAACTCACCGAATGGCTCGCCGGCCGCTGCCGCCTGCCCTACCTGCGCATCGACCCGCTGCGCGTCGACGTCGGCCGCGTCGCCGACGTGATGAGCGTGCAGTACGCGCAAAGCCGTCACGCGCTGCCGGTGTCGGTGAGCCCGACCGAGGTCGTGGTGGCCACCGCCGAGCCGCTCGACACCGCCTGGGTCACCGAGATCGAGGCCCACACGCGGCGCAGCGTCAAGCTCGTGGTGGCCAACCCCGAAGACCTGCGCCGCTACACGACCGAGTTCTATGCCCTGGCGCGCAGCGTGCGCGCGGCGCAGAAGAGCGGCGAGAACGCCACCAGCGCGAGCTTCGAGCAGCTCGTGGAACTGGGCAAGACGAGCAAGACGCTCGACGCCAACGACCAGGGCGTGGTGCAGGTGGTGGACTGGCTGTGGGGCTACGCCTTCGACCAGCGCGCCAGCGACATCCACCTCGAGCCGCGGCGCGACATGGGCGCGATCCGCTTTCGCATCGACGGCGTGCTGCACACCGTCTACCAGGTGCCGCTGACGGTGATGAGCGCGATGACCTCGCGCATCAAGCTGCTCGGTCGCATGGACGTGGTGGAAAAGCGCCGCCCGCTCGACGGCCGCATCAAGACGCGCCGGCCCAGCACCACCGAA
>JANMVM010000417.1:0-23670 GCA_031392695.1 Rubrivivax sp.
GACAGCGCGCGCTCGCCGGCACTGCGGATCAGCTCCAGCTGCCGGCACAGGGGAAGCTGTTGTGTTCGTTCTTGCTGATGGCGCCGACGCGGATGGCTTCGAGCGTCTCGGCCTTGACCTGGGCGCGGGTGAGCGCTCTACGCTCGGCCGGCGCCACCGGCAGCAGCTCGCCCTACTCGACGAGGCCGGCGGCCTGGGCCTGCAGCGCGCCGGCCTGGACCGCGGCGCGACTGAGCTTCGAGGCGAAGGCCATCGGGTGGTCGGGCGTGGCTTCGCCGGCAGCGGCCGCGGTGGCGGCCCAGGCGATGGCGGTGGTGGCGATGAGAGTGCGGGTGAACATGATGAAGGGCCTTTCGAAGGTGTCGGAACAATGCGCCACCAGGGGTCGTTGCGAGCCGGGCGGTCGATGACCACGGCGCCCATGCAGAGCGCCGATGGCTGCCTGTCGGCCGCGGGCCGCGGCGCGCCCTGACAGGCCGTCGCTGCTTGAGCTCAAGATGTGATCGCGCCGTGACCGTGACAGTCGCCACCGCGTCTAGGGATGCCCCGGCTGGCGGCAGCGCCGGCTGGCGGCACACTCGCTCGCCTGCCCACCAAGGACCGCGCCCATGACCCTGAACCGCCGTGACCTGATCGCCGCCGCCGCCGCCGCACTCGCGCCGCTGGCCCCGCTGCCGGCCCGCGCGCAAGCCGCCTGGCCGAGCAAGGCCGTGCGCATCGTCGTGCCTTTTGCCGCCAGCGGCACCACCGACATCCTGGCGCGGGCGCTGGCGCCTGAGCTGCAGCGCGTCTTCGGCCAGCCTTTCGTGGTCGACAACCGGCCCGGCGCCGGCGGCAACACCGGCGCGGCCGAGGTCGCTCATGCCGGCGGCGACGGCTACACGCTGCTCATGGGCACCGTGGGCACGCACGCCATCAACCCGAGCCTGTACCCCAAGATGCCGTATGACGCGGTGAAGGACTTCGCGCCCATCACGCTCGTGGCCGGGGTGCCCAATGTGCTGGTGATGAACCCGGCCAGCGCCGAAAAGTACAAGGTCAAGTCGGTGCAGGACCTGGTGCGTGCGCTCAAGGCCAACCCCGGGCGGCTGAACATGGCCAGCTCGGGCAACGGCACCAGCATCCACCTCGCCGGTGAGCTGTTCAAGAGCATGACCGGCACCTTCATGCTGCACCTGCCCTACCGCGGCTCGGGCCCGGCGCTGATCGACCTCATGGCCGGCAACGTCGATCTGATGTTCGACAACCTGCCCAGCGCCATGCCGCACATCAAGAGCGGCCGCCTCAAGGCGCTGGCGGTGACGAGCGGCGCGCGCTCGGGCGCGCTGCCCGAGGTGCCGACCATCGAAGAGGTGGGCGGCCCCACGCTCAAGGGCTACGAGGCGAGTTCCTGGTTCGGCCTGCTGGCTCCCGCTGCCACGCCGCCCGACGTGGTCAGCCGCGTGCAGCAGGAAACCGCCAAGGCGCTGGCACTGCCGACCATGAAAGACCGGCTGCTGTCGCAGGGCGCGATTCCCAGCGGCATGACGCCGCCGGAATTCGTGCGCTTCATTGCCGCCGAGTCGGCCAAGTGGGCGCGCGTGGTCAAGGCTTCGGGGGCCAAGGTCGACTGATTGCCGCGCCGTGGCCCTGGCATCATCCGGGCATGGAAATCAGGATCTGAAGGATGTGCGCCAGCAAAGTGGCCGAGGGCCAGCAGCGCGGGTGGATCATCCCCATCGGCGGGGCTGAAGAAAAAGACAACGCACCGGCCATCCTGCGCCGCTTCGTGCAGCTTGCGGGCGGCGACCAGGCCGACATCGTCGTCATCCCAGCCGCGAGCCAGCTGCGCGCCACCGGGCCGCGCTACGAGCGCATCTTTGCCGACCTGGGTGCGGCGCGCGTCACGGCGCTGGATTTCGACACCCGGCGCGACTGCGAGGAGCCGGCCCGCCTGGACCGCCTGCAGCGCGCCAGCGGCGTCTTCTTCACCGGCGGCAACCAGCTGCGCCTGAGCACGCTGCTCGGCGGCACCGCCATCGCCAAGGCGGTGCGCGTGATGAACGCCGCCGGCGTGCCGGTGGCCGGCACCAGCGCCGGCGCGGCCTTCATCAGCGAGCACATGATCGCCAACGGTGCCGAGGGCAGCACCCCGGTTGCCGGCAGCGTGCGCCTGGCCGCCGGCCTGGGGCTGACCAACCGCTTCATCATCGACCAGCACTTCCGCCAGCGCGACCGCCTGGGCCGGCTGCTCACGGCGCTGGCCTACAACCCCTTCGCGGTGGGCATCGGCCTGGACGAGGACACGGCGGCCTTCATCGCGCCCGACAACACCGTGCATGTCGAAGGTTCGGGCGCCATCACGGTGGTCGACGCGGCCGAGGTCGACTTCTCGTCGATGGACAGTATCACTGAGGGCCGCCCGGTGTGCCTTCTGGGCGTCAAGCTGCACATTCTGACCCAGGGCGCCACCTTCAACCTGCACACGCGGCTGGCCGATGCCGGCACGCTGCACGTGCCCAAGACCTGAGGAAGCGGCCGCGCGATGAAGATCCTCGAACGCAATGTCTACGTCGGGCCCTCGCTGTACGCCCACTTCCCGGTCATCAAGCTGGTGCTGGACCTGGGCCCGCTCGAGGCCTGGCCCACCGGCAGGCTGGGGCCTGCCTACGTCGACGCGCTGGTGGCCGCGCTGCCGGGCCTGCAGCAGCACGGCTGCAGCTACCGTGAGCCCGGCGGCTTCATCCGCCGCATGCGCGGCGACGACAGCGATCCCGAAGACGGCCGCGACGGCACCTGGCTCGGCCATGTCTTCGAGCACGTCGCCATCGAGCTGCAGAACATCGCCGGCGAGGACGTGAGCTTCGGCAAGACGCGCAGCCTGGACGTGCCCGATGGCCGCGCCGGCGTCTACACCGTGGTCTACGAGTACGCGCAGCGCGACGAAGGCATCGAAGCCGGCGAGCTGGCGATCCGGCTGCTGTGCTCGCTGCTGCCGCTGGACATCCGCCCCGCCGCCACGGTGCCCGAGGACTGGGACTGGAAGAGCGCGCGCGACGACTACATCCGCTACGCCCAGCGCCGCGCGCTGGGCCCGTCGACGGCCTCACTGGTCAAGGCCGCGATCGAGCGCGACATCCCCTGGCTGCGCCTCAATGAGCAGAGCCTGATCCAGCTCGGCCACGGCAAGTACCAGCAGCGCATCCAGGCCACCGTCACCGGCCGCACGAGCTACATCGCGGTCGAGCTGGCGCAGGACAAGGAAGAGACCAACAAGATCCTCGCCAACTGCGGCCTGCCGGTGCCGCGCCAGGAGCTGGTGCGCAGCGTCGAGCGCGCGCTGCGCGCAGCCGAGCGGCTGGGCTACCCGCTGGTCACCAAGCCCTACAACGGCAACCACGGCCGCGGCATTTCCATCGGCCTGAAGAACGAGGAGGACGTGCGTGCCGGCTTTGCCGCCGCGGCCGAGCACAGCAGCAGCGTCATCGTCGAGACCTACCTGAGCGGCGAGGACCACCGCCTGCTGGTGATCAACGGCGAGCTCATCGCCGCCACCCGGCGCACGCCGGGGCGCGTCATCGGCGACGGCGCCCACACCATCCGGCAGCTGGTGGAGCTCGTCAACCGCGACCCGCGGCGCGGCGTCGGCCACGAGAAGGTCATGACGCGCATCGAGCTCGACGCGCAGGCCGACCTGATGCTCAACCGCCAGGGCCTGTCGCCCGACTCGATCCCGGCCGACGAGCAGGAGGTGCTGTTGCGCAGCACTGCCAACCTGTCCACCGGCGGCACCGCCACCGACGTCACCGACATCATCCACCCCGACAACCGCGAAATGGCGGTGCGCGCCGTCACCGCCATCGGCCTCGATGTCGGCGGCGTCGACTTCCTGTGCCCCGACATCACCGAGAGCTACAAGGCAGTGGAGAACGCCGGCTGCGGCATCTGCGAGGTCAACGCCGCGCCGGGTTTTCGCATGCACGTGGCGCCCAGCGAGGGCACCGCTCGCGACGCCGCCGGGCCGGTCATCGACATGCTGTTCCCGCCCGGCACTGCGGCGCGGGTGCCGATCGCCTGCGTCACCGGCACCAATGGCAAGACGACGACGGCGCGCATGCTGGCGCACATCACCAAGATGGCCGGCTACACGCCGGGGCTGACGACGACTGACGGCGTCTACATCGACGGCCAGCGCACGGTGGAGGGCGACATGACCGGCCCGGTGGCCACACGCATGGTGCTGGCCGACCCCCAGATCGACATCGCGGTGCTCGAAGTGGCGCGCGGCGGCCTGCTGCGCGCCGGCATGGGCGTGCCATTCGTCAACGTCGGCGCGGTGCTCAACGTCAAGAGCGACCACCTCGGCATGAAGGGCATCGACACCCTGGAGCAGTTGGCAGAAGTCAAGCGCATCGTGGTCGAGGTGGCGCGCGACTGCGCGGTGCTCAACGCCGACGACGACAACGTCATCCGCATGAGCGCCCACACCGACGCCAAGGCGCTGTGCTACGTCACCGTCAACCCGCAGCCGGGTTTGGCACATGAGGTGGTGCGCGAGCACATCCGCGCCGGCGGCCGAGCCTGCGCACTCGAAGCCGGCGTCAACGGCCAGATGATCACGCTCTACGACAAGGGCCGTCACATCCCGCTGATGTGGACGCACCTGATCCCGGCCACGCTCGAGGGCCGCGCCATGCACAACGTCAGCAACGCGATGTTCGCCGCCGCGATGGCCTTCAGCCTGGACATCAAGCTCGACGCCATCCGCCAAGGCCTGCGCACCTTCGACAGCACCTTCTTCCAGGCCCCGGGGCGCATGAACGTGTGGGACGAGCATCCCTTCAAGGTCATCTTCGACTACGCCCACAACGCCCACGCGGTGGGCGTGATGGCCGACCTGGCGCAGCGCCTGGACGTGCGCGGGCGCCGCATCGTGGTTGTCGCCGGGCCGGGCGACCGGCGCGACGAGGACCTGCGCGACATCGCGCTGGCGGTGGCCGGCCGCTTCGACCATTACGTCTGCCGCCGCGACGACGGCTTGCGTGGCCGCGCGCCTGATGAGGTGCCGCAGATGATCGCCGCCGTGCTGCGCGAGCAGGGCGTGCCCGATGGCGCGATCACGGTCATCCCCGACGAGCAGGAAGCCATCGATGCCGCGCTGCGCATGGGCCAGCCCGGCGACCTGCTGCTGGTGTTTGCCGACGCGCTGACGCGCAGCTGGAAGCAGGTCATCAAGTTCAAGCCTGAAGGCGGGCTCCACCGCGCCGGCGCGGCGGGTTCCCCGGCGAACCGGCCAGCCGAGCCGGCGGACACGAGCCTGGAGACCGCGACGCCCGACGACGGCGTACCGCTGGCCGCCGGCTTCGTGCGCGACGAGCGCGGCCTGCGCTTCGTCGGCGAGGCGGCCGACTGATGGCGCCGCCGCAGTGCTCGGCCCGGGCCTGGGCCTGACGGTGCCAAGTCACGCCGAAGCCCAGCACGCCTTTGACGAATCGCGCCGCCTGACCGGCGCCAACCTTTATCAGGGCGGCCCGGCGGTGGTGCTGGTGCCGCTGGGCCCGGCCGCGGCCGACGGCGCGGCGCACGGCCGCTGGCTTGCGCAGGTGGTGTCGATGTGCGGCCGGCTCGGCTGGCCTGCGCCGCTGCCGCGCGTGCAGGCCCACGCGGGCGGCGTGATGCTGGCCTTTGCCGCACCGGCGCGGGCCCTCTTCACGGCCACCGAAGTCAACGAATGGGCCTGGGAGCGCGCCGCCGCCGCCCACGCCGCCCACGCCGCAGCCGGCTTCACGCTGGCGCAAACGGCCAGCACCGACGCCGCAGCGCACTTCAGGGCGCGCGCCGCGGCCGAGGTCTCACGCCCGCTGGCGCGCCTGGCCGCCGCGGCGGCCGAGCGCGATCTGCCCTGGCTGGAAGACGACGACACGGTGTCGATCGGCGAAGGCGCCGGCAGCGTGGTGTTCGCGCGCGCCGCGCTGCCGCTGGCGATGGATGTGCCGTGGCCGCGGCTGCACGGCGTGCCCAAGGTGCTGGTGAGCGGCTCCAACGGCAAGACCACGACGACGCGGCTGCTCGCTGCGATGGCCCGCGCGGCGGGCCTGACGCCGGGCCTGTGCAGCACCGAGGCGGTGGTCGTGGGCGACGAGGTCGTGGCCAGCGGCGACTACGCCGGCCCGGCCGGCGCCCGCGTCGTGCTGCGTCACCCGGCGGTCACGGTGGCGCTGCTGGAGACTGCGCGCGGCGGCCTGCTTCGCCGCGGCCTGGCGGTGCGGCGGGCCGACGTGGCGCTCATCACCAATGTTAGCGCCGATCACCTCGGCGAATCGGGCATCGACAGCGTGGCCGACATCGCCGCGCTCAAGCTGGTGCTGGCGCATGCCGTCGCCGACGCCGGCTGGCTGGTGCTCAACGGTGCCGACGAGACGCTGCTGCGCGCCGCCGTGCAGCTGCCCCATGCGGTGGCAGCGACCTGGGCGCTGTTCGCACGCGACGCCGATGCCAGCATCCCGAGCGTGCTGCGCCAGCGCGGCGGCAGCACCTGCGGCGCGCGTGACGGTCGACTGGTGCTCAGCCTGCATGGCACCGAGCACGACCTCGGCGCCGTGGCCGCGATGCCGCTGACCCTGGGCGGCGCGGCGGGCTTCAACATCGAGAACCTGGCCGCCGCGGCGCTCACCGCGGGCTTGCTCGGCTGGCCGCTGGATGCGGTGCGCGGCGTGCTGCTGGACTTCGGCGCCGAGCCCCGGCACAACCCGGGCCGGCTCGAACGCCATCGCCACCGCGGCGCCGTGGTGCTGGTGGACTACGCCCACAACCCCGACGGCCTGGCGCAGCTGCTCACGGTGGCGCGGACGCTGCAGCCGCGGCGCCTGGCGCTGCTGCTGGGCCAGGCCGGCAACCGCAGCGACGAGGCCATCGCCGAGCTGGCACGCACCGCGGCGGCCTTCGATCCGCAGCGCGTGCTGATCAAGGAGCTGCCACTCATGTTGCGCGGCAGGGCCCTGGGCGCCGTGCCGGCGATCATCGAGCAGGCGCTGCGCCAGGCCGGCCTGGCCGCAGACCGCATCGCGCACGGGGGCGACGAGCAGGCCGCAGCGCTGGCGCTGCTGGCCTGGGCCGAGCCGGGCGACGTGGTCGTGCTGCCGCTGCACACCCGCGAGGTGCGCGAGCGACTGGTGGGCGGGCTCACAGCCTGAAACACAGGGGTCGCGGAATCGAGCCGCGACGCACGCCGTATACCCACCAGCACAGCAGCCCGTCGTGGGTTGCCGCACGGGGGAGATTCCATGGGCAGCCGATGCAAGCGGTGGGCGATGGCGGTGCTGGCGCTGGCGGCGGCCGGGCCGGCAGCGGCGCTGACCTGGGGCCAGCGCGACAGCTTCCAGTCCGCCACCGCTGAAGGCTGGGTGGCTGGCTTGGCCAGCATCATCCCGCCCACCGTGGTGCCCAGTGGCGGCCCGGCAGGGGCCGGGGACGGCTACCTGTCGCTGGTCTCGACCGGGGGCCTGGGCGCCGGCAGCCGGCTCACGGTGATCGCCGGTGCGGCCTGGGCTGGCAACTACAGCGCCGCCGGGGTCGACCACATCACGCTCGACGTCAAGAACTTCGGCATCACCGATCTCGACCTGCGGCTGTTCCTGAGCGGTCCGCCCGGCGCCACGGCAGTGTCCAGCAGCGCCGTCCACGTGCCCGTGGGCAGCGGCTGGATGGCGGTGAGTTTTGCACTCGACAGCAGCGCCCTCGGCGGCCAGGCCTCGGCCACGCTGGCCGACACGCAGCAGCTGCGCCTGTTCCACAGCAGCACCGCGGCCTTCCCGGGCGAGGCGGTGGTGGCCACGCTGGGCTTGGACAACATCACCGCAGTGCCCGAGCCCGGGCAGGCGCTGCTCTTCGCGGCCGGCCTGCTGGCCGTGGCTGCGAGCCGTTGGCGCCGGGCAGCGCCGGCGATCTGTTCCGCCTGTTCCGCCTGTTCCCCCTGTTCCACCACGCCGCTGGCCCAGGCCGCGCACCCCAGCCGACGCTGAAGGAGAAGCAGCCATGCGAATCGCGCCCATCCGCACCCGCACCCGCACCCGCACCCGCACCGCCATGACACCGTGGACCCTGGCCACCCTGCTCCTCGGCCTGGCCGGGGCGGCGCAATCCACCACGGTGCTACCGGCCATCCTGCATGGCGACATCGCCGTCACGCTGCTGCCGGTAACCACCGGCCTGGCGGCGCCCGACTACGCCACCTTTGCACCCGGCGACGCCAGCCGCCTGTACGTGGTCGAACAAAACGGCCTGCTGCGCGTGATCCAGAACGGCAGCCTGCTGGCGGCCCCGGCGCTGGACATCAGGGCGCGCGTGCAGCCACCGCTGGTGGCCACCAACTTCAACGACGAGCGTGGCTTCCTGGGCCTGGCCTTCCACCCCGGCTTCAACACCGCCGGCAGCGCTGGCTTGGGCACGCTGTACACCTACAACAGCGAGCTCATCCCGGCGGGCGGTGCGCCGGCCTTCGCGGCGCCGAACGGGGCGACGCAGAACTACATGAACGTCGTCAACGAGTGGAAGATGGTGGGCGGCGTCGTCGACGCCAACTCGCGTCGCGAGGTGGTGTCGTTCGGCAAGAACGCGGGCAACCACAACGGCGGTACCATCACCTTCGGCAGCGATGGCTTCCTCTACCTCGGCCTGGGCGATGGCGGCAACGCCAACGACGTCGGCGCCAGCCACCTCGACCCGCTGGGCAACGCGCTGAACCTGGCCACGCCGCTGGGCAAGATGATCCGCATCGACCCCGTCAACCCGGCGCTCACCGCGGGCAGCGTCAACGCCGTCAGCGCCAACGGCCAGTACCGCATCCCCAGCACCAACCCCTTCAAGCAGGCGGGCCAGGTGGCCGAGATCTACGCGCTCGGCTTTCGCAACCCCTACCGCTTTGCCGTCGACCGCGTCGACCTCGGTGGCAACGGCCAGATCATCGTCGCCGACGTGGGCCAGAACAACATCGAGGAAATCGACCGCCTGGTGCTGGGCGGCAACTACGGCTGGGCGATCAAGGAAGGCGACTTCCTGTTCAACCGCGTCGCCAACGGCAGCTTCGCAGCCGGCACCATCGGGCCGCGCTCGCCGGGCAGCCCGGGCGGCCTGATCGACCCCATCAAGGGCACCGTCGGCACGCTCGAGTACGACCACGGCGACGGCATCTCGATCACCGGCGGCTTCGTCTATCGCGGCGCCGCCATGCCGCTGCTCTACGGCAAGTACATCTTCGGCGACCTCGCATTGCGTGCCGCGGCCGGGGGCGCGCCGCGCGCCGACGGCCGCCTGTTCTACGCCGACCTGATCACGGGCGAGATCAAGGAATTCCTGCTGCCGCAGTTCGCCAGCGGCCAGCTGCCCAGCGGCCTGACGGTGCACGGCTTCGGCGAGGACGCAGCCGGCGAGATCTACGCCCTGGTCACCAACTCGCCGGCCAACGGCGCGGGCGGAATCGTCTACCTGCTCACCGCTGCGGTGCCCGAGCCGGCCACCTGGGCGATGTGGGCCGTGGGGGGGCTGATGGTGGCGGCGCGCTGGCGCCGCCGCGGCGCGGCTGCACCTCAGCCGGCCAGGATTTCGAAGCACATCAGCGACACCACCCGCTGACGCCCGGCCTCCAGCGGCCGGATGCGGTGCGGCAGCAGGCCGCCGTGCAGCAGCATCTGTTGGCCCGGTTGCAGCGCCACCCGCGTCGGCCTGCCGCCACCGCCTTCGCGCAGCACGCCCAGCGGTGTCAGCGCGTCGTCGAACCAGACGTCGGTGGCGCCGCCCGCGGCCTGGGCGTGGCTGTCCTGCAGGCAGGCGATGAGCGCGAGGTCGCAGCCCGGCACGTCGCGGTGCAGGTCCAGGTGGGCGCCGGCGCTGTCGTAGACCGAGTAGCTGGCACGTTCGCCGCAGGGCCGCACGGGGCTGCCGACCTGCTGCGCCAGCAACGCCAGCAGCTCGGGGTGACCGTACAGGCTTTGCTGCAGTGCGCCGCCGGCCACCGAGCTCAGGCGGCGCGCCGGCGCGCCGCCGCGCACCTGCTCGGTGTCGCCGGGCGGCTGCAGATCGCTGCGACGCGGACCCTGCCGGGACTCGGCCCACAGCGCCTGGGTCACGGGCGCATCGAAGAGGCCTTCGAACAGGGCCAAGCCGCCGCGCTGCAGCAGCGGTGAGTGCGCCAGGCGGCGCCATTCACGCTCCAGGTCGCAGCGCGGGCAGCAGCCCATGGCGGTGTCAGGGTGCGCCGGGCCCGAATGCCGGTGGCTCTGAAAACACCACCGCCGAAACCAGCGGCTGCAGCGAGGCCGACAGCCGGTGCAGCGGCAGGCCGGCCTCGGCGGGTGGCCGCCCGTCGACGGCCACGCCGCCGCGCGCGCTGGCCAGCTTGACGCCGAAGATGGCGCGGAAGTCCTGCGCCCGGCCCGCGATGGCGAAGCTGTCGCCCACGCACGGGCCGACCTCGAAGCCGAGCGCCATGAAGGCATTGCGCACACGCTCGGTCGCCTCGGGCGCACGGCCGGCGGCGGCGCTGTGCGCCAGCAGCACCTGGGCGCTGAAGGGCTTGGTTTCAGGCATGGGCCACCTGGGCCTGGACCGGTGCCGGGATAGCGACAGGGACTTGGGCCGGCTGGAGTGCCTCCGGCAGCGGCAGCACCGGCACGGTGATGGGGGTGCGCCGGCGGCTGCTCAACTCGAGCGCCGGGCGCAGCCGCGGCGACATCAGCGCCAGGCTCAGGTAGTGCACGCCACCGTCCACGGTCTCTTTGAGCACGATACCCAGGCCCACCATCTGATCGAGGAATTGACTCACCTGCTCGGCATCGTACTGCTCGCCGGGAAACGCGGCGTGCAGCGCCTGCATCACCTGGCGCAGCGAGGCCACCTCGTCGATGCGGGTCAGCACCACCCGCTGCATCGCCGACAGCCGCAGCGTGGGCCGCTGCGCCACCGGCCGCGTGTCGTGCAGCTGCAGCCCGCCGTCGACGCAGGGCAGGGCCTGCAGGGTGCCGTTGTCGGGGGCCGCGCGCTGGGCATCGGCCAGGTGCGCCGCGTCAAGGGCGCGCGCACTGGCTCGGCAGTGGTCTTCGTACTGGAAGGTGAAGTAGTACGCGACCTCTGAAAGGCGCAGCCCCTGCACCGGATAGAGGTAGCGATAGACCGGCAGCGGCTCCACGCTGTGCAGGCCGAAGGACGCCGGGTGCTGGAAGTATGGGCTGAAGCGGTCGAGCCGGATCGAGCCGCAGGCGCCCGGCGCCTGCAGGTGGCTGAGCTTGGGCAGCAGCGTCAGCATGGCGCTGTAGTCGTCGTCGGTCTCGCCCGGAAAACCGTACAGCAGGTTCCAGTCCACGGCCACGCCGTACTCGCGGCACCACTTGAGCAGCTGCACGTTGCGCAGCGCCGTGGTGCCCTTGCGCATGAGTTTGAGGACATGATCGCTCAGGCTTTCGATGCCGGGCTGGATGCGCGTGATGCGGGCACGCTGCAGCGCCGCCACGTGGTGGCGCTTGAGGTTGGCCTTGACCTCGAAGAACACCGGCCCGGGCAGATCGAGCTGTTCGAGCACCGGCAGCACGGTGTCGAAGTAGCCCATGTCGAGGATGTTGTCGACGGCCTCGATGGTCGGGCAGGGCCAGTGGCCGATGAGGTGCTCGAGCTCGCTGAGCAGGCGTGCCGGGCTCTTGGAGCGATAGCCCATCGAATGGCCGTTGAGGCCGCAGAAGGTGCAGTGCGACTTGGCGCCCCACCAGCAACCGCGCGAGGCCTCGAAGAGCAGCACCGGCGACACCTCGAGCGCCGCGCTGCTGGCCTGGCGTTGGCTGAAGTAGGGCTCGTAGGACGGCACCGGCAGCGTGTCCATCTGCTCCACCGGGTCGGCCGGCCCGGTGGCCACGCTGGCGCCGCTGCGGTCGCGGTAGACCAGGCCCTCGATGCCCGCCAGCCGGCGCTGCAGCAGGCGCGGTGGCCCGGCCAGCGCCGCCACCAGGCGCGGGAAGCTGACGTCGGCCTCGCCCGAGCACACGAAGTCGACGCAGGCAAAGTGGCGGTGGTACTCCTGCCCCATCGCGCCTTCCCAGTTGGCGCCGCCGAACGCCGTGCGCAGCCGCGGGTACAGCGCCTTGAGCCGGCTGGCCAGCGCCAACGCCGCGATGTTCTGCTCGAAGGTCGAGGTCAAGCCCACCAGGTCGAAGGCGCCCCAGTCGTGGCTGGCCAGCGCGTCCTGCATGAACGGCTCTACCGCGGCGCGGGCCTGCAGCAGCCGCTGGATGGACGATTCGGGCAGCTGCCACTCGGTGCGCAGCACCTCGTCGATGTAGAGCGCGTCGCGCCTGGCGTCGGCGCCATACAGCGCCTCGGTGAAGATCCAGTCGCCGGCAAAGGCGATGTGCGGCAGCTCGTGGGTGATCCAGCCGTAGAGCTCTGCTCCCAGCCGGTCGGCCAGGCGCAGATTGAGATAACTGGTGCTGCAGTCCACGCCGTCGCGCTGCAGCGCCGCTTGCAGCAGCGCCAGGCCGAGCGCGGGGCGCTCAAGTGCGCCCCAGGGCACGTGGACCAGCAGCACGCGCATCGTCGGCGTCCAGCGGCTCAACCCAGCGGGTCGATCTTGCCCTTGATCACCATGTCCTCGAGCGCCGCCACGTCCTCGGCGCTCAAGGAACTGCCCTGGCCACCGTCTTCCGTGGCTTCAGCGAAGCCGGCGTTGACGGGGCCCGGTCCCACGGGACGGATGGGCGGTCGGATCGGGGGCTGAATCGGGGGCCGGATGGGCTGGATGGGCTGAATGGGCTGGATCGGCGGCCGCACCGGCTGGATCGGCCGAATCGGCTGAATGGGCAGGATGGGCGGCCGGATCGGCGGCAGGATCGGAGGCCGGATCGGAGGCCGGATCGGCGGCAGGATGGGCGGCCGCACCGGCGGCACGATGGGTGGCGTGATCGGTGGCCGCACCGGCGGCACGATCGGCGGCGTGACTGGCGGCAGGATGGGCACGATCGGAGGCCGGATCGGCCCCAGGCAGCGCACCTTGGCCACCAGCACCGCCGCATTGGCGTCGACGAGGCCGGAGCCCGTGGCCAGGTCGGTGCCGACGCTAGCGGCAGCACCCGAAGACGCCGGGTTGCAGTTGCCGGTGGTGACGTCGACGGCGGTGCGCACGAGGATGTCGCGCACCTCGGCCGGCGTCAGCCGCGCGCAGGCCTGGCGCACCAGCGCCGCCGCGCCGGCCAGTTGGGGTGCCGCGGCCGAGGTGCCGCTGATGGCGGCCCAGCCGTCGTTGTTGGCGGTTTCGTCGGCGTTGGGGTGGGTGCCGCCGGCGAGGTCGATGTCGATGGTGCAGTTGGGCTGCAGCGGCAGCATGATGTAGGCCGCGCGCGGCCGCATGCCCACCAGGCCGCACAGGTCGGGCGCGTTGCGGCCGGCGTAGATCGGGCTGGCAAAGCCGCTGGCGTAGTCCGAGGCGCGCAAGGTGCCGTTGGCGTCGAGGAAGGCGCCACCGGCGGAGATCACGTCGGGGTGCTGGCCGGGGAAGCCGAAGTGGCCGTTGCCGGCCGAGAAGACGACGATGATGCCGCGCGCCACGGCGTCTGCAATGGCCACCGCCAGCGCCTGGTTGGCCGGGCTGAGCGGGCCGCTGCGGATGTCCGACCCCCAGCTGCAGGTGATGATCTGCGGGTTGAGCGCCACGGCGGCATTGAAGGCGCCGGTGGAGTTGGCGAAGTTCATCTTCACCGGCATCAGCTCGGCGTCGGGCGCGACGGCAAAGATGTTGGCTGACTCGGCGGTGCCGTGGCCGTTGTCGTCGGTGGCTGCATTGACGGCGCCGGGCCCCAGCGTCACGGCCAGCACGCGGTAGCCGCGCGAGGCGAAGAAGGGGTGCGCGAAGTGGCCGCTGTCGACCATCGCCACGCGCACGCCGCGGCCGGTGATGCCGCTGCGGTGGGCCTTGTCAGCGTTGCAGCCCAGGGACACATCCTGCGGCACGTCGAGGTGCCAGTAGGCCTTGCGCGGCGCGTAAGGGCTGGTGGCGAAGTAGTAGCGCGGCTCTTCGATGGCCACGCCTTCGATGAGGTTCTCGAACGCCGTGCCCTGCGCCGAAAGCAGCCCGAAGCGCGAGGGGTCCTCGCCACTGAAGAAGGTCGCCGTTTCGGTGCGGCCGGCGGACTTGAGGGTGCGCAACTCGTGCGGCGTGATCTTGCTCTTGAAGGCGCGCTCGAAGGTGCTGATGGGCGCCGACACGTTGATGGTGTAGGGCGAGAGCTGCAGGACCTCGAAGCCGGCATCCTGCAGCGCATGCGCGGTGCGCAGGATGAGGTCTTCGTCGGAGGCGAAGTTGGCGACCATGTCGCCTTCCATCGGGCCGTCGTAGTCGAACATCGACAGGCCGCCCAGCGAGTGCGGCGAAACCTGCGCAAACAGCCGCGGCGGCATCGAGAAGCCGTCCTTGTTGGGTTTGGACGGGCCTGCGCTCTTGCGCCCGGCTGCCGGCATGGGCGTTGCCTTGCGCGCTGCCTTGCGCGCGGGCTTGGCGACGGCTTTGGGGGTGGACTTCTTGGCCATGAGATCTCCTCACTAAAGAACGAGCCGCCACTATTCGCCGCTGCCGCGGCCGTTGCACTCCCTAGTTCTGATGGGGCTGCCCGCCCTCATCCCTACATTGGCGGAAGCCGGGCCGTACGGCGCCAGCGCGACCTGCAACCGCAGGCCCGAGCCTCAGTCGCGCGGCGGACGCACCGCCAGCCAGCCCGCCACCGTCGACAGCGCCGACAGCGCCAGGCAGCCCCAGACCACGCCGGCGTAGCTGTGCGTGGCGTCGAACACCGCGCCGGCCAGCCAGGGGCCGGCCAGATTGCCCAGCGCCGCGCCGGTGTACAGCGTGCCGATGACCGAGGCCACCGCGCGCGCACCGAAGAAGTCCATGCACAACGCCGGCAGCAGCGAGACGATGCCGCCGTAGCTCAAGCCCATCCACAGCGCGAACACCGCCATCGCCGCGTAACCGCCGGCGCCGGCCCAGAGCAGGAAGGCCAGGCCCAGCGAGGCCTGGACCATGACCAGCGTCACCGCGCGGCCGATGCGGTCGGCCAAAGCGCCGATGGCAAAGCGCCCGCACAGGCTGCCGATGCCGATCAGGCCCACCAGGCCGACCGCGCGCGCGTCCGTCACGCCCAGATCGCGCGCCGCGGCCGAGACGTGGGCGAAGGGGATGAACATGCTCGGCGCACCGAGCAGCGTCATCGCATAGAGCCAGCGAAAGCGCGGCGTGGCCAGCGCCTGGCGCAGCGTCAAGCCACCGGCCGGCTGCGCGCCGCGCGCAGTGGCCGCCGGCGCGCGGCGCAACAGCATCGTGGCGCCCAGGCCCAGCGTCAGCACGCCCAGCGCCAGCAGGCGCAGCGTGACGCGCCACTGCAGCGCGTCGATCAGCGCCGCTGCCACCAGCGGCACCAGCAGCGTGCCGGCGCCGATGCCGGCGCTGGCAATGCCCGCCGCCAGGCCGCGCCGGCGCGTGAACCACGGCTGCACGCAGCCGATGCTGGGCGCGTACACCAGGCCGATGCCGACACCAACGCCGACACCGTAGGCCACCACCACCGTCGTCAATGACGTCGCCCAGCTGCTGGCCAGCAGGCCCAGGCCGATCAGCACCATGCCGCTGCCGGTGACGACGCGCGGGCCGTAGCGGTCGGCCAGCATGCCGGCGCCGGCGCCGAGCACGAAGTAGATCAGCCCCGACAGGCCAAACACCAGCGAGACGTCGGCGCGCTGGGCGCTGAACTCGGTGCTGAAAGGCTGGAAGAAGGCGGCGAAGGAGTACGAGACGCCGAAGATCACCGCCAGCGCCACGAAGCAGGCCCACACCACCACCCAGGCGTCGCGGGGTTCTTCGTCGGCACGGTTCATGCGCCGAGGATAGCGGCGCCGCTCAGCTCGACCGCGCCAGCACCGCCTTCATGCGTTCAAGCATCGGCGTCACGCGCGGCACCGTCAGCATGGTGCTGGCCACGGCCATCAGCAGCAGCGCGGTGAAGCTCATCGCAGTGATGATCTGCTTGTCCAGCAGCACGTTGACGAAGATGATCATGATCAGCGCCTTGGTCTGCAGCAGCCAGCCGATCAGGCTGGCCTCGCCGGGCTGCCACTTCAGCACGCGGCCGGCGACGTGCACGCCGATCAGCTTGCCGGCGATGCTGACCAGCAGCAGCCAGGCTGCCGCCACGAACACCGCCAGGCCACCGCCTTCACCCGGCAGCCCCCACTGCGTGCGCAGCCCGGTGCTGAGGAAGAACACCGGCATCAACACCAGCAGCACGTGGTGGCGCAGCGTGTCCATCTGCTCCTGGTCGAACCAGTGGCTGTCGACCACCGCGCCGGCCAGGAAGGCGCCGACCATGAAGTGCAGGCCGCACCAGTCGGCGCCCAGCGCGCAGGCCAGCAGCCAGATCAACGCCGCATACCAGCGGTCGCGTGCCGGCAGCCGCACCATCAGCTGGCGCAGCACCAGTGCCAGCAGCGCGAAGGCAGCCAGGAAGAAGGCCTGCCTGCCGACGCGGCCCCAGTCCAGCAGGATGACGGCCAGCACGCCCCAGATCGCGATGTCGTCCAGGCTGGCGTAGCGCAGGATGCGCTGGCCGACGGGCAGGCGCAGGATGGCCAGCTTCTCCATCAGCAGGATCAGGATCGGCAGCGCCGTCACCGAGCAGGCCATGCCGACGCCGGCCACGAACTGCCAGGTCTGTGCCAGCGGCCCCATCCAGCCCTGCGGCGTGGCCAGCATCACCGCGGCCGCGACGCAGCCTAGCGCCAGCGGCACGCCCAGCGCCAGGCCGGCGGTGATGCCGCTTTCGCGCCGGTGCTGCCAGGCCTGGCGCAGGTCGAGCTCGATGCCGGCAATGAAGACGAACACCATCACCGCCCACCAGGCGACGCCGTTCAGGCTCTGGATCACGGCCGGCGTGAAGACAAAGTTGTAGTAGCCGGGGAAGGCGGCGCCCAGCACGCCGGGCCCGAGCAGGATGCCGGTGATGATCTGCACCACCACCAGCGGCGCCCAGTACTCGGTGCGGCCCAGGCGCCACAGCAGGTAGGGCACGCTGAAGACGATCAGCATCGCGACGAGAAAGAGCTCGGTGGTGTTCATGGCGGTGACTTGGCGAGCGGGTGCGACTGCCGAAGGCGGTGCAATGTACCGTAGCGCTGCGGCCTGGCTTGACTCATGCTTTGCTGATGCCCGCCGTGCCACGATGCAGCCCATGAATCCCCGCCGCATCGATCCCCGGCGTCCGGCCGGCCTGGCTCTGGGCGCGCTGGCCTGGGCCCTGGCTTGGCTGGCGATGCTGCTGCTGGACGGCCGGGTCGACCTGGCCAACCTGGCGCTGCTGCCGGTGCTGGCCGCGGCGCTGGCGGCGTTGCGGTGGCCACTGGGGATGTCGCTGGCGGCCTGCGCAGCCACCGTGCTGGCTTTCAACTGGGCCTTCGTGCCGCCACGAGGGTCGTTCACGGTCGACCTGCACCAGCATGCACTGCTGCTGCTGACGCTGCTGTCGGTGAGCTGGATCATCACCTTGCTGATGGCGCGCCAGCGCCGGTTGGTGCTTAGCGAACGACGGCATGGGCAGCGCGCACGGCAGTTGCAGGCGCTGGCCGCCACGCTGCGCGATGCCGACGACCTGCACGCCGCCGCGGCCGCGCTGCAGACGGCGCTGCAGACGGCGCTGGGCAGCCTGGGCGACGGCGCAGCCGCCGCGCCGGTCACCGTGCTGCTGCTGCGCGGCGCGCTGCCCGAGCGCGACGACCCCGACGCCTGCCTGCAGCTGGGCACGGCGGACGCCGACCAGACCGCAGGCCTGTGGTTGTGCCTGCGCCAGCGGCGCGCGCTGGGCCCGGGCAGCGGTTGGTATGAGGAGCAGGATGCCTGGTACCTGCCGGTTCGGGGCAGTGGCGTCGTCTTGGGTGCCGCGCTCGTGCCGCTGCCCACCCCACCTGCCGATGCCGACACCCTGCGCCAGCACGCGCAGGCACTGTGCGACCAGGTGGGTCTGGCGCTGCAGCGCGCCGCTGCCGTCCAGGCAGCGGCGCTGGCACGCCAGGACGCACAGAACCAGCGCCTGCGCAACACGCTGCTGGCTGCCATCTCGCACGACCACCGCACGCCGCTGGCCAGCATCCTGGCTGCGGCTTCGGCGCTGCACGACCAGGCCGACCGCCTTTCACCGCAGCAGCGGCGGCGCCTGGCCGCCAGCATCGTCGACGAAGCCAGCCAGCTGCGGCGTCTGACCGACAACACGCTGCAGCTGGCGCGGCTGGATTCCCCGGGGCTGGCCTTGCAGCTGGACTGGGAGTCGGTGGAAGAGATCGTCGGCAGCGTACTGCGCCGCGTGCGCCAGCGTGATGGCGCTAGCCGCGTCAAGTCGCGCCTGGAGCCCGGCCTGCCGCTGTTGCGTTGCGACGCCGTGCTGCTGGTTCAACTGCTGGACAACCTGGTCGACAACGCGCTCAAGTACGGCGGTGAGACGGCGCCGGTGGAGATCCTGGCGCGCCGGCTCGGCGACCGCCTGCTGCTGGCCGTGCGCGACCGCGGCCCCGGCGTGGCAGCGGCCTGGCGGGAGCGGGTGTTCGGCGTCTTCGAGCGCGGCGAACCCGCAGCCGGCGTGGCGCCGGCCGCCGACGCGCTGCGCCCGGGTGCAGGCGTGGGCCTGGCACTGTGCCGGTCCATTGCCCGCGCTCATGGCGGCGAGCTGGCGCTGCGCGCGCGCGGCCACGGCGGCAGCAGCTTCGAGTGCACGCTGCCTCTGGAAGAGCCGCCCCAGCAACCGCCGCAGGAGACACGATGAGCCTGACCGTGCTGCTGGTGGAAGACGATCGCGAACTGCGCGCCACGCTGCGCGAGGTCTTGCAGGTCGAGGGCTACCAGGTGCTGCCCGCCGCCAGCCTGGCCGACGCGCGGGCGCTGTTGGCGCACGCACAAGCCCAGGCTCAGGTCCAGGCCCAGGCCGGCAACAGCCCTGCCGTGGACATCGCCCTGCTCGACCTGGGCCTGCCCGACGGCGACGGTCAGGAGCTGCTGGCCGCGCTGCGCTGCCAGCCGGGAGCGGCGGTGATCGTGATCTCGGCCCGCCACGGCGACGGGCCCAAGATCGACCTGCTGGACGCCGGCGCCGACGACTACCTGGTCAAGCCTTTCAGCCTGGCCGAGCTGCTGGCGCGCATGCGCGTGGCGCTGCGCCACCGCGGCCGCGCGGTGCAGCCGGCCGTCACGCGCTTCGAACACACCGGCCTGGCGGTGGACCTGGCGGCCTACCGCGTCACGCTGGGCGGCATCGACGTGCACCTCACGCCGACCGAATTCAAGCTGCTGGCGCGCCTGGTGCGCAGCGCCGGGCAGGTGGTGACGCACCGCCAGTTGTTGGCCGACGTGTGGGGGCCCGAGTTCGTCCTGCACACGCACTACCTGCGCCTGTACATGGGTCAGCTGCGCGCCAAGCTCGAAGCCGACCCTGCCGACCCGCAGCGGCTGCTGACGGAAACCGGCGTCGGCTACCGCATCGCCGAGCCGCCGGCCTGAGCGCTGGCCTGAACGCCGGCCTGAGCGCTGGTCAGAGCGCTGGCGGTGTCCATATGCGTTCCTGACGCGGCTCGCGGCACCATGGCGTCCCTGCCACCCGTGTCACGTCCGCCATGCCCGCTGTTGCTGCCCCTGCCCCTGCCCACAACATGGAGCCCCGTCCCGCCCTCAAGCGCCAGGGCACCGCCGCGCTGACGCTGGGCGCCATCGGCGTTGTCTACGGCGACATCGGCACCAGCCCGCTGTACACCGTGAAGGAGGTCTTCGCTCCCGCCACGGGCGTGGCGCTGAACGCGCACAACCTGACCGGCGCGGTGTCGGTCATCTTCTGGGCCCTGATGCTGGTGGTGACGCTGAAGTACGTGCTGCTGATCCTGCGCGCCGACAACCGCGGCGAAGGCGGCGGCCTGGCCCTCACCGCGCTGGCCGCGCAGGCCGTCAGCGAGCGGCCCGCGCTGCGCGCCGCGCTGCTGCTGCTGGGCGTCTTCGGTGCCACGCTGTTCTATGGCGACAGCGTCATCACGCCGGCGATATCGGTGCTGGGTGCAATGGAAGGCCTGGAGTTGCTGACGCCCGCGCTCAAGCCCTACGTGATGCCGTTGTCGGTGGCGATCCTGGTGGTGCTGTTTGCCGTGCAGCGCCGCGGCACCGGCTTTGTCGGCCGCTACTTCGGGCCCGTCATCGTGCTGTGGTTCGTGACGCTGGCCGCCGTGGGTCTGCTGCACATCGTCAGGCAGCCTGCCATCCTGGCGGCGCTGAACCCGCTGCAGGCCTTGCACTTCCTGGCCGAACGGGGCTGGCACCTGTTTGCCGCCGTCGGCGCCATCGTGCTGGCGCTCACCGGTGCCGAGGCGCTTTACGCCGACATGGGCCACTTTGGCCGCCGCCCCATCCAGCGGGCCTGGATGGGCCTGGTGCTGCCGTCGCTGGCCATCAACTACATGGGCCAGGGCGCGCTGCTGATGGCCGACCCGGCGGCCATCGAGAATCCCTTCTACCGCCTCTTTCCGCAGTCCTGGTTGCTGCCCGTGCTGGTGCTGGCCACTCTTGCCGCCATCATCGCGTCGCAAGCAGTGATATCGGGCGCCTATTCGATGACGCAGCAGGCTATCCAGCTGGGCTTTCTGCCGCGCATGGCGGTGCGCTACACCTCGGCGCGCGAGGCCGGGCAGATCTACGTGCCGGCCGTGAACTGGGCTCTGCTGGCCGGCGTGGTGGTGGCGGTGGTGGGCTTCGGCAGTTCGTCGGCGCTGGCCGGCGCCTATGGCATCGCGGTCACGCTGACGATGATGATCACCACCGTGCTCACCTTCTTCGTCGTGCGCCAGGGCTGGCGCCTGCCGGCACCGCTGGCCTGGGGCGCCACGGCCTTCTTTCTGGCCATCGACGCGCTGCTGGTGGCCGGATGCGCGGTGAAGTTCTTCGACGGCGGCTGGTTCCCGTTGGCGCTGGGGCTGTTGCTGTTCGGGGTCATGAGCACCTGGGCGCGTGGCCGCACCCTGCTGATGGACAGCATCCGCAGCGAAGGCCTGGAACTGCAGCCCTTCATCGAATCGCTGGACTTGAGGACCCTGCACCGCGCTGAGCGCACCGCGGTCTACGCCGTGGCCGACCCCGCCACCGTGCCCCAGGCCCTGCTGCACAACCTGAAGCACAACCAGGTGCTGCACGAGCGCAACGTCATCCTCACCGTGGTTTTCCGCGAGGTGCCCTGGGTGGGCCTGGACGATCGCATCGAGGTGCAGGCGCTGGGCCACGGCTTCTGGCGCGTGATGCTGTACTTCGGCTTCATGAACACGCCCGATGTGCCAAAGGCGCTGACTCTGGCGGCATCACAGGGCTTGACCATCCCGCCCTTCGAGACCACCTACTTCCTGAGCCGCGAGACGGTGGTGCCCACACCCGGCAGCGGCATGGCCGGCTGGCGTGAAAAGCTCTTTGCCGCGATGAGCCGCAACGCCGGCAGCGTGGTGGACTACTTCCGCCTGCCCGGCAACGCGGTGGTCGAACTGGGGACCCGGGTGCAGATTTGAGATCGGTCGCTACGCGGCCGCCTCCAGGAACAGATCGCGGTCGGGTGCGAAGTTGGCGTACCGCGGCAGCAGCGCGCCGCCCTGCACGCGCGCGTCGGCGGCAGCCCGCTGAACGCGGCCACTGGCCTGGCGCGGCTGGCACAGCCGGTGGCCTTCTTCGGCGCCGTGGCCGAGGGCTTCCTGGGCCACCGGCTGATGCAGGCGCTGGCCAGCGTACCCGCAGCGCAGGCATTGCACTTCGGAAGTTATGCCTTGATCGTCGAACCGACTGTCGCCACCCAGCGCGCGCTGGTCGAGCGCGAATGGCAGCGCAGCGTGATCGCCTACGACTCCAACATCCGCCTCAACGTCGAGCCCGGCATCCAGCGCTGGCGCGACACGCTGCAGTGGATGCTGCCGCGCACCGCGCTGCTCAAGGTCAGCGACGAGGACCTGGGCCTGCTCTACCCCGGGCGCAGCGCCCGGGCCTGGACCGCGACGGGCTTGACGCCGTGCCGCGCTTCGCGGCGCAGGCGGCGGCCGTCACCTGCTCGCGCCGTGGCGCCGACCTGCCGCGGCGCACGGAGTTGCCCCCGTCTTAGGCATGGCTGTCAACCGAGCCGGCGCGATTACTGTTGAGGCTGTGCGCACACCGTGTGTCGCCGCCGGCGCAACCCGCTTGAGCGCCAGGCCTTTCACCCACTCCGAGGAAACCCCATGATCAAGAAGATCGCCGCGCTGTTGCTGGCGCTGTTTGCTTTTGCTGCCTTCGCGGCCGTCGACGTCAACAAGGCCACCTCGGCCGAGCTCGACGCCATCAAGGGCATCGGCCCCGGCATCGCCGGCAAGATCCTCGATGAACGCAAGAAGGGCAGCTTCAAGGACTGGCCGGACTTCATCGACCGCGTCAAGGGCGTCGGCGAAGGCAATGCCGCCAAGTTCTCGGCCGAAGGCCTGACCGTCAACGGCGCCGGCTTCAAGGGTGTCGCTGCCGCTCCGGCCAAGGCCGAAGCCGCCAAGCCGGCGGTCCCCGCCACCCCCGCCACCCCGGCCGTTGCCGGAGCCAAGCCCGCAACGCCGGCGGTCCCCGCCACCGCCGCCACGCCGGCCAAGGTCGAGGCCGCCAAGCCCGCCATGGCCCCCGCGCCGGCCCCCGTCCCGGCCAAGGCCGCGCCGATGACCGCCGAAGACAAGAAGGCCATGGCCAAGAAGGACAAGGAAGAGAAGAAGGCCGCGGCTGCCGCCAAGGAAGCCGAAGACAAGAAGGCCAAGGCCGACAAGGCCGCCGCTGCCAAGGCTGCCAAGGAAGGCAAGGATGGCAAGCCCGCTGCCGCGGCAGCCCCTGCCAGCGCCGCGAAGAAATAAGCTCGGATCCGGCGCGGCAGCCGCCGCGCCCGCCCAGCGCCCAGCGCCCTGCCCGTGCGGGGCGCTTTGCTTTCAGACTCGACTGCGCGGGACTGCGCCGGCCTTGACCCGCGACTTGGGCGCGCGCGGCATCACGCCACCGGCATCCATGCGCGCACGCACCTGACGCACCACGGCCTGGAGCGCGGCGGCGCTGGGCAGGTCGGCGCGCGACTCGATGCGACCGAACTGGCCCATCGCCAGACTTTCCTTGCTACGGTCGGCGGCTTCGCGACCATGCCAGAAGCCGAGCGCGCCGTGCTGCTTGAAGGCCGCCATGTGGGCCATGATGCGGCCCGCGTGCAGGAAGAACGGCATGCCCCACTTGATGGTCTCCTGCACCTGCGGCGCGCCGGCGTGGATGGCCTTGCGTATCAGCCGCAGCAGAGTTTGCGCAACGGGCGCGACGGCCTCGATGCAGGCGTCCACGCGCGCGTCCTGGGTGCCCATGATCGGGGTTTGCTTGGCCATCAGGCTGCAAGCGCCCTGAGCGCCGCGCCGGCCTGGCCGTCGATCGGGCCCGACACCGCGCGCCAGACCGAGGTTCAGGCCACCGTGACGCGGTCGCGCCCGGCCTGTTTGGAACGGTACAGCGCCGCGTCGGCGGCGGCGACGAGGCTGCCTGCATCGTCACCCGGCAGGCAGGCCGCCACGCCGGCCGAGATCGTCACCGTCGCGATCGTCTCCTGGGTGCCGCGCTTGCGGATCCTG
>JANMVM010000069.1:0-2336 GCA_031392695.1 Rubrivivax sp.
CGCGACCGCCTGGCGATGCTGCTGGCGGTGCTGCACCGCCACGCCGGCGTCAGCTGCATGGACCAGGACGTGTTCGTCAACGCCGTCGGCGGCGTGCGCATCGGCGAGCCGGCGGCCGACCTGGCGGTGCTTCTGGCGATCCAGGGCAGCCTGCGCGGCAAGGCGCTGCCGCGCGGCTTCGTGGCCTTTGGTGAAGTCGGCCTGGCCGGCGAGGTGCGCCCGGCACCCCGCGGCCAGGAGCGGCTCAAAGAAGCCGCCAAGCTGGGCTTCAGCGTCGCCGTGGTGCCCAAGGCCAACGCACCCAAGCGGCCGATCGAAGGCCTGACCGTGCACGCGGTGGAGCGCATCGAGCAGGCCATCGACGTCGTGCGCGGCTTGTAGCCTGTCCTCCTGTCCCTCCCGGCTCCCCCGACCCCCCTTGTCATCGCCGGCCGTCGCCACCACGTCAAGGCCAGGCCGCACGCAGCGGTGGCCAAGGAGCGTGGTGATGTGGAAACGTCTGGCGGTGCTGTGGACCGTGGTGCGCGGTGACGCGCGCATGCTCTGGCGCGCCCTGCGCCACCCGCTGCAGCCGCGCTGGCTCAAGCCGGCGCTGGCGCTGGTGGCGATCTACGTGATCTCGCCGATCGACCTGATCCCCGACGTCATTCCCTTCTTCGGCGTCATCGACGACATCGTGCTCGTGCCGCTGGCGATGCGCTTCATGCTGCAGCGGCTGCCGGCGGCGGTGCGCGTCGACATCGGCCACGGCTTGGGTTGATCGCGGGCGCCAGCACCCCGGCAGGCGCGCGGCCTCATCCGGCAGGTGCCGCGCGCGGCGGCGGCGTGTCAGGGCCAGGATCAGCCCCAGGCCGGCCAGCGCCAGGCTGCCGGGCTCGGGCACGGCATTGGCGCCGCAGGACTGGCCGTTGCAGGCGACTTCGCGGATCTCGATGCGCTCCGAGGCGCTCGGCACCTGCAGGTCGACGTGGCTGACGCCACCCACGGGGCCTAAGCCGCAGACCTGTGCCGGCACCTGGCTGATTGCCGCCAGGGTGGCCGTCGAGCCCGGCAGTTGATCGGTGGCGTCGAAGCGGTGCAGCCGGAAGGTCCGCATCCCTTCGTTGGAGACATTGACGTCGTTCCACAAGGCGAAGCCGGACCGGTCGAAGGCGCCCAGCAGGCCGGGCTGTCCAGCCCAGGCGCGGGGGTGCTCAGGCGGCGCGTTCGCGCAGCGTTTCGGCCAGGCCGTGGCGCAGACGACGCCATTCATTGCCCAGCCGGTAGGCGTAGGTGGGCAGCCGCCGCGTCCAGCGGAACTTGCGGCTGGCACCCGGCGGCGCCACGATCGTCGATGCGATCTGATCATCGTGGCCGCAGGGGGTGGGCGTGACCAGGCGGACCTTGAGGCCGAAACGCCAGCCCTGGTCGAAGACGTGGTCGTAGGGCAGTTGCATCGGCAGCAAGCCGCCCGGCTCGCGCAGATAGACCTCGGCCGCGCGGCGGTTCATCAGGTAGGCGCTGCTGCCGGTGCAGCGACTGAGCATCACCGCCAGGTGATGGTCCGGCGCCACTTCCAGCACCGGCTGCGGCGAGCCCGAGTGCACGGCCGAGAGCTTGACCACGTCCCAGCGGCCTGCCTGCCAAACCAGGCCCTGCAGCACGGCAGGCAGGCTGTCGCGCAGCAGCACGTCGTCTTCGAGCACGAGCGCGAACTCGGCCGCGCTGGCCAGGAAGGCGCGCATCACCGCCACGTGCGACAGGTAACATCCCAGCTCGCCCAGCACGGGGCTCATGCCGTGCTTGCGACGGTAGGCCGACTCGTCCAGCGCGGCGTGCTGCAGCGGCGTCAGGGCGCGTGCGTCCACTGCCGCCAGCCGCGTGAAGGGCAGTTGCAGGTGCTGCAGTTGCGCACTCACCCGCGCCAGTCGTTCTGGCGCCCTGTCGAGATTGATGACCCATGTCTGCAAACCATTCATCGATGCCATTCTGCGCGAAGGCCCCGGCACCGCGGCTGCGGGGTGCCGCTTGAACCAGGCCTGGCTCGGCTGGGGCCTGGCCCTGGCGGCGGTCGTTGCCGGTTACGTGGGCTATGGCTGGCGCGGCGTGCTGTTGGCGGCGTCGGTGGTGGCGTTCTGGCTGCTGCTGCAGTTCAGCCGCGCCCTGCGCGTGATGCGTGCCGCCGCCGGGCGCCCGGTGGGCACGGTCGACAACGCCGTGATGCTGCACGTGCGCCTGCACGAAGGCCTGACGCTGGCGCAGATCCTCAAGCACACGCACAGCCTGGGCCAGCGGCGCGCCGACGAGCCCGAGAGCTACGCCTGGCGCGACGCCGGCGGCGACGAGGTGGTGGTGCT
>JANMVM010000436.1:0-5507 GCA_031392695.1 Rubrivivax sp.
GGCCAGATCCATCGCACGCGCGGCATCGCCATCCTGCTCGTCGAGCAGCGCGCGGCCGAGGCGCTGGAGGCCTGCAGCCGCGGCTATGTGCTGGAAAGCGGCCGCATCGTGCTCGAAGGTCGCCACGACGAATTGCTGCGCGATGCGCGCGTCAAGAAGGCCTACCTCGGGCATTGAGCCGGCAGGCTCGATCCCAACCACTCTGCCCCTGAACCCTGAACCCTGACCTTGATGGAGACAGACATGAAGAAGACGAACCTCCTGCGCCGTGCCGCGCTGGCCCTCACCGGCGCCTTGCTGGCCGCGCCCGTGCTGGCGCAGCCGGCCGATGTGAAGCTGGCCGTGGTGGTGCCGCTGTCCGGCCCCTGGGCGCGCAACGGTGAACTGCACCTCAAGGGCGCGCAACTGGCGGCCGACCAGATCAACGCCGCCGGTGGCGTCAAGGCTCTCGCCGGAGCCAAGATCAAGCTCATCGTCGGCGACGCCGGCGACAGCACCGAAAAGGCCAAGAATGCGATGCAGCGCATCCTGTCGGCCAACCCCGACCTCACTGGCGGCACTGGCTCCTTCGTCAGCAGCTTCACGCTGGCCGTGACCGAGATCACCGAGCGCGCCGAGGTGCCTTGGCTGACGCTGTCGTACTCCGACCAGATCACCAACCGCGGCTACAAGTACGTCTTCCAGACCTCGCCCACCGCGGGCAAGCAGGCGGTCGACGCGCTGCCGGTGCTGATGGAGGTGGCCAGGGCCGCGGGCGTGGCCGCGCCCAAGACGGTGGGCATCATCATGGACAACACGGCCTCGCCGGTCAGCTTCACCAAGCCGATGCGCGAAGGCGGCTTCGACAAGCTGGGCCTCAAGCTGGTGGTGGACGAGTCCTACACACCGCCGCTGTCCGACGCCAGCTCGATGGTGCAGAAGGTGCGCAACGCGCGCCCGGACTTCCTGATCGTGCTGACCACCAACGTGCCGGACACCAAGCTCATCCTGGAAAAGCTCAACGAACTGGGCCTGGGCAAGGGCCGGATTCCGGTGCTGACCAATGGCGGCGCGATGGGAGCGCCCGAGTTGCTCAACGTCGTGGGCAAGGATCTGCTTGAGGGCGTGATGGTGGCCATCGCCAACTGGGGCGGCAGGGGGCAGGACAGCCTGGTCAGCGAATTTCGCACCAAGGCCAAAGAACCCTGGATGACGCAGGACAGCATCTCCACCTACGGCGACATCCAGATCTTCAAGGACGCCATGGAGCAAGCCAGGTCGGCCGACCCGAAGAAGGTGGCCGCCGCCATGCGCGCGATGGACACCAGCGACGGCGCAGCGCGCTTCTTTCCTGGCGGCAAACTCAAGTTCGACGCCAACGGCCGCCGCGCCGACGCCAGCCTGGTGGTGCTGCAGTGGCAAGGCGGCGAGCCACGCCCGGTGTTCCCGCCCTCGCTGGCCACCGCCACGGCCGCCTGGCCCAAGCACTGAGATCTTGGCCGTGAAGCACGCGCCGTCCTTCGCCCGTCGTGCAGCTCGCGAGCTGTGCGCGACCGTGTTGGCCGTAGCGGCCATGGCGGCCAGCACGGCTGCGCTGGCCTTCCCCGACAAGCCGGTGCGCATCGTCGTCGGTTTTGCTCCCGGTGGATCCGACGTGTCGGCGCGCCTGATCGCGCCGAAGCTGCAGGAGCTGTGGGGCCAGCCGGTGATCATCGACAACAAGCCGGGTGCCGCCGGCAACCTGGGCGCCGATGCCGTGGCCCGCTCGGCCCCCGACGGCTACACGATGCTGCTGTTCGTCAACAGCTACACCATCAACACCTCGGTCTTCAAGGGCCTGAGCTGGGACGCGGTGCGTGACTTCGCGCCCGTGGGTCGCTACGGCCGATCGCCGATGGTGGTGGTGGTCAACAGCAGCGTGCCGGTGAAGGACTTGAAGGGCCTGGTGGCGCTGGCCAAGAGCAAGCCTGGGACGCTGAACTACGGCTCGGCCGGCGTGGCCACGTCGCCGCACCTGGCGGTGGAGTGGTTCGCCGCCGGCACCGGCATCGAAGCCACGCATGTGCCCTATCGCGGCTCGGCGCCCTCGGTGCTGGGGCTGGTTGGCAACGAGGTGCAGTTTTCCTTCGGTGCGCTCTCGGCCTTCGAGCCGATGATCAAGGACGGCCGCCTCAGGGCGCTGGCCGTGACCACGGCCCAGCGCAACGTCGCGCTGCCCGAGCTGCCGACGGTGGCCGAAGAAGTCATGCCCGGCTTCGACGCCGACATCTGGTACGGCTTCGTGGTGCCGGCGGCGACGCCGCCTGCGGTGGTGCAAAAACTCAGCAAGGACTTGCAGACCGTGCTTGCAGACGCTGATCTGCAGAGCAAGCTGCGCGGCCGTGGTGTCGAGCCGGCCTACCTGGATCCGCGGGCCACTGCCGAGTTGATCCGCAAGGACGTGGCGCGCTGGCGCGAGGTTGCCGAGCGGATCAAACTCAAGCTCGATTGACGGCCTTCCCGCCGCCCCTTCATCCCGATCGACGGAGCCGACCATGTCCCCCACCACGCCCTCGCCAGCCCGCACCGTCCCCACCTACGAAGCGCTGGCTGCCGACATCAAGGCCCGCGGCGTCACGGCGGTGTTTGGGCTGATGAGCGACGACACCGCGCTCTTCTGTACCGCGCTGGACGCCATGGGCGTGCGCTTCTACGGCGCGCGGCATGAGAACAACGCCTGCTCGATGGCCGAGGGCTATGCGGCGGCCACCGGCAAGCTGGGCATCGCCATCCTCGGCCGCGGGCCAGCCACGGCCAACGCGATGCACGGTGCGGTGTACGCCAACCGCACTGGCAGCCAGGTGCTGCTGATCTTCGGCTTCGCATCCACCTCGTCAGGCCAGGGCAACAACCTGGGCCCCGACGGCAAGGCCCTCAACGCGGTGGGCGTGCTCGAAGCGGCCGGCCTGCAGACCTTCGTGGCCAGCCATTCGGCCACGGCGCTGCGCACGCTGGCCGATGCCATCCACTGGACGGCGCCCGGCCGCTGTGCCGCGCTGCTGCTGCCGATGAACGTGCAGTTCGGCCAGGTGCAGATTGAGATGCAGGCGCACGCACCGCAGGCAGCGCTGGCAGCGCCCGCTGCGGCCAAGCGCAGCGGCGCCCGCCCGGCGGCCATCGACACTGCGGCTGCGCTGCTGGCCAAGAGCCGCAAGCCGCTGTTCGTGGTCGGCCTGGGCGCGCACCGCGCCGGCGCCCGGGAAGCCATCGAACGTCTGGCCGACAAGGTGGGCGCGGTGGTGGCCACGTCGCTGAAAGCCAAGGACATGTTCCACGGCTACCCGTACAACTTGGGGCTGATCGGCTCGTTCTCGCACGGCGCCGGCCGGCGCCTGATCGACCAGGCCGATTGCATCGTCACCTTCGGCGCGGGCCTGAACCAGCGCACCACCAGCTACGGCACAGCGCTGCCCGAAGGCGTGCCGCTGATCCAGGTTGAAAGCGTGCGCGCCCACATCGGCCGCTGGTACCACGCCGACGTGGCGCTGGTGGGTGATGCGCAGTTGGTGGCCGAGCAATTGCTGCAAGCCAGCGCCGCCAAGAGCGATGCCGACAAGCCTTTGCACACCGAAGACACGCGGCGCCGCCTGCTTGATTTCGATCTGGCCAGCGAATTCGAGCCCGCCCACACCCCGCGCACCGTGGACCCGCGCACGCTGGCGCTGGAGATTGACCGGCTGCTGCCGCCAGACCGCAATGCGGTCTATGACTCCGGCAACTTTCTTCAGATCGTGCCCTACGTGTCGGGCATTTCGCCGCAGCACTTCAAGAGCGCGCACGACTTCTCGTCCATCGGCATGGGCTTTGGCACGGCGATCGGCTACGCGGTGGGCGCGCCAGACCGCACGACAGCCTTCTTCGTGGGCGACGGCAGCTTCCTGATGAACCTGGGCGAGCTGGAAACCGTGGCGCGCGAAGATGTGTCGCTGGTCATCGTGGTGATGAACGACTGCGCTTACGGCGCCGAGCTGCACTACCTGAAGATGCGCGACGCGCCGGTGGCCAAGTCGGTGTTCCCCGACATCGACTTCGCGCCCATCGCCGCAGGCTTCGGCTTCCAGACCGCCACCGTGCGCACGCTGGACGAGTTGCGCGCGCTGGCGCCGATGCTGCGCAAGCCGCAGGGGCCCATCCTCATCGACTGCAAGATCACGGCCTCGGTGATGGCGCCGTTCCTGCTGGAAACGGTCGAGCACGAACGGCGCAAAAGCTGATTAAGGGCTGACCATCATGCGCACCCCCATCTGCGACCGCCTGGGCTGCGAACTGCCCATCTTCGCTTTCTCGCACTGCCGCGACGTCATCGTCGAGGTCACCAAGGCCGGTGGCTTTGGCGTGCTGGGCGCGTCCACCGTCAGCCCCGAGCAGCTGGAGGCCGAGTTGCGCTGGATCGACGACCACGTCGGCGGCCGGCCCTACGGCGTCGACGTCATCATCCCCACCACCTACGACGCCGAAGCCGAGCGCGCGGTGGACGATCTGGCGCGGCTGATCCCGCAGGGCCACCGCGACTTTCTCGACGGCATCCTGGCCGCTGAGGGCGTGCCCGAACTGCCCGCGGACGACAAGAAGCGCATCCACCACGAGATCGCCACCGGCCGTGGCGGCATGACACCCGATGGCGCGCGCCGCCTGGTGCAGGTGGCGCTGCGCCACGCGGGTGTGCGCATGGTCGTCAGCGCCCTGGGCGCGCCGCCGCCCGACGTGGTGAGTCTGCTGAAGGAGCGCGACATCGTCATCGGCGCACTTTGCGGCAAGCCGCAGCATGCGGTGCGCCAGCGCGCGGCCGGTGTCGAGGTACTGATCGCCCAGGGCACCGAGGCCGGCGGCCATACCGGCGACATCGCGACCATGGTGCTGGTGCCCGAGGTCGTGCGCGCCTGCGGCCCCGACGTGGCGGTGCTGGCGGCCGGCGGCATTACCCAGGGCAGCCAGATCGTGGCCTCGCTGGCCCTGGGCGCACAGGGCGTGTGGTGCGGCACGCTGTGGCTGGGCACGCGCGAGAGCGAGCTCGACGCCTTCGAGCGCGGCGTGCTCTTCGGCGCCCGCGCCGAGGACGCGGTGCGCCGCCGCGCGCGCACCGGCAAGCCCGTGCGCATGCTCAGGAGCAAGCTCTCCGAAGCCTGGGAACAGCCGGGCGCGCCGGCCATCCTGCCCACGCCGCTGCAGGGCATCCTCTACAACGAAGCCCACGCCCGCGTGGTGCGTGCGCAGCGGGCCGACTTGTACTCCTTCCCGGTCGGCCAGTCGGTGGGCAGCCTCACGGGTGAGACCACGGTCAAGGACGAGATGGTGCGCCTGCAGATGGAGTACATCGACACCATGGAGCGCCTGGCGGCGCTGCACGCAGGCGTCTGAGGCAACGAGGATGCAACCAGTACTCCAACCCACAGATTTCGAGACATGAAAACGCGTCTTCGTCCACCATGCGTCGTTGCAAATCTTCGCGAGACCAGAAGGTATCGCTGTGGTTTGCGCCTAGCCTGGCG
>JANMVM010000054.1:0-26271 GCA_031392695.1 Rubrivivax sp.
GGATGTCGAGGCCCTGCTGGCTGCGCTGCGCAGCGCCGGCGTGAAGGTCGAAGACCTGGAGATCGGCCGCGCCGACCTCGAAGACGTGTTCCTGGAAATCATGCAGGGCGGCGAGCCCGGGCGCGAGGGCCTGCCTGCGCAGGGCAGCGCGCCGGGCGATCTTGCGCCGCATCTCATCGAGGGCCGGGCATGAAGCCGATTCGCCTGGCAGGCGCGCGCACGCTGCTGCGCAAGGAGGTGCTGCGCTTCTGGAAAGTTGCCTTCCAGACCGTGGCCGCACCGGTGCTCACGGCGGTGATGTACCTGCTGATCTTCGGCCATGTGCTCGAGTCCCACGTCGAGGCTTTCCCGGGCGTGGGCTACACGAGCTTCCTGATCCCCGGCCTGGTCATGATGAGCGTGCTGCAGAACGCATTCGCCAACAGCAGCAGCTCGCTGATCCAGAGCAAGGTCACCGGCAACCTCGTCTTCCTGCTCGTCTCGCCGCTCAGCCACTGGGCCTGGTTCGTGGCCTACGTCGGGGCTTCGATGGTGCGCGGGCTGGTCGTCGGCAGCGGCGTGCTGCTGGTGACGGTGTGGTTCGCGCCGCTGCAACTGGCCGAGCCGGCGTGGGTAATCGTCTTCGCCGCGCTGGGCGCGGCCATGCTGGGCACGCTGGGGCTGATCGCCGGCCTGTGGGCCGAGAAGTTCGACCAGCTCTCGGCGTTTTCGAACTTCCTGATCATGCCGATGACGATGCTCTCGGGCGTGTTTTACTCGATCCAGTCGCTGCCGCCGCTGTGGCAGGCGGTGAGCCACCTCAACCCCTTTTTCTACATGATCGACGGCTTCCGCCGCGGCTTCTTCGGCATCAGCGACGCTTCGCCCTGGCTCAGCCTGGCGGTGGTGGGCGGCAGCTACCTGGTCGTGGCGACGATTGCATTGCGCTTGCTGGCCACGGGGTACAAGCTGCGTTCCTGAGACAATCACGCCATGTCCGACCCCACCCCCACCGAAGTCCGCGATTTCATCGCCGCCGGCCTGGCCTGCGAGTACGTCGAGGTCGACGGCGATGGCCGCCACTTCTTCGCCACCATCGTCTCGGCTGAATTTGAAGGCCTGCCGCGGGTGCGGCGCCACCAGCGTGTCTACACGGCCCTGGGCGATAGAATGCACGCGCAGATTCACGCCCTGTCGATGAAGACCCTGACCCCCGCCGAACACGCTGCCGCGCCTGCCGACGCGGCCGCGGAGAACCACCACCACTGAACCGCCCCAGCGGTGCGCCGCGGGGGCCGCTGCGCGCCGCCCTTGCGGCCCGCAGTCGGTCTTCTCGCGTGCACCGGGGCCCCTGACCCATGCTCACGCTCGCACTGTCCAAGGGACGCATCTTCGACGATTCGCTGCCGCTGTTGCGCGCCGCCGGCATCGAGGTGCTCGAAGACCCTGAGCAGAGCCGCAAGCTCATCATCGGCACGACGCGGCCCGACCTGCGCGTGGTGCTGGTGCGGGCCAGCGATGTGCCGACCTACGTGCGCCATGGCGGCGCCGATCTGGGCGTGGCGGGGCTGGACGTGCTGCTCGAAGACCAGGACGAGGTCGGCGCCGTCTTCGGCGGCGGGGGCCTGTATCGCCCGATCGATCTGCGCATCGCGCGCTGCCGCATGAGCGTGGCCACGCGCGTCGATTTCGACTACGCGGCCGCCGTGCGGCAGGGCTCGCGCATCCGCGTCGCCACCAAGTACACGCACATCGCGCGTCAGCACTTCGCCACCAAGGGCGTGCACGTCGACCTCATCAAGCTCTACGGCTCGATGGAGCTGGCGCCGCTGACCGGCCTGGCCGATGCCATCGTCGACCTCGTGTCCACCGGCAGCACGCTCAAGGCAAATCAGCTCGTCGAGGTCGAGAAGATCATGGACATCTCTTCGCGCCTGGTCGTCAACCCGGCCGCGCTCAAGCTCAAGCGCGAGCCGCTGCGCGCCTTGATCGATGCTTTCGAAAGCGCGGTGGGGGCGGCGGTATGAGTGTCGACATCCGCCGCCTGTCGACCGCGGCCGACGGTTTCGAGGCCGACTTCCAGCGCCTGCAGCACTGGTCGGCCGAGACCGATGCGGCGATCGAGTCCCGCGTCGCCGAGATCATCGCCGACGTGCGCGCGCGCGGCGACGCCGCCGTGCTGGAGCTGACCGCGCGCTTCGATGGACTGCGGGTGGGCTGCATGGCCGAGCTCGAGGTGGGCGCCGAAGAACTGCGCGCCGCGCTCGAGGCCATCACGCCGGCCCAGCGCCGCGCCTTGCAGGCCGCCGCCGAGCGGGTGCGCGACTACCACCAGCGCCAGCTTGAGGCCTCGAGCCGCAGTTGGCAGTACCGCGACGCCGACGGCACGCTGCTGGGCCAGAAGGTGACGCCTCTGGACCGCGTCGGCATCTACGTGCCGGGCGGCAAGGCGGCGTACCCGAGCAGCGTGCTGATGAACGCCATCCCGGCCCAGGTGGCCGGCGTGGCCGAGATCGTGATGGTGGTGCCGACGCCGCGGGGCGAGAAAAACGCCCTCGTGCTGGCGGCGGCCTGCGTTGCCGGCGTGCACCGGGTCTTCACCATCGGCGGCGCTCAGGCCGTGGCGGCGCTGGCCTACGGCACCGCCAGCGTGCCGCGGGTGGACAAGGTCACCGGCCCCGGCAACGCCTTTGTCGCCAGCGCCAAGCGGCGCGTGTTCGGCCAGGTCGGCATCGACATGATCGCCGGGCCGAGCGAGATCCTGGTGCTGGCCGACGGCAGCACGCCACCCGACTGGGTGGCGATGGACCTCTTCAGCCAGGCCGAGCACGACGAGCTGGCGCAGAGCATCCTGCTGTGCCCCGACGCGGCCTACATCGCTGCCGTGCAGGCCGCCATCGACCGCCTGCTGCCGACGATGCCGCGCCAGGCCGTGATTCGCGCCAGCCTGCAGGGGCGTGGCGCGCTGATCCTGACGCGCAGCATGGAAGAGGCGTGTGCGATCAGCAACCGCATCGCGCCCGAGCACCTGGAGGTGAGTTCGCGCGAACCCGGCCGCTGGGAGCCGCTGCTGCGCCACGCCGGTGCCATCTTCCTGGGCGCCTACACCAGCGAGAGCCTGGGCGACTACTGCGCCGGGCCCAACCCCGTGTTGCCGACTTCGGGCACGGCGCGCTTCAGCTCGCCGCTCGGGGTCTACGACTTCGTCAAGCGCAGCAGCCTGATCGAGGTCAGTGAAGCTGGCGCGCAGGTGCTGGGCCCGGTCGCCGCCGAGCTGGCCTACGGTGAGGGTTTGCAGGCCCACGCCCGGGCCGCCGAGATGCGCCTCAACGGCCAGCCGCCGGTGGCCCGCGTGCCGCTGGCTTTCGGCGTGCGGCCGGTGGACGCCGGCAACCTCGATGCCGTGCTCGGGCTGCAGGTGGCGGCGGGGCAGCGGGCTTTGGTGGCCAGCGCCGAGCGCTCGCTGGCCCAGGTGGCCTATGAGCCAGCGGGCCGCGCCGTGGCGCTGTTGGACGGCGACGAAGTGGTCGGCATGATGCTGCTCTACGACGCTCGCCTGGACACAGACAAGCCCGCCCAGCAACTTTATGTCTGGCGCATCCTCGTCGACGCCCGGCACCAGCGCCGCGGCCTGGGGCGGCTGGCGATGGCCTGGGTGCTGGACGAAGCGCGCCGCCTGGGGCTGGCCGAGGTAGGCCTGTCCCACGTCGAGCTAGCCGGCCATGCGGGGCCGTTCTACAAGAAGTTGGGGTTTACTTACACTGGCGAAGTGGAGCAGGGCGAGCACAAGATGATCCTGAAATTGGCTTGAGTGAATTGCACGAAACTCGTGCCAACACTTTCAGCACTCACTGACTTGGACGACCTTGAAGAACGTCACCGTGATCATGGAAGATTGTGTCGCCGACGGGGCATGCACGGAAGCCGCGCGAGGCAACATCGGCATGTCGCATCTTCTGGGCGAGTTGCTGGCCGAACAGCTGCGGCACGACGATGCCTGCGAGCGCGCCCAGCGCGAATGGCCGGAGCGCGACTTCTCCTTCGCCTCTGAGGGCAGCCCTTACCGGCAACGAAAACCATGACGAGCGGTCCCATCCACTTCGGTGACACCAAGGGCCTGATCTGCGCGGCGGCCAAATCGGCCAGGACCGCGGTGTCGCGCTTCGGCCTCAGCTATCGGGACGCGCTGACGGTGGCCGCGGCGCAGCAGCAAGGCTGCAGCTACCTGCTCACCGAAGACCTGCAGCACGACCAGATCATGGACGGCGTGCGCATCCTCAACCCCTTTCTCGTCGGCCCCGACAGGCTCGACGCCAAGCCATGACCCCGCTCGCGCAACGCATCGCTGCCACCATCCGCCAGGACGTGCAGGGCATGCACGGCTACGCCATCCAACCCAGCGCCGGGCTCATCAAGCTCGATGCGATGGAGAACCCTTTCCGGCTGCCGCCCGAGCTGCAGCGCGAACTGGGTGACCGGCTGGGCCGGGTGGCCATCAACCGCTATCCGGCGCAGTGCGTGGCCGACGTTGCGGCGGCGCTGTCGCGTCACATCCAGCTGCCCGCGGGCTGCAAGCTCATCGTCGGCAACGGCTCCGATGAGCTGATCGACATCCTCTCGGTGGCTTGCGACGTGCCCGGCGCCGTCGTGCTGGCGCCATTGCCGGGCTTCGTGATGTACGAGATGTCGGCCCGCCTGCGCGGCCTGCGCTTCGTGGGCGTTGCGTTGAGTGCCGGCTTCGAGCTCGATGAAGCGGCGATGCTCTCGGCCATCGAGGCGCAGCGCCCCGCCATCACCTATATCGCCTACCCCAACAACCCCACCGCCAACCTCTTCGATGACGCTGTCATCGACCGCATCGTCGCTGCCGTCGGTGAGCAGCAAGGCCTGGTGGTCTTTGACGAGGCCTACCAGCCCTTCTCCAGCCGCAGCTGGCTGCAGCGCATGGCAGCGCACCCGCACGTGCTGGTGCTGCGCACGTTGTCCAAGTTCGGCCTGGCCGGCGTGCGGCTGGGCTACCTGTGCGGCCACGCCGAGCTGATCGACGAGATCGACAAGGTGCGCCCGCCCTACAACGTGAGTGCGCTCAACGCCGAGGCGGCGCTCTTCGCACTCGAGCATGCCGACGAATACGCGCGCCAGGCGACCGTGTTGCGCGGCGAGCGGGCGCGTCTGCAAGCGGTGCTGGCGGGCCTGCCGGGCGTCAAGGCCTTCCCGAGCGATGCCAACATGATCCTCATCCGCGTGCCTGACTCCAAACGCGCCTTCGAGGGCCTCAAGGCCCGCGGCGTGCTCGTCAAGCACATCGCCGGCCTGCACCCGCTGCTGGCCAACTGTCTGCGTCTGACCGTGGGCGCGCCGCCAGAGAATGACGCCATGATCCAGGCCTTGAAAGCCAGCCTATGAGCCCCGACCCTCACCGCACCGCCGACGTCCGCCGCGACACCAAGGAAACACAGATCCGGGCGCGCGTGGACCTGGACGGAACGGGTGCCGCCGAGCTGTCCACCGGCATCGGCTTTTTCGACCACATGCTCGAGCAGATCGCGCGCCACGGGCTCATCGATCTGCTCATCGACGCCAAGGGCGATCTGCACATCGACGGCCACCACACCGTGGAGGACGTCGGCATCACGCTCGGAATGGCGGTGGCGCAGGCGGTGGGCGACAAACGCGGCATCACGCGTTACGGCCACAGCTACGTGCCGCTGGACGAGGCGCTGTCGCGCGTGGTCGTCGACTTCTCGGGCCGCCCCGGGCTGCACATGGACGTGCCGTTCAAGGCCGGCATGATCGGCGGCTTCGACACCCAGTTGACCTATGAGTTCTTTCAGGGTTTCGCCAACCACGCGCTCGTCACCCTGCACATCGACAACCTCAAGGGCGACAACGCGCACCACCAGTGCGAAACAGTGTTCAAGGCCTTCGCTCGCGCGCTGCGCATGGCGCTGACGCCCGATCCGCGCTCGGCGGGGGTCATCCCTTCGACCAAGGGCACGCTCTAGACCATGGCCACCGTCGCGGTCGTGGACTACGGCATGGGCAACCTGCGCTCGGTCTCGCAGGCGGTGATGCACGTCGCCGCGGGCAGCGGCGTGAAGGTCATCGTCACCCAGCGGCCGCAAGAGGTGCTGGCGGCCGACCGCGTGGTGCTGCCCGGCCAGGGCGCCATGCGCGACTGCATGCGCGAGTTACACGATTCAGGCTTGAGGCAGGCCGTGCTGCACGCGGCAGCCCACAAACCGCTGATGGGCGTGTGCGTGGGCATGCAGATGCTGCTCGAGCACAGCGAGGAGCAGGACACGCCGGGCCTGGCGCTGATCCCGGGCCGCGTGCGGCGTTTTCAGCTCGAAGGCCGCTTGCAGCCTGACGGCAGTCGCTTCAAGGTGCCGCAGATGGGTTGGAACCAGGTCTTCCAGGCCCCACACCCGCTGTGGCAGGACGTCGACGAAGCGTCGTGGTTCTACTTCGTGCACAGTTACTACACTGCGCCGAGCGATCCGCGCCACAGCGTGGGGCAGGTTGACTACGGCGGGCGCTTTACCTGCGTCGTTGCAAGAGATAACATTTTCGCCACCCAGTTCCACCCCGAGAAGAGCGCCCAACAAGGCTTGACCCTCTACCGCAACTTCCTGCACTGGAAGCCCTAGCGTCCGCGGCCCCTCGCTTCCTGCGCCCACCCTCCCTCTCCCAAGCTCCAGCTGAGCCATGCTGCTGATACCGGCCATCGATCTCAAGGACGGCAAATGCGTCCGCCTCCAACAGGGCGACATGCAGGCGTCCACCACCTTCGGCGAAGACCCGGCTGCCATGGCCCGGCGCTGGCTGGACGCCGGCGCTCGGCGGCTGCATCTGGTGGACCTCAACGGTGCCTTTGCCGGCAGGCCGATCAACGAAGCCGCCATCAAGGCCATCCTGCGGGAGGTGGGCGACGAGATCCCGGTGCAACTCGGCGGCGGCATCCGCGACCTCGACACCATCGAGCGCTACCTCGACGACGGGCTGAGCTTCGTCATCATCGGCACCGCCGCGGTCAAGAGCCCCGGCTTCCTGAAGGACGCCTGCAGCGCCTTTGGTGGCCACATCATCGTGGGCCTGGACGCCAAGGACGGCAAGGTGGCCACCGACGGCTGGAGCAAGCTCACCGGCCACGAGGTCATCGATCTGGCCAAGAAGTTCGAGGACTATGGCGTCGAAGGCGTGATCTACACCGACATCGGCCGCGACGGCATGCTCACCGGCATCAACATCGAAGCCACGGTCAAGCTCGCGCAGGCGCTGTCGATCCCCGTCATTGCATCGGGTGGACTGTCGGACCTGGCCGATATCGAAAGGCTCTGCGCCGTGGAATCCGAAGGCGTGGAGGGTGTGATCTGCGGACGCAGCATCTACACCGGCGCACTGGACTTTGCGGCTGCACAGAAGCGCGCCGATCAACTGGCAGTGCCCTGAACCCGGCAAGCCCGGTTCAGGGTGTCGGTCAGGACTGCTGGCGCCTGCGCGCGACCCAACCGACGGCGAGCAGACCGCCCAGCATCAGCGCATAGGTCGCCGGCTCCGGCACCGGAGCCGCGGCCAACCAGCCGCGGATCTCGCCGCCGGGGTAGGTCGCGTCGTGGATGTTCACGTACGCCTTGCCAGCCGTGGTGCCGGCCAGCAGCGATGCAAAGGACGCTGATGTCAGCGTGAACGTGCTGCTGTAGAAGCCGGTCTGCACGGCCGGGAAGCCGGTCAAACCCAACGCGACTCCGGTTGTGCCGACACCCGCGACCGCGGTGCAGCAGTGGATGTGACTGGCTGAAGCAACGGTGGTCAGGCCGGAAAAGATTTCCTGAACGGATACCGTGAAGGCCACATCGTCAAAGCTGACCAATGCGGCACCGAACGCGGTGGTGCTCACGGGAGGAGCTTCCGCCGCACCACTCAGGTTGGCCGAGAACACATAGGTGATCGCGTGGGCCGGTGTGGCCAAAGTCAAGGCGGCCGAGATGGCGGCCAAGGCTGACAGCGTCTGCAGATTCATGGGTTCGACTCCTAGGGGGCCATGAGAAACAGGTGGTATCTCAGGCAGTGTACGAGTTGTCCTTCTTTTGGCTTCCCGGCAGTACCTCCATCCCCCCTGTTTGAAGGGGTGGCTGAAAGCGCCCCGATAATGAGCGGATGCTGGCTAAACGCATCATTCCCTGTCTGGACGTCACCGGTGGCCGGGTCGTCAAGGGTATCAATTTCATGGCCTTGCGCGACGCCGGCGATCCGGTGGAGATCGCCGCCCGCTACAACGATCAGGGTGCCGACGAACTGACCTTTCTGGACATCACCGCCACCAGCGATGGACGCGACCTCATCCTTCACATCATCGAAGCCGTGGCCTCGCAGGTCTTCATCCCGCTCACGGTGGGCGGTGGCGTGCGCACGGTGGCCGACGTGAGGCGCCTGCTCAACGCTGGCGCCGACAAGGTCAGCTTCAATTCGGCGGCAGTGGCCAACCCGCAGGTCATCCGCGAGGCGTCCGAGAAATACGGGGCGCAGTGCATCGTGGTGGCCATCGACGCCAAACGACGGGTCGAGAACCGGGATCAGACGCTTGGGCAGGGCGCAACCGGCGATCCAGCCTCAAGTCGGGGTGGGTGGGACGTCTACACCCACGGCGGGCGCCTCAACACCGGGCTGGACGCCGTGGCCTGGGCAAGCCACATGGCGGACCTCGGCGCCGGTGAAATCCTGCTCACGAGCATGGACCGCGACGGAACCAAGATCGGTTTCGACCTCGAACTCACGCGCGCCGTGAGCGACGCCGTGTCCGTGCCGGTGATCGCCAGCGGCGGCGTCGGGGCGCTCCAGCATCTGGCCGAAGGCATCCGCATTGGCGGCGCCGACGCCGTGCTGGCCGCCAGCATCTTCCACTACGGTGAGTTCACCGTCGGGCAAGCCAAGGCCTTGCTGGCCCGGCAAGGCATCGCGGTGCGCCTGTGAGTACCCCGACGAAGGCCAAACCGCAGGCCCACGGGCGTGACCCCAAGTCGACACGGCGCGTCATCAAGCCGGCCACCCACCACCTCGGTGAGGTGCGGCTGATCGGTGGCCTGTGGAAACGCACCAAGCTCAGCGTGGCCGACCGCCCCGGCCTGCGTCCGACGCCCGACCGCGTGCGCGAGACCTTGTTCAACTGGCTCGGCCAAGACCTCAGCGGCTGGCGCGTGCTGGATGCCTTTGCCGGCACCGGCGCGCTGGGCTTCGAAGCCGCGTCGCGTGGCGCCAGCGAGGTCTGGCTGCTGGAGCGCGACGCGGTCCTGGTGGCCGCGCTGGAGGCCGTCAAGCAGCGCCTGAAGTCCAGCGCGGTGACGGTGCAGCGAGCCGATGCCTTGTCATGGATGCCGCGCTCGGCCGCCGACAAGTTCGAGCTGGTGCTGCTGGATCCGCCCTTCGACTCCGGCCTGGCGCCCGCTGCTGCAGCGGCCGCGGCACGGCTGCTGGTGGCCGGGGGTTACCTCTACGTCGAAGCCGGGCAGCCGTTGGCCGAGCCGCCGGCCGGGACGACGCTGTATCGCAGCCTCAAGGCCGGGATGGTGCATGCCCAGCTCTGGCAGCGCGAGGCCTGAACGCATCGATCCCGCAGGGTGCGATCGGCGCGCGCCAAAGCGTCCTTTCTCGGCGGGCTGTGGCGGCTACACTGCGGCCGCGCCGACCCATGCCGGGTCCGACGAGAGCGCCGATTGGAGGACACTGCCGTGACCCTGAAAGCACCGCTGACCGCCGTCTACCCGGGTACCTTCGACCCTATGACACTGGGGCATGAAGACCTGATGCGGCGCGCCTCGCGCCTGTTCGACCGGCTCATCCTGGCCGTCGCGGCCGGACACCACAAGCGCACCATGTTCACGATTGCGGAGCGCGTGGAACTGGCCACCGAGCTCGCGGCACCCTACAAGAACGTCGAGGTCATGGCCTTTCGCGGCCTGCTCAGCGACTTCGTCGTCGAGTTAGGCGGCAAGGTGGTAGTGCGCGGCCTGCGTGCCGTGAGCGACTTCGAGTACGAATTCCAGATGGCGGGCATGAACCGGCAGCTGATGCCCGAAGTCGAGACCGTATTCATGACCCCCAGCGACCAGTACCAGTTCGTCAGCGGCACTTTCGTGCGCGAGATTGCCAGCCTTGGCGGTGATGTTTCCAAGTTCGTGGCACCCTCCGTGCTGCGGCGCTTGCGCGACCGCGTGACTCAAAGCGAGGGGTAGAGTCGATGGCGCTGTGGATCACGGACGAGTGCATCAATTGCGATGTCTGCGAGCCCGAGTGCCCGAACCAGGCTATCTACATGGGTGTCGAGATCTACGAGATCGACCCCCAGCGCTGCACCGAATGCGTGGGCCACTTCGACGAGCCGCAGTGCGTGCAGGTCTGTCCGGTGAGCTGCATCCCGGTCAACCCTTGCTGTGTCGAGACGCCGGAGCAGTTGCTCGCCAAGTATCGGCTGCTTCAGGCCGGCGTTTCGCCTTCGACCGGGGCTGCGTCGTTGGTTTGAGGGCCGCCGGAGCCGCCAGGCGCGAGCCGTGAATGCCGGTCAGCGCGGGCGCCCCAGGGGACTCGCGCCGCTGGCGCTCCTGCGTCAAGCGCGCAGCCAGCGCGCGCTCGCGACGCGCAAGCTGCTGCGCCTGGGCCACGTCTGCGCCGGGCCGGGCCTCGGCCAGCGTCACCGCTTGACCGTCGCGGCAGGGCGAGTCGGCGTAGCTGCTGCCGTCCGGCCCGCAGCGCCATACCGATTGGGCCTGCACCGCGGCGACGCAGCCGAGGGCCAGCAGCAGGGTGATGATGAGGAACTTCATGGCAACTCTCCTGGGGTTGGCGTGGGCAGCGGCGGCGCCGGGCGCGGCGGTTTCGGGCGTGGCGGTTGGGCATGGATCACGGCCAAGGCCTTGTCCATGTCGCCGGCCAGCATCTGGGGCAGCGCCTTGAGGGACTGCGCGCTGGCCTTGTCGATGGCGTCGCGGTGTTCGGCCGACGGCTTTTTCAGCACGTAGTTCACCACCTCGGCCTTCACGCCCGGGTGGCCGATACCCAGCCGCAGGCGCCAGAAGTCTTGCGTACCGAGCATGGCCTGGATGTCTTTCAATCCGTTGTGGCCGGCGGCACTGCCGCCGAACTTGAGCTTGGCCTGGCCGGGCATCAGATCGAGTTCGTCGTGCACCACGAGGACCTGTGCCGGTTCGATCTTGAAGAACCGGGCCAGCGTGGACACCGAGACCCCAGAGCGATTCATGAAGGTCATCGGCTGCAGCAACCACACCGGCCCGCCGGCCTGGTTCACGCGCGCGGCCAGCGCCTGGTAGCTGCGCTCGGCGACGAGCCGGGTGCCCCACTGGGCTGCCAAGGCGTCGACCCACCAGAAGCCGGCGTTGTGTCGCGTGGCTTCGTATTCAGGGCCCGGGTTGCCCAGGCCGACAAAGAGTCGAATCATGGGGCTGGATTATGGAAGCCGCGCCCATGAAAAAACCCCACCGCAGTGGGGCCTGTCGAAGGGGGAATGGCCCACGGGTCAGCCCCCCCCATCCGGGTGAACCGGATCACTTGGCGTTTTGCTTCTCGCTCTTCTTGGGCTTGGCGTCCTTGCCCTTGGCGGCCACCACAGGGGCGGCCACGACGACTTCTTCTTCGATGCGCGGCAGGGTCACGGCCACGATCACCGGGTTCTGGGTGCCGTGCTTGGCGGCCTTGATGCCCTCGGGCAGCTTCAGGTCGCTGGCGTGCAGGCTCTGGTTCTTGGCCAAGTGGCTGAGGTCGATCATCACGAACTCGGGCAGCTGTGAGGCCAGGCACTCGATTTCCAGGTCCAGGCGGACGTGGCTGACCAGGCACTTGTCGGTCTTCACCGCCGGTGAGTTCTCTTCGCCCGAGAAGTGCAGCGGCACCTTCTTGCGCACGCGCGTGGTCTCGTCGACGCGCTGGAAGTCGACGTGCATCACGACCGGCTTGTAGGCGTGCATCTGGAAGTCGCGCAGCAGCACCTTCTCGGTCTTGCCGCCCAGGTCCATCTCGAGGATGGACGAGTGGAAGGATTCCTTCTTCAGCGCGAAGAACAGGGCGTTGTGATCAAGTTCGATCATGGCGGGAGTGCCGGCACCGTAGACGATGCCGGGCACCTTGGCAGCATGGCGCAGGCGGCGGCTCGCTCCGGTCCCCTGCAGCGTACGCTCGTAGGCTGTGAATTTCATGTTGACTCCGATGAAGATGAGCCGCCCGCGACCAGGTGGCTCGTGAAAGAGGCCGCGCGGCGCGCGGCCCCGCGCTGGCGGATCAGAAGTTGTTGTTCTGCTCCGCAAACAAGGACGTCACCGACTCACCGTCGCTGATGCGGCGGATGGTTTCGGCAAACAGGAAGGCGACCGAGAGCTGCCGGATCTTGCCGCAGCCCTTGGCCGCGTCCGACAGGGGGATGGTGTTGGTGATGACGACTTCGTCGATGTGCGAATTGTTGATGCGCTCGACCGCGGGGCCCGAGAACACCGGGTGCGTGCAGTAGGCGTAGACGCTCTTGGCGCCGCGCTCCTTGAGCACCTCGGCCGCCTTGACGAGGGTACCGGCGGTGTCGATCATGTCGTCCATGATCACGCAGTTGCGGCCTTCGATCTCGCCGATGACGTGCATCACTTCGGACACGTTGGCCGTCGGCCGGCGCTTGTCGATGATGGCCAGGTCGCAGCCCAGCTGCTTGGCCAGCGCGCGAGCGCGTACCACGCCGCCGACGTCGGGCGAGATCACCACCAGGTTGGGGTAGCTCTTGCTCTTGAGGTCGGACAGCAGCACCGGGCTGGCGTAGATGTTGTCGACCGGGATGTCGAAGAAGCCCTGGATCTGGTCGGCGTGCAGGTCCATCGTGAGCAGCCGCTCCACGCCCACCGTCTCCAGCATGTTGGCCACCACCTTGGCGCTGATCGGCACGCGCATGCTGCGCGGCCGGCGATCCTGGCGGGCGTAGCCGAAGTAGGGGATGACCGCGGTGATGCGGCGGGCGCTGGCACGTTTCAGCGCATCCACCATGAACGCCAACTCCATCAGGTATTCGTTGGTCGGCGCGCAGGTGGGCTGCACCACGAAAACATCGCGGGCGCGCACGTTCTGATGGATCTCGACCGTGACCTCACCGTCTGAGAAGCGACCGACGTCGGCCTGGCCCAGTTCGACGCCCAGGTGGTTGGCAATTTCCTGCGCCAACACCGGGTTGGCGTTGCCGGTGAACAGCACGGTGTTGAAGAGCACGGTGGTTTCTCCGCAGAACGCCGCAAGCGGCGTGGATGCCGCTTCGGCTGGATGGTTTGGCAGGGGAGGAAGGACTCGAACCCTCGCATGTCGGAATCAAAATCCGATGCCTTGACCAACTTGGCGACTCCCCTACACAGGAGGCGGTTCATCACCGCCACCCACAACTGTTAGTCCGACGCCCAACCCACGAGGGGGTGCACGTCCAAACCGTGGCACATCCGACCCACCCAGCCCTGCGGAAGCTCTTCCGCAGGGAATGTCGCCAAGGGTGGCTCATCCGCGCCTGCTCTCTCGACAAGCGTTGCAAACACCGCGCTGCCTGAACCCGTCATGCGGCTGTTGCCGTAATGCGCTTGCAGCCAGTCAGCGGCCTGGGCCACTTCAGGGCACCGGTCTTGGGCGGCGGGCTGCAGGTCGTTCTTGCCGAACCCTGCAACCCACTCCGCTGGCCAACCGCTTGAGCCTGTGCCATCACCTGAGCCATCGAAAGAGCCCGTGACTATAGCAGTCTCAGTGGTTAGGGCCAGCAGTGGATGCTCGAAGATGTCACGTGTGGCGATCGCCGTGGGTGGTTTGACAACGGCATAGCGCGCTGGCGGCAGGTGCACCGGCGTGAGCTGCTCGCCGACGCCCTGGACGAAGGCGTTGTGGCCGCCGATGAAGAACGGCACGTCGGCTCCCAGCGTCAAGGCCAGCCCGGCCAGGCGGGCACGTGGCCAGCTCAGGCCCCACAACCGGTTGAGCGCCAGCAGCGTGGTGGCTGCGTCCGAGCTGCCGCCGCCCAGGCCGGCGCCCCACGGCAACTGCTTGTCGATCGAGATGTCGGCGCCTTGCGTGCAGCCGCTGGCCCGCTGCAGGGCGTGCGCTGCGCGCAGGCAGAGGTCCTCGGCCGGCAGGGCCGGTCCCAGATCGTGGCGCCGCAACTGGCCGTCGGCGCGCAATTCGAGATGCAGCACGTCGGCCCAGTCGATGAGCACGAACACCGATTCCAGCAGGTGGTAGCCATCGGCGCGCCGACCCACCACGTGCAGGAAGCGATTGAGCTTGGCCGGGGCCGGCAGGTCGTACAGCGCGGTCAGGGGCATGGCGGGGGCATCGTGCTCAGGGTTCGGCGCGGTCGAGCTTGACGCGCAATTGCACGGCCGGCGGAGCTGCGCGCGCGGCGGTGATGAATCCCTCGGCCAGACGCAGCGTCTGCACCCGCCAGCCCAGCTGCTCGAAGCCGTCGTCCAGCGAGCGATGCGGCTCGCCCGGCCAGGGCCTGCCGGCTAGCCAGTCTGGCAGCGCGGCCAGCGGCAGTCGCTCACCCAGGGCCTGGCGCGCGAGCTCGTCCAGGCTGTCGAAGCGACGTTCGCCAACGGGCGTGCGCAGGATGGCGGTGCCGGGCGACCAGCTCGCAGCAGCCAGCTGTGTGCCCAGCGGCGAGACGAGACGCAATTCACCGCCGCGGCTGCTGCCACTGAGTTCGAAGGCAGCGCTCAGGCTTTGGGCGGGTTGATCGGCGACGGCGTCCACGCGCAGGCTCAGTCGGCCCGTGGTCCAGGGGCCACCCGCAGCGGGCGGGGCGATGGCGCAACCAGCCGCCAGGGCCAGCCCGCTGGCCGCCAGCAGGCCGCGGATCACAGGTCGACGCGCAGCCGGGCCAGCGTCTCGCGCAGCACGTCGTTGGCGGCGTCGCGGCCCTTGCTTTCGCGCCACACGCGGCGCGCTTCGTCGCGTTGGCCCAGCGACCACAGCACCTCGCCGAGGTGGGCGCCGATCTCGGTGTCCGGGCGCGCCCCGTAGGCCTGACGCAGCAGTCGCGCTGCTTCGTCGCGATTGCCCAGGCGGTACTCGATCCAGCCCAGGCTGTCGGTGATGAAGGGGTCGCCGGGCGAGAGTTCCAGCGCGCGCTGCACCAGTTGACGCGCCTCGGGCAGGCGCAGCTTGCGATCGGCCAGCGAATAGCCCAACGCGTTGTGGGCGTGGGCGTTGTCGGGCTTGATTTCGATAACACGGCGCAGCAGCCGCTCCATGTCGTCGAGCCGGTCGAGCTTCTCGGCCACCATGGCCTGCTCGTACAGCAGGTCGGCGTCGTCGGTGAAGCGCTTGGCGCCCGTGCCCAGGACTTCGAACGCGTCTTTCCAGCGTTTGGCCTCGCGCAGCACCGCGGCTTCGGCGATGACCTTGGCACGTGCGTCGTCGGGGCTGCGCTCGGGCACGCTGCGGATCAGTTCGCGAGCCTGTGCCACGCGACCCTGGCGGGTGAGGATGGAGGCGCGGCGCGACTGCACCTCAAGCGCCCTTTGCGGGTCGTCGATCCTGGCCAACCAGCCCTCGGCGGCCTTGAAGTCGCCACGTTGCTCGGCCGACTGCGCCAGCATCAGCCTGGCCTGCACCAGACCGCGGTCGGTGCGGGTGCCGGCTTCCTCGTCATCGCCATCCGCGGCCGCGGCCGCGGATGGCGCCTCGGCGGGTGCGGCAGGTGCAGCGGCCGCGGCCGCTGCGTCGGCCGGGCGCTGGGCAAGTTCGACGTAGCGCAACAGCGCCACCTCGCCTTCCTTGGAGTGCCTGAGCTCCAGGTGCAGGGCGCCCAGGGACAGGTAGGGCGGCGCCGCGTCAGGCTGCGCACGCGTGGCAGCTTCCAGCTGGGTGATGGCCTCGGCGTAGCGCTGCGCGGCGGTCAGCACACGCACGTAGGCCATGCGCAAGGCCGGCTCGGGTGCGGCTTGTCGCAGGTAGTTCAGCACCGTGGCCTCGGCCTGCGGGCGCTCGCGCATCAGCTCCAGCGCCAGCAGCGGCGGGCCGACGGCGGCGGGCTCCAGGGCAAAGCCTTCCTGCGCCAGGCCGAGGGCGCGATCGGCATCCTTGGCTTCGAGCCAGGCGCGACCGATCGCCACCCGCACCGCGATCCGCGTGTCCGCGGTGTCGCGGTAGGGCTGCAGCACGTCTTCCATCAGCTTGACCACCAGGCTCGGGTCATTGGCGCGCTGCAGGAAGCGGGGCAGAGCAGCGATCAGAGAGCCGCGCTCTGCAGCCGGGGATTGCTCAAGCAGCGAGCGCAGCGGCTCCACCACCTGATCGGCGCGACCCAGCGCGAGCAGGATCTGCATCTGCAACCGCAAGGCATCGAGCGATTCCGGCCGGGCCAGGCGCCAGGCACGCGAGGCCGCCAGCGCCTGCTCGCCGGCGCGGGCTTGCAGCGCGATGTCCACCGAACGGCGGAACAGGCCCTCGTCCTTGGTGCGCCGGGCCGCGTCCAGCAGCCACTCATAGGCGGTGTCGGCATCGCCCTGGCTCAGGGCCAGCTCGCCGATCAGCAACTGGTAGAACAAGCGGTCGTCCATGACCGAGTTCTGTGGCGGGGGCTCGGCTGCGGCCTGCGCCGCCGGTGCTTGCGCCAGACACAGGCTGGCCGAAGCGGCAGCCAGCAAGGCGACGAGCGCGGCGCGCCAGTGGCGGCGATCGGACATCGGGGCTCCCAGGGATCTGAAAATCATTCTCACATAATGCGCGCATGCCAGAACTCCCTGAAGTCGAGGTCACCCGGCGCGGCATTGCAGGCCCCTTGCTCGGGGCCTCGGTGCGGGCAGTATGCCTGGGTAAACCCTTGCGCTGGCCTCTGGGGCGCGCGCTGGACGCGTTTGCCGGCAGTCGGGTCGGCGACATCACTCGGCGCGGCAAGTACCTCTGGCTGCCACTGACGCGCCCGGCCGGTCCCGACGAAGGGGGGCTGTTGCTGCACTTGGGCATGTCGGGCTCGCTGGCGCTGCTGCAGGTCGCGCCCGTGGCTGGCGCTCACGATCACTTCGACCTCGTCACCGACCGCGGCACCTTGCGCCTCAACGATCCGCGCCGCTTTGGCGCCGTGGTCTGGTCGCCGGCACTCACCCAGGCCCCGGCGGCCACGCTGCTGGCCCGCCTGGGCGCGGAGCCCTTCGACCCGGCGCTGACGCCGCAGACGTTCCACAGGGCGCTGCAGGGCCGGCGCGCACCCATCAAGGCAGTGCTGCTGGCCGGTGACGTGGTGGTGGGAGCCGGCAACATCTACGCCTGCGAGGCGCTGTTTCAGGCCGGCATCCACCCCGCGCTGCGTGCCGACGCCATCAGTCGCCCGCGGGCCACGCGACTGCTGGCGGCCTTGCGCAGCACGCTCGGGCGCGCGCTGGAGCTCGGCGGCTCGACGTTGCGGGACTTCACCGACGTCCACGGCGCCAGCGGCTCGTTCCAGGCCGAAGCGGCCGTGTACGGCCGTGCCGGGCAGCCCTGCGGACGCTGCGGTGCGCCGGTGCGCCGCAGCGTGCAGGCGCAACGCTCGACCTACTTCTGTCGCGGCTGCCAGCGGCGGTAGAGCCCAGCGCAAGGCCACATGTCAGCGCCGGTAACGTGCCGACGACACGTGAAATCCGCCTTCATCGGGCGCGGGGCGCTGCGCTAGCATGAGCCGGCGGTCCTCCGCTCACACTCATCCCATGCAAAGCTCGATTGCCAACAGCCTGGATGCGCTGGCCACCTGGCGCGCTGAACTCGATCGTCATGTGGTGCAACTCGGCCGCGCGTTGGCCGAGCAAGACTTGCTCGACGACGCCGACACCGCCTTGCTTGAGGGCCTGCGCGAGCGCCTGGCGTCTGAAAAACTGGTGCTCGCCTTCGTCGCCGAGTTCTCGCGTGGCAAGTCCGAGCTCATCAACGCCATCTTCTTTGCCGACGCCGGACGCCGCGTGCTGCCCGCCACGCCCGGCCGCACCACGATGTGTCCGGTGGAGCTGCGCTACGAGGCCGGAGCCCCGGCCCGCTTGTCGCTGTTGCCCGTGGAAACGCGGCTGCGCGGACTCTCGCTGGCCGAGTTGCGCCCGCGCGAGGAGCCCTGGCATCACGTGCTGCTCGACCCCAAGAATGCGCAGTCGCTGGTGCAGGCACTGACGGCCGTCACGCGCACCCAGCGCGTGCCCAAGGAGCGGGCCGTCGCGCTGGGGTTCTGGGACGACTCGCAGCCCGAGGACAACCCGCCGCAGGACGAAGACGGCAACGTCGAGGTTCCGACCTGGCGCCACGCCATCATCAACTACCCGCATCCGCTGCTCAAGCGCGGGCTGGTGGTGATCGACACGCCGGGCCTCAACGCCATCGGCGCCGAGCCCGAGCTGACGCTGGGCCTGCTGCCTTCGGCGCACGCCGTGGTCTTCGTGCTCGGCGCCGACACCGGCGTCACGCGCTCGGACTTGAGCATCTGGCGCGACCACCTCGGCCAGGCCAGCCTGGAGCGCTTCGTCGTGCTCAACAAGATCGACACCCTGGCCGACCCGCTGCTCTCGCGCGCCGAGGTCGACGAGCAGATCCGGCACCAGCGCCAGCTCACGGCCGAGACCCTGGGCGTGCCGCTGGAGCGGGTCTTTCCGCTGTCGGCGCGCGACGCGCTGGCTGCACGGGTCGACCTCGACCCCAGGCGCCTGGCGGCGAGCCGCTTGCCGCCGCTCGAAGACGCGCTGGCCGCGCAGCTGATGCCGCGCCGGCAGGAGCTGCTCGTGCAGTCGGCCATCGGCGTGGTCGAGCAGCTGCGCAAGTCGGCCGGGCGCCGGCTGGGGGACCGCCGGCGCGGGCAGTCCGAGCAGTTGCTGGAGCTGCGCGGCCTGCGCGGCAAGAGCAGCGCCAAGACGCGCGTGATGGTCGAGCGCGTCGACGCCGAGATGGCTGATTTCGAGCGTTGCCAGGCCAAGCTCGGTGCCTTGCGCGCGGTGCAGGCACGCATCCTCAAATCGGTGATGGCGCTGCTGTCGGCAGAAGCGCTGCGCCGCGAAGTCACGGCCATGCACGCGGCCATGACTTCGCGGCCCTTCAACCTGGGCGGCCGCTCGGCCTTCGACATGCTCATGACGCGCGTGCGCGCCGCCCTGGTCAAGGCCGAAGGCCAGTCCGAGGAAATGCGCCAGATGCTGGAAGGCAGCTTCCGCCAGCTCAACACCGAATTCGGTTTTGCCTTTGCGCTCAACCCGATGCCGTCGCTCAAATCGTATGCCGACGAGCTCGACGCGATCGACCACAACTACAGCCGCTACCTCGGCCTCGGGCAGGCGCTGCGCATGGCCGCGCCCGGCTTCGCCGAGCAGTTTCGGCGCCTGCTGCTGAGCAAGCTGCGCGTGGTGCTCGAGAACGCAGCCGGTGAGGTCGAGCTGTGGAGCAAGGCGGCCCAGGGCCAGGTCGACATGCAGCTGCGCGAGCGTCGGCGTGTCTTTGCGCGCCGGCGCGAGGCGCTGCAGCGGGTCCAGGTGGCGGCCAGCGAACTGGAGCAACGCATCTCTGAAGTGCAGACCCAGGACGACCACCTCGCCGAGATGCTGGCCAGGCTCAACGCCGTGGCCAACGAGGCCGTGGCCAGCGCCCGCCAACTCGGCCACCAACCGACGGTGACACGCCTGTCGCTCGACAGCGAATCGGCACGGCTGGACGCGGCTTGAACCGCACCGCCGTGGCTGCAGGCGCTGGCAGGCGATGACGCGCCTGGCCTTTTCGACCCGCATCGTGCGCTGGCAGCGCCAGCACGGCCGCCACGGCTTGCCGTGGCAGGGCACGCGCGATCCCTACCGCGTCTGGCTGTCCGAGGTGATGCTGCAGCAGACCCAGGTCACCACGGTGCTGGCGTACTACGCCCGCTTCCTGCAGCGTTTTGACACCGTGCAGGCCCTGGCCGAGGCGCCACTGGACGACGTGCTGGCGCTGTGGAGCGGCCTGGGCTACTACAGCCGCGCGCGCAACCTGCACCGCTGCGCCCAGGCCGTGGTGGCGCAGCATGGCGGCGCCTTCCCGGCCAGCGCCGAGCGGCTGGCCATGCTGCCGGGCATCGGCCGCTCGACGGCGGCGGCGATTGCCGCGTTCTGCTTCGGCGAGCGCGTCGCCATCTTCGACGGCAACGTCAAGCGCGTGCTCAGCCGCGTGCTGGGTTTCGATGGCGACCTGGCCAGCGCCGGGCCGCAGCAGCAGCTGTGGTCCGCCGCGCAAGCCCTGCTGCCAGGGCGCGATGTCGAGGTCTACACGCAGGGCCTGATGGATCTGGGGGCCACCGTCTGCGTCACCAAACGCCCGGCCTGCGAACGCTGCCCAGTGGCCGCCGATTGCCGTGCGCGCGCCGCCGGCGAGCCTGAGCGCTACCCGGTGAAGAGCCGCAAGCTGCGACGCTCGCAGCGCGAGAACGCCCTGCTGTGGTTGCAGCACGGGCCACGGCTGTGGCTGGTGCAACGCCCGCTCGAGGGCGTTTGGGCCGGGCTCTGGGCTTTTCCGGAATACCCGTCCACCACGCTGCTGGAGTCGGCCACCGCCGAGTGGCCGGGCCAGGGTGAATGGTTGCCCAGCGTCCAGCACGCGCTGACGCATTTCGACTGGGCCTTGCACCCCTTGTGCTGGACCCTGCCGCCGCGGGCCGCGTCGCCGGTGGCCCCTGAGGGTGGCCGTTGGTTCACGCTCGATGAGGCCTTGGCGATGGGCCTGCCGGCGCCCATCCGACGCCTGCTGCGTGCTTAGCCGAAGATCACCTTCTTGTCGCGCAGGAAGCCGTCCACCAGGCTCAGGCGGATGACCGGGTCGTCCAGCGCCATGAGCTTTTGTTTGGCGGCCATCGGAATCGGCAGCAGTTCGCACCAGCGGTTGGCGACCCAGCCCGCATCGTCGAGCCGGTAGGGCGCGGCAAAGGGTTCGGCGTCACGTTCCTGCAGCTTGCGGATGGTCTCGGCCAGCGCGGTCACGGTCTGCAGCATCGCCGGGCCTGGGGTGCGCAGCGGGTCGGCAGCCACGGCCTGGGCGCTGGCCACCCAAAGGCCGTTTTCGCGCTGACGCGCCGCTTGCGTGATGCGGAACCGCTGCCCGCCGGTGCAGCGCACGCGCAGGATGCCGGCCTGCTCGGCGTCGACCTCGTCGATGTGGGCCAGCACCCCCACCGGCTCCAGATCCACCGGATCGGCATCGCGGCCGGCTTCGCTGCCCTGGCGCAGGCAGATGACGCCAAAGGGCTGGCGGCTGCGCAGGCACTCGGTCACCAGATCGAGGTAGCGCGCCTCGAAGACACTCAGCCCGAGCAGCGCACCCGGGAACAGCACCGTGCGCAGCGGGAACAGCGGCAGCGGGTCGGGCAGGGCTGCAGGGGCGGTCTCAGGCACGGGCACCTCGACTCACTCCCGCGAATCCAATTCACGGTGTCGCACCAGGGTGGCGTAGCGGCTCTCGAAGCGGCGCGCCAGCCATTCCACGGCATACACCGAACGGTGCTGCCCGCCGGTGCAGCCGATGGCCACCGTGAGGTAGCTGCGCTGGTCGTCCTCGAAGGCCGGCAACCAGCGCTGCAGGAAGGTGTTGATCTGGTCGAGCATCTCGCCCGCCTCGGGCTGGGCCTCGAGGTAGGCAGCCACCGGCGCGTCGCGGCCGCACAGCGGCCGCAGCTCGCGGATGTAGTAGGGGTTGGGCAGCACGCGCACGTCGAAGACATAGTCGGCGTCCAGCGGCACGCCGTGCTTGAAGGCGAAGCTCTCGAAGACCAGCGTCAGCGCCGATTCGCGCACCCCCACCAGCGAGCGCACCCAGTTGCGCAACAGCGCCGGGCGCAGCTGGCTGGTGTCGATGACGGTGGAGACTTCGCGCAGGTCCGACAGCAGCTTGCGTTCGAGCTCGATGGCTTCGATGAGCGCGCGCGCGTTGTCGGTTTCCGATGGCGCCGTCAGCGGATGCGGGCGCCGGGTCTCGGAGTAGCGACGCACCAGCGCGTCGGTGGTGGCGTCGAGAAAGAGGGGGTGGACGCGCAGGCCCTCGCTGCGCAACTCGTCGATGAGCGGCACCAGCGTGGGCAGCGACGAGGCGGTGCGCACGTCCACCGCCACCGCCACGCTGCGCGTGAAGCGTTCGTGCTCCAGGCGGATGAAGTCGCGCAGCAGCTCGGGCGGCAGGTTGTCGACGCAGAAGTAGCCCGCGTCCTCGAGCGCGTGCAGGGCCACCGATTTGCCCGAGCCGGATATGCCGGTGATCAGGATCACCTCGTCGCGGTTGCTACGTGGCAGCGGCATCCACTCGCTCATCTGGATTCCTTCATCGCCGTGCCCAGCAGGGTCTGGGCGTGGGCCATGCCCGAGAGCTTCTCGCCGCCGAGCATGCGCGCTACTTCGGCAACGCGGGCCACGCCGTCGACGGGCCGGATGTCGGAGATCGTCTGCCGGCCCTTGAGCGTCTTGCTGACCAGGAAGTGCCCGTCGGCACAGGCGGCGACCTGCGCCAGGTGCGTCACCGCCAGCACCTGGGTCGCGCGGCCGAGCTGCTTCATCAGCCGGCCCACGCTGTCGGCCACGGTGCCGCCGACACCGGCGTCGATCTCGTCGAAGATCAGCGTCGGGGTCTGCGCGCCGCGGTGCTGGGCGGTGGTGACGGCAATCGCCAGCGCCAGGCGCGACAGTTCGCCGCCCGAGGCTACCTTGGCCAGCGCGCGCGGCGTGCTGCCCGCGTGCCCGGCGACGCGAAACTCCACCACGTCCAGGCCATGCGCCTGCGGCTCGTCAGCGGCCAGCACGGCGACTTCGAAGCGGCCGCCGGCCATGCCCAGTTGCTGCATCGCCTGGGTCACCGCGGCGCCGAGCTGGGGCGCGGCCTGCCGGCGCAGGCGCGACAGGCGCTCGGCCTCGGTGCGCCAGGTCTTCTCGGCCGCAGCGGCATCGCGTTCGAGGCCTTCGAGATCGGCCGCAGCGTCGAGCAGCTTCAGCTCGGCCTGCCAACCAGCCAGCAGGCCGGGCAGCTCGGCGGGGCCGCGCCGGTAGCGGCGGGCCAGCGACACCCAGTGGCCGATGCGGCCGTCCAGATCGGCCAGCCTGTCGGGGTCGGGGTCGCGGTGCTTGAGGTAGCCGGCCAGCGTGTGTGCAGCGTCCTCGATCTGCGCCTGCGCCGTGCGCAGCACCTCGGCCACGGCGCCCAGATCGGAGTCGAAGCGCTGTACCTCGTCGAGCGTGGCGATGGCGCGGGCGGTCAGGGCATCGGCGCTGTTGCCAGTGCCAGTGTCGTTGTCGGTGCCGGTGCCGGACAAGGACTCCAGCGCGGCCCGCGCGCCGTCGAGCAAGGCCTGGCCATGAGCCAGCCTTTGATGCTCGGCATTGAGCTGGTCCCACTCGCCATCGACGGGGCTCAACTTGTCGACTTCGCCGATCTGCCAGGCCAGCCTTTCGCGCTCGCGTTCCAGCGTGTCGCGCTGGCCGCGCGCCTGCCCGAGCCGGGCCAGAATCGCGCGCCAGACCTGCCACGCGCCGGCCAGGGCGCTGCTGTCGGCCCCGGCCTGCGCGTCGAGCAGCGCGCGCACGGCAGCCGGCCGCGTCAGGCCCTGCCAGGCGTGCTGGCCGTGGATGTCGACGAGGTGTTCTGCCGCTTCGCGCAACTGCGCCACGGTGGCCGGGCTGCCGTTGATCCAGGCGCGGCTGCGGCCGGCTGCGTCGCCCTGGGCGTCGACACTGCGGCGCAGCAGCAGCGTGTCTTCGGTCGCGAAGCCGGCTTCATCAAGCCAGGGCCGCAGCGAAGCCGGGGTGTCGAACTCGGCGCTGATCTCGGCGCGCGTGGCGCCTTCGCGCACCAGCGTCGCATCGGCCCGGTTACCGAGCGCCAGTTGCAGCGCGTCGATGAGGATCGACTTGCCGGCGCCGGTCTCGCCGGTGAGCACGGTGAAACCCGGGCGCAGGTCGATTTCGAGCTCGGCGACGATCACCACATCGCGCAGGGACAGCCGGCGCAACATCGCTAGACCACGCCTTCGTACCAGCGCAGCTTGCGCCGCAGCGTGGCGTAGTAGCTCCAGCCGCGCGGGTGCAGGAAGCGCACCTTGGAGGCCGAGCGTCGCACGCGCACCTGGTCGCCGATCATCAGGCTGGCCAGGTTGTGCATGTCGAAGTTGGCCGACACGTCCTTGCCGGCGACGATGCCGATGCGCACCTCACCCGAATCGGGCAGCACGATGGGCCGGTTGGACAGCGTGTGCGAGGCGATCGGCACCATCACCCAGCCACCGATGGCGGGGTGCAGGATGGGCCCGCCGGCCGACAGCGCGTAGGCCGTGGACCCCGTGGGCGTGGCCACGATGAGGCCGTCGGCGCGCAGGTTGGCGACGAAGTCGCCGTCGACGTCCACGCGCAACTCCACCATGCTGGCGGTGGCGCCGCGGCTGACCACCACGTCGTTGAGCGAGAGGCCGGCGAAGATCTTGCGACCATCGCGCCAGACGTCGCCTTCGAGCATCGAGCGCGACTCTTCCTCATAGTCGCCGGCGACCATCGGCGCCAGCGCCTCCTTGTACTGGCCGATGGCGACGTCGGTGATGAAGCCCAGGCGGCCCTGGTTGATGCCCACCAGGGGCATCTTCCACAGCGCGAGCTCGCGCGCGATGCCCAACATGGTGCCGTCGCCGCCCACCACCACGGCGATATCGCAGCGCTGGCCCATCTCGGGCGCGCTCAGGGCCTCGAAGTCGGTGACGCCGGTGGCGTGGGCGGTCTCGCGCTCGAAAGACACCTCCAGGCCCTGGCTGACGAGGAAGTGCGCGATCTCCTCCAGCACCTCGCGGATGCCCCGCGCCTGGTACTTGCCGACGATCACCGCATGTCTGAAACCAGCGCCCATGAAAATGATTACACCATAGCGGTCTGATTCGGCGCTGCAGCGCAGGGCCGCTCCCTACAATCGCTCACCATGCTCGACGACCGCGCCCGCACGCTGCTGAAAATGCTGGTCGAGCGTTACATCGCCGACGGCACGCCCGTGGGCTCGCGCACCCTGTCGCGCACCTCGGGCCTGGACCTGTCGCCGGCCACCATCCGCAACGTCATGGCCGACCTCGAAGAGCTGGGCCTGATCGCCAGCCCGCACACCAGCGCCGGCCGCATCCCCACCGCGCGCGGCTACCGGCTCTTCGTCGACACCATGCTCACCGCGCGGCCGCTGGACATGGCGCACATGCCCGCCGACGTGGCTGCCGCCGGCAGCGTGCTGCACGCCGACCAGCCGCAGCGCGTCATCGCCCAGGCCGCCACGCTGCTGTCGAGCCTGAGCAGCTTCGTGGGCGTGATCACGGTGCCGCGCAAGGCCAGCGTCTTTCACCACATCGAGTTCCTGCGCCTGGGCGACAAGCGCGTGCTCGTGATCCTGGTCGCACCCGACGGCGATGTGCAGAACCGCGTCATCTTCACCGCGCGCGACCACCAGCAAAGCGAGCTGGTGGAGGCCACCAACCACCTCAACGCCCACTACGCCGGCCTCACCATCGAAGAGGTTCGTGAGCGCCTCAAGCGTGAGATCGACGTGCTGCGCGGCGAGATCGCCGCGCTGATGCAGGCGGCGGTGCAGGCCGGCAGCGACGTGCTGGCCGAGAGCACCGACAACGTCGTCGTCTCGGGTGAGCGCAACCTGCTCACGGTGCAGGACTTCGGCAACGACATGTCGAGCCTGCGGCGGCTCTTCGACGTCTTCGAGCAGAAGACCGAGCTCATGCGGCTGCTGGACGTGAGCAGCCGCGCCGAAGGCGTGCGCATCTACATCGGTGGCGAAAGCCACGTCGTGCCGTTTGAAGAGCTGAGCGTGGTCACCGCGCCCTACGAAGTCGACGGCCGCATCGTGGGCACGCTGGGCGTCATCGGGCCCACGCGCATGGCCTACGACCGCATGATCCAGATCGTCGACATCACGTCGCGCCTGGTGGGCAACGCGCTGTCGGGCAAGGCCTAACCCCGATACTGCTCAGATTGAAGAATTCCGCAAATTGTCTGTTTCCGTTGAGACTACGGTGGGGACGGACGATGGCCAGAACACGCAAGGTACTGCAGGCGAGGGTTGACGTTGCACACCTGATTGGCGCGGGGTGCTGGCCAGCGTATGCCCGAGCGCACTGATCGAGGAGGTTCTAGTACTCCAACCCACAGATTTCGAGACATGAAAACGCGTCTTCGTCCGCCATGCGTCGTTGCAAATCCTCGCGATACCAGAAGGTATCGCTGTGGTTTGCGCCTAGCCTGGCGAACGAATTCATCGTTTTCAACTTGTCTCGAAACCTATGGGTTG
>JANMVM010000082.1:0-2252 GCA_031392695.1 Rubrivivax sp.
CGTTTCGGCTGGGCCGTCTGCGTCCAAAAGAGGTCAGCCTGCACCCAAAGACAGGTTCAAGCGCGTCGGGCGCTGTGTTCCGCCTCTGTTCTGCCGTATTCGGGGTGCCGTGGGGAAGAAAAAGGGCGTTTGAAAATCCTATCCTCAAGCCCGCAGGACATCGCCGAGGCCGTGCCGTCCCAGGCCAGCGACCGCAGTGCCTACATCTCGGGCCATGCGCTGAGCGTCGAAGGCGGCTTCTCGCGCATGCTGGTGAGCCTGCTGCCGCGCGGGGAGTATTGCCCCCCCCGAAGCGCATTTGGCGACTCCCCCCAGGGGGCGCCGCCAGCGGCCCGGCGAAGCCGGTTCCGCGGCGTCCGCTGGGGCTGGCGCGTGCCTGTTCCCACAGGCTGACGTTGCCCTGCGTGGAGCATTGAATTGAAACCCTTGCGTGTGGTGCGACTGGACTTGCCACTGGATGCCGCCACCTTCGACGGTGCCATGGCAGCTGCGCCCGAAGTGCAACTGTCGGTGCAGCGCGCGTGCGGCGACGACGCAACCACCGCCCAGGCCCTGGCGCAAGCGCAGGTCTACCCCGTGGCCTCGGCGCGCGACGACCTGGCGGCGCACTGGTTCGTCAATGCTGCGCTGCCGCAGCGCAGCGCTACCCTGCCCTGCTGGCGGTGTCGGCTTATGGCGCGGGCTACGACACGGTCGACGTGGCAGCCTGCACCGCCGCCGGTGTGGCCGTGCTCAACCAGGCGGGCAGCAACGCCGCTGCGGTGGCCGAGCACACGCTCGGGTTGATGCTGGGCCTGAGCAAGCGCATCGGCGAAAGCGACCGTCGGCTGCACCGTGGCGAGCGCTTCACCCGCGCCGACGCGATGGGCCGCGACCTGGCGGGCGCCACGCTGGACATCGTCGGCATCGGCCACGCCGGCAGGCGCGTGGCTGCGCTGGCCAGGGCCTTCGGCATGACGGTGCTCGCCTGCGACGCATTGCTCAAGGCAGCGGAAATCGAGCGCCGCGGCGCTGGAGCGGTGTCGTTGCCACTGCTGCTGCAACGCTCCGACGTGGTCTCGTTGCATTGCCCGCTGGACGCCGCGACCCAGGGCCTGTTTGGCGCCACTGAATTCGCCGCCATGAAGCCCGGTGCCCTGTTCATCACCATCGCGCGCGGCGGCATCCACGACGAGGCCGCCCTGCATCAGGCGCTGGTGTCGGGTCACCTGGGTGGCGCAGGTCTGGACGTGTGGCAGGTCGAGCCGCCGCCACTTTCGCACCCGCTGCTGCAGCTGGACAACGTGCTGGCCACCGCACACACCGCCGGCGTCACACGCGGCTCGCACGCGGCGATGGCATCGATGGCCGCAGCGCAGATCATCGGCCTGGCGCGCGGCGAGGTGCCCTCCCGGTTCGTGGACCCTGAAGTCTGGCCGCATCTGGCGGCCCGGCTGGCGCGCCAAACGAGGGTATCTACTTGATGGTGTGCCGTTCTACCCATGGGTAGTATCATTTGCCTTCTCCCTTCCCATCCTCCCCCTTCCAGCCTTTCGATAGTGAACCCATGCATGCACGGGCCCTGACCTCGCTCCTGAGGCGCCGCCTTGGCGTCGCGCTGCTGCTCGCCGCGGCCGTTGGCTCAGCAAGCGCTTTCGAGGCGCCGGGCGACGGTGTCTACAAGGACCGCATCGACTGGGGCGTGATGATGGATCTGTCAGGCCCGACGGCCGCCAACGAGGTGCCCTGGACGCGTGGCGTGCAAGCCTACATCCGCAAGTTCAACGAGGCCGGCGGCGTGCACGGCCGCAGGATCAACCTGCTGATCGAGGACGACCGTTACGAGACCCCACTGGTGCGCGCCAACTACGAACGACTGGTGTCGCAGACCAGCGTGCTGGCCATCTCGGGCATGGGCAGCAGCAGCGCGCAGGCCGCCATGATGCCGATGATCAAGAGCGGCAAGGTGCCCATCGTTGGTGCCTACGCGCTGGCCAGGTCGGGCTACGAGCCGGCCAACCCGATGTACTACGCGGGCTTTTACGGCAACAAGGAAATGGCCCAACCCGGCGTCGGGTATTTCACCGAGTCGATGAAGCTGAAGAACCCAAATGTCGCCGTGGTGCATCTGGACGTGGCCGGTGGCAAGGAATACGCCGACTTCGTCAACACCGAAGTCACCAAACTCGGCGGTACGACCAAGGCCCTGCCGGTGAAGAGCGGCGCCGCCGACGTCACCTCGCAGGTGCTCGAGATCATCGCGATGAAGCCCG
>JANMVM010000104.1:0-21084 GCA_031392695.1 Rubrivivax sp.
CGTCGAGGGCGTCGAACTGGGCGTCGAAGGCCTCCAGCAGGGCGCCGATCTGGGCCGTCGCCTGCTGGGCGAAGCTGTGTTTGAAGTTCTCCAGCGCGACGAGGCCGTCGCGGTAGCCGTCCTGGTAGCCGGCCTGGCGAGCGGCGGTGATGCGGGTCTGCCACTCCGCGGGCGTGGGTTCGGCCGGCGCGGCGGCGGCCGGCTTGGCAGCGCCGGCGGCGCCGCCAAAGGTACCCGGCTGCCAGCTCGCGAAGTCACCCAGCTCTTCGCGTGGAATGAAGCGCGTGTAGGGCGTGCCGGCCTTGGAGCCGGGCGGCGAGGGCACGTTCTTGAAGGTCGGTTTGGTCATGGGACTCGGGCGGGGCAGGGGACGACGGCGGTGGGTGCGGAGAACTGGCTTCAGACGAAGGCGTCGTCGCCGCCGCCGGCCATCACGATCTGGCCCTCGTCGACGAGGCGGCGCACGATCTTGAGCATTTCCTTCTGCTCGGCTTCGACCTCCGACAGCCGCACCGGGCCGCGCGAGTCGAGGTCTTCCTTGAGCGTCTCGGCGGCGCGCGAGGACATGTTCTTGAAGATCTTGTCGCGCAGCGCCGGCGTGGCGCCCTTGAGCGCGATGACCAGCGATTCGCTCTGCACTTCCTTCATCAGCGCCTGGATGCCCTTGTCGTCGAGCTTCTCGACGTCGTCGAAGGTGAACATGTTGTCCGAGATCTTCTGCGCCAGCTCGTTGTCGGCCTCGCGCACGTAGTCGAGCACGCTGGTCTCCACTGCGCTGCCGAGCATGTTGAGGATCTCGGCCGCGGTCTTGGGGCCGCCCATCGAGCTCTTCAGGCTGCGGCCGCCGCCGGCCAGCACCTTGCTCATGACTTCGTTCAAGTCGCTCAAGGCGCTGGGCTGGATGCCGTCGAGCGTGGCGATGCGCACCATCACCTCGTTGCGCTGGCGCTCGTTGAACAGCTTGAGCACGCCGGCAGCCTGGTCGAACTCCAGGTGCACCAGGATCGCGGCCACGATCTGCGGGTGCTCGTTGCGCAGCAGCTCGGCCACGCTGGACGCGTCCATCCACTTCAGGCTCTCGATGCCGGTGACGTCGTTGCCCTGCAGGATGCGGTCGATGAGCAGGTTGGCCTTGTCCTCGCCCAGCGCCTTGCGCAAGACGCTGCGCACGTATTCGTTGTTGTCGGCGACGAGCAGGCTTTCGCTGCCCGTGAGCTTCTCGAAGTTGTCGATCACGGTCTCGACGCGTTCGCGCGTCACCGCCTTCATGCGCGCCATGGTCTCGCCCAGGCGCTGCACCTCCTTCGGCGCCAGGTGCCTGAAGACCGCGGCGGCCTCTTCCTCGCCCAGGCTCATGAGCAGGATGGCGGCGTTTTCCACGCCTTCGTCGCCGGTCGGGGCTGCCATGTCGGCGCGTCCTCAGGCGGCTTCGCCGCTGACCCAGCCGCTGACGATGCTGGCCACCGCCGCCGGGTTCTGGCGCGCCATGGCGCGGGCCGCCTCGAGCTTGGCGTTGTGGCCCGGGCCCTCCAGCGCGGGCAGGGCGGCGGGGGGCGTGTCGCCGCCGTCGACGACCTCGTTGATCTGGCTGCCGGGCTCGGGTGCCGGCGGCGGTGCCAGCAGCACGCTGAGCGCGGGCTTGATGAGCTTGAACACGATGACCAGCGCCACCAGCGCCAGCGCCAGCGGCGCGGCCATGCTGCGCAGCAGGTCCAGCACGCCCGGCTGCTGCCACAGCGCCAGCTCCTCGGCCTTGGGCACGACTTCGACGCGGAAAGGCGCGTTGACGATCTTGACCACGTCACCACGTTCGGCGTTGAAGCCGATGCCCTGTTGCACGAGCGCCGTGAGCTGCTCGATCTCCTTGTCCGACAGCGGCACCGTGGCGGTCTTGCCCTTGGCGTCGGTGCTGGTGCGGTGGTTGACGACGACGGCGGCGTTGAGGCGCCGCACATTGCCCACCGCGGCCTTGGTCACGGTGACGGTCTTGTCGACTTCGAAGCGCGTCGCGGCCTCGCGCCGCGACGAAGCGCCTGCGGCACCGCCCTGGGCACCCTGCAGGGCCTGCGAGGCGCCGTTGATGGGCGCCTGGGCCGCCACCGGAGGCTGGTTGCTGGTGGCGCCGGGCACGCCGCTGGCGGTGGCGCCGCCGGGCTGGGTGGACTCTTCGCTGCGCTGCTCGCGCACCGCGGTCTTGGCGCTGGCGCCCTGGTTGGGGGCGTAGGCTTCCGCGGTCTGCATGACCTGCGAGAAATCGATCTCGGCGCTGATGCTGGCGCGCACGTTGTCGCGGCCCACCACCGGCTCCAGCAACGCCAGCACGCGCTTCATGTGGCCGGCCTCGACCTCGCGGCGGTACTGCAGTTGCTGCGAGTCCAGGCCCCCTGCCGCGCCCGCGCCGTCCTCGTCGCCGGCGCCCGACAGCAGCGCGCCGCTGCTGTCGACCACGCTCACCGCCTTGGCATGGAGCTCGGGCACGCTGCCCGAGACGACGCGCACGATGCCGGCGATCTGGCCGCGCTCGAGCGTGCGTCCGGCGTGCAGCGTCAGCACCACCGAGGCCGATGGCTTCTGCTGCTCGCGGAAGAAGCCGTTCTGTTGCGGCAGCGCGAGGTGGACGCGCGCCGACTTCACCGAGTCCAGCGCCTGGATGGTGGTGGTGAGCTCGCCTTCGATGGCGCGCTGCATCTTCATGCGTTCCTGGCCCTGGGTCTGGCCGAAGCTGTTCTTGTCCAGCAATTCGTAGCCGGCGCTACCACCGGCGGCGCCCGAGGGCAGGCCGCCCGATGCCAGCTTCATGCGCAGTTCGTGGACGCGGCCGGCCGGCACCATGATCGTGCTGCCGCCTTCGCTGAAGCGGTAGGGCACGTTCATCTGCGTCAGGCGTTCGATGACCGCGCCGCCGTCCTTGTCGGTGAGGGCCGGGAAGAGTACGCGGTAGTCGGCGTCGCGGGCGCCGCTGAACATCAGCATCAGCACCGCCACCAGGCCGGCCACGCCCAGCACGGCAGCGATCTGCGTGCGACCGGGCAGGCTCTGCCAGCGTTGGGCCGGGCCCGGCGCGGCGGGCAGCAGCGGGGTGACGAGGGCGTTGCTGGCGGTCGTGGTGACGGCGTTGTCCATGGGTGGCGGCTGGGATTCCTGGTGTCAGCGCCGATGTTGGCCGCCCCGGGGCGGGGGCAGTGGTGCGAGAAAGCGGGCAAACACGAGCCTGATCGCCCTGCCGCGCCGGGCCTGCCGCACCTACAGTCCGGCTCATGTCATCCGCCGTGCCCGCCCTGTGCGTGCCCTGTGCGTGCCCACCGAGCCGACCATGAACGATCTGCGCATCAAACCCTTCGACTTCCAGGCCGCCGTGGCGCGGGCCGGGCTGCAGCCCAACGGCATGCCGCGCGCCGGCGAGGTGGCGGGCGGCTTTCGCACCGCGATGGCCGATGCGCTCAAGGATGTGAGCAAGACGCAGTTCGAAGCCAACCGCCTGCAGCGCGAAGTGACGCTGGACAACCCGGCGGTGAGCATCGAAGAGACGATGGTGGCGATGCAGAAGGCGCAGATCGGCTTTCAGGCCACGGTGCAGGTGCGCAACCGCCTGGTGCAGGCCTACAGCGACATCATGAACATGCAGGTCTAGCCCGCCCGCAGGGGGTCTGGCCCGCTTGAGTTCGTGAGTTCGCGAGTTCGTCAGCTCCTCAGCTCGTCAGCAAGCCGGGTAGCGCTGGCTGGCGCCGCCCGGGGCGCAGATGCGCGCCCGCCCCAGCGTCTGCACATCGACGCGCAACCGCGCACCGCGGCGCGACTCGAAGGTGGCGCTGCCTGCACTCTCGGCCCTGCCCGTGGACGTCAGGTGCAGCGGCTGCGCGTCGAGCAGCCGCACCCCGGCGTGGTCGCGTGGCCGGGCGCTGCGCAGTTCGCAGGCCTGGGCCTGACCGCAGGGGCAGCTCTCCTGCGTGGCCACGGCCCAGCACCAGGCGTCGCCGGCCTGCACCACGACATGCATGGCGCGGCCCTGGCGCGCGGCCTCGAAGCGGGCTTCGTTGATGTCGGCGACCCAGGCTTCGGCGGCGCCGTGCAGGCGCTGCTGGTCCAGTCGCGCGCCCAGGCTGGGCAGGGCCAGCGCACCCAGCACGGCGAGCACGGCCAGCGCGACCGTCAGTTCGAGCAGCGTCACGCCGCGGCGGTGGCGGCGGCTCATCGCAGCCAGCATCCGGCGTCGGGGCCGGTCTGCGCAAAGCCGAGCCGGACCTGCAGCGTGAGCGTGGCGCACGCGGTGTCCTGGGCTTGCGCGCCGAGCGCGTTGGCTGTCGCCACGTAGGCCTGCGGGTCGATGAGGGCCAGGCTGATGGCGTAGCGGCCCTGGGCGCTGCTTGCCGCGGCGCCGAGCAGGGCGCCCAGGTGGCCTGCGTACTGGCCGTGGGCGCTGCGGTACTGCTCTTGCGCCAGCTGCACGCGGCTCAGCGCCTGCACGGCGTCGAGCCGACCAGCGCGAGCGTCCTGGCCGCGGAAGGTCGGCCAGGCCAGTGCCGCCAGGATGGCCACCAGCGCGCACACCACCAGGCACTCCACGAGCGTGAAGCCCGAGCCGCTGTCTGGCGGGGGGTGGAGTGCGACCATGCTGCGCCCCTATTCGGGCCTGGCGTCGAGCGACAGCAGGCGGCGGCGCTTCTGGGTCTGGTCGATCCAGTACTGCAGCACGCGCTCGCCGGGGCAGCCCTGGATCTGCCATTCGCAGCCCAGTCGCACGCCGCCCTCGCCGCGGCTGAGCGAAGTCACGTGCTGCAGCGACAGGACGGTGGTGAAGCGGGTCTCGGCGTCGAGCTCCATCGTGACCCCGGCGATCTGCGTCCCGGCCTGCAGCGGTGGCAGGTCCTGCGGCAGCCACAGCGCGCAGCCGCCGATGCTGACGTCCAGCACGCGCAGCGCCAGCGGCATCTCCGGGATGCTGGGGTGGCGAAAGCGCGCCAGCGGAAAGCGCCGGTCGGTCGGGCGCACGCGATACGCGTGACGGCGCTGGAAGCGGTAGACGCTGGCCGGCAGGCTGCACTGCAGCGCGCTGGCTTCGCGCCCGCGCACGAGCATGAACTGCTGCAGGTCGAACTGCAGTTTCACGTTGTCCATGTAGGCCACGGCCACGGCCTCATCGGCTTCCACCAGGCGGTCCAGCGCGGGCACGGCGGGGCTGGCGTTGAAGCTCATGCGGCCCTGCGCCGCGTCCAGCGCCCACAGCGTGGTCGTCAACACGGTGCCGTCGGGGCCATTCAGGTTGACCGTGACGTGGCCGTCGCGCAATTGGCGCAGCAGCGCCAGGCATTCCTGCGGGTGGGTGACGCGAAAGGCAGCCCAGACGTCCTCGCCGCCGGCGGCGTCGAGCAGGGCGGGACGGGTGTCCTCAAACATGGCGTGGGCTCACAAGGGTCGCGGTCGCGTCAGGGACTCAGTGCAGCGTGCTGCGGCGTCCGGCCAGGGTGTCGTCGAGGTCCTGCAGCCAGGGCTCGGCGAGGTGGCGGATCTCGGCGTCGTTGACCAGGATGCGTTGCATGATCCGTGACTTCACGCGCGCCGCCTCCTGCGCCTGGGCGCGGGCCGGGTCGCCCTCGGTCTCCTGCGCCGCGTGCTTGAGCTGGCTGATGAGCAGCACGCAGGCGCCCTCGAGCTTGACGACTTCGTCCCAGTTGCCGGCCCGGGCGGCGCCGAGCATCTCGGCACTGGCGCGTTCGATGGCTTCGTAGTAGCTCAGCAGTTGCGGATTCATCGGGTGCTCTCGGGTGGCCGCGGTGGTGTTCATCAGCGCGGGCCCTGGGCGCCGCGGGTCGCCGGCTCGATCGCCATCCAGGCTTCGCGCAGCGGTTGCACCAGGCGCTGGCACTCGTCGAGCATGGCTTCGTCGTCGCGGATGTTGGCCATCGTCAGGCGCATCGTGAGGTAGGTGTAGAGCTCGTCGAGGTCGCGCGCCAGGGTGCCGCCGGCGCGCAGGTCGAGGCCCGCACGCAGGCCTTCCTCGACGATGCGCACCGCGCGACCCAGGGCCAGGCCCTTGGCCTCGCGCTGACCACCGCGCATCGCGCCGCGGGCCTGTGCCAGCGCTTCCATGAAACCGTCGAAGAGCATGGCCACCAGCTGGTGCGGGTTGGCGCTGGAGACCTGGGTCTCGACACCCACCTGCTGGTACAGGCCGCTGCGCAAGGCGCGGGCGTTGGGGCCGGGGGGGTAGGAGCTGGCGAACATCGAGGTGGCGTCGCGTTGGAGGCTGGGATGTTTTTGTTATCGGCGTCCCTGCAGGCCACTTGAGTCGCTGCGCAGCGGTGTTTGCAGCGCTGCCGTCGCGCCGGCGACGGGCTGCCCGGCAGCCCGGGCGCAGCGCATCGGCGCGGGCCCGTCACGGGGCGTGGCTGCGCGCTGATGCGCGCTGGCCAAGTCAGCGCTGGCTGTTGCTGTTGTTGATCGCGTTGAGCTGCTGCGTGACGTAGCTCGACAGCCCGTTGAGGCGCGACAAGCTGGCGTCCATGGCCGTGTACTGGGCCACCAGGCGGGCCCGGAAGCGGTCGACGCGCTCGGCGACGTGGGTCTGCTCGTCGCTGTTGCGCGTGATGCGGTCGCGCAGGCCCTCGGTGCGCGTGGTCAGCGTGCCGTCGGTGCCCAGCACCTGGGTCGCCAGCGCCGCGTAGCGACGCGCGAAGCCGTCGTTCCTGGCGTTGCCGGTGTCGGAATTGGCGAAGGCCTTCTTCAACTCGACCAGGTTGGCCGTGGCCGAGCCGAGCTTGGCGCTGTCGACCGAGATCGTGCCGTCGCGCTGCACCTCCAGGCCGACGTCGGACAGGCGGGCAAAGGTGGCCGAGGCACCCGAGCCGGCATTCAGCAGGCCGCGCAGCTGGCGCTGCAGCGAGGTCGCGGCACTGTCGCCCTGCAGCGGGCCGCCGACCTTGCTGGCCGGGTCGTAGCGGGTCTGGTCCGAGATGGTCTTGGACAGCGTGTTGTAGGCGTCGGCGAAGCCCTGGATCGCGCCCTTGACGGCATCGCGGTCGCTCGTCACCGCTACCACGGTACTGCCGGCGCCTTCCTTGCGCAGGCGCAGGGTCAGGCCCTCGACGACGGTGCTGAGCTCGTTGCTGGCCGAGACCACGGCAATGCCGTTGACGGTGGCCTCGGCGTTCGCGGCGGCCACCTTCTGCTCCATCTGCGTGTTGCCGCTGCCGGGGTCGAAGGCAAAGCGCGACAGGCCGGCGGCGTCGGTGTTGTTGCCGTCGCCGTCGGCGACGCTCAAGCGAAAGGCGTTGTCGGCGCCGGTGCTGCTCGAGCGCAACGACAGCCGCGCGCCGTTGCTGTCGCTGACGATGGCGGCGCTGACGCCTGAACCGAGCTCATTGATCTTGTCGCGCAGGGTCTGCAGCGTGTCGGTGTTGGTCACCGTCAGCGTCAGCGGTGCGCGACCGACCTGGGGCACGAAATTCATCGGCGGCAGATCCCACTTTCCCATCTCCAGCGTCATCGTTCCGGCACCCACCGGTTCGCTGGCGCTGGCGTAGCTGGTGCCCGAGACCACGGTCTGGTTGGTGGCCAGCTTCTGCACGCTGACGGCGTAGCTGCCGGGGGCCGCGCTCGAGCCGCCCACCACCGCCACCGCGGTGTCGTCGCTGCTGGTGGCTGCCGACTGGGTCCACAGGCTGCTGCCGGTGAGCTTGTTGGCCGCCGACTGCAAGGCGCCGAACAGGCTGCTGAGCTGGCCGTAGGAGGAAACTTGCGTCTGCAGCGCGCTGGCTTCCTGGCGCATCTGCGTCAGCGGCCGGCTTTCCACCGCCACCAGCTGCGACACGATGCTGTTGATGTCGACTCCGCTGCCGATTCCTAGCGACGTGATGGCAGGCATGGCGTTCTCCGGGAAGGCCAGACGGGCTGGCCAAAAGCACAAGGGGCCGGGGGCAGGCCATTGCGGACCACCCTCCTAAGCCCCTTATCGACAGCCCGCGGCGGACCTTGAGCCCGGCGCTGGATGTATTTGCATGACGCCGCCGCGCGCTGGCGCGTGGCGGCGCCTGGCTTCAGCGCTGCAGCAGCGACAGCACCTGCTGCGGCAGCTGGTTGGCCTGCGCCACCATGGCATTGCCGGCCTGCTGCAGGATCTGCGCCCGCGACAGGCTGGCGGTTTCGGCCGCGTAGTCGGCGTCCATGATGCGGCTGCGCGCCGCGCTCTGGTTCTCCGACGACACCATCAGCGTCGAGACCACGTTCTCGAAGCGGTTCTGCACCGCACCCAGCTCGGCGCGCTGGCTGTTGACGGCGTTGATGGCGCTGTCGATGAAGGACATCGCGCCTTGCGCCGAGCTCATGTCGGTGATCTGCACCGTGGGCACATCGGTGCCGGTGATGACGGCGCTGCCCAGCACGCCGGTGATGTCGGTGTTGGCCGTCCAGTCGAAGGCCCTGACGGTAATCTGGTCGATGTCGGTGCTGTTGTTGGCGCCGATCTGGAAGGTCGAGTTGTCGGTCGTGGCCAGGATGTTCTGGCCGTTGAACTTGGTGCCGCCGAGCGTGCGCGTCGCCTCCTGGGCCAGCTGCACGAACTCCTCGTTCAGGCTGGTGCGGTCGGCGGCGGTGTTGGTGCCGTTGGCTGACTGCACGGCGAGCTCCCGCATGCGCTGGAACAGGTCGCCGATCTTGCCCAGCGCGCCTTCACCCACCTGGGCCATCGAGATGCCGTCGTTGGCATTGCGCATGGCGACGTGCATGCCGCGCACCTGGGTGTTCATGCGCTCGGCGATGGCCAGGCCGGCGGCGTCGTCCTTGGCGCTGTTGACGCGCAAGCCCGACGACAGCCGCTGCATCGAAGTCGACAGCTGCGATTGACTCATGCTCAGGTTGCGCTGGGCGTTGAGCGAAACGAGGTTGGTGTTGATGGTTTGGGGCACGCAGGCTCTCCTCAGGGTTCGGCAACGGATCGTTTGGCGATCTGTCCTGCCGAGGTATCAAAACGCTGAGTGGGAGACTACGGCCGCTTGAGGCGCGGGATCGCTGGAAAAGCAGGCGCATCGACTGCCAATTGCGAGCCGCCAAAGAAAAAGCCCACCGCAAGCGGTGGGCTGGAGACAGCAGCTCCGTGAACGGGGCGAGGTGGCCTCGCTTAACGCAGCAGCGACAGCACCTGCTGGGGCAACTGGTTGGCCTGCGCCACCATGGCGTTGCCGGCCTGCTGCAGGATGCTGGCTCGCGACAGGTTGGCGGTTTCGGTGGCGTAGTCGGCGTCCAGGATGCGGCTGCGGGCCGCGCTCTGGTTCTCGACACCCACCATCAGGGTCGAGACCACGTTTTCGAAGCGGTTCTGCGTCGCGCCGTAGTTGGAGCGCTTGCTGTTGACGGCATTGATCGCCGAGTCGATGGTGTCCAGCGCACTCTGAGCGTTGGCGACGCTGGTGATCTGCACCGTCGGGGTGTTGGTGCCGGTGATGATGGTGTTGCCCAGCACGGCGGTGATGCTGGTGTTGGCCGACCAGTCGAAGGCGGCGACCGTGATCTGGTCGATGTTGGTGCTGTTGTTGGCGCCGATCTGGAACGTCGAGTCGCTCGTCGTGGCCAGGATGTTCTGGCCGTTGAACTTGGTGCCACCCAGCGTGCGCGTCGCTTCCTGCGACAGCTGCACGAATTCATCGTTCAGGCTCACACGGTCGCTGTTGCTGTTGGTGCCGTTGGCCGATTGAACGGCCAGTTCCCGCATGCGCTGGAACAGGTCGCCGACCTTGCCGAGTGCGCCTTCTGCGGTCTGCGCCATCGAGATCGCGTCGTTGGCGTTGCGCACCGCCACGTTCATGCCGCGCACTTGGGAGGTCATGCGTTCGGCAATCGCCAGGCCGGCTGCGTCGTCCTTGGCGCTGTTGACACGCAGGCCCGAAGACAGCCGTTGCATCGAGGTCGCCAGCGAGGACTGGTTGGTGCCCAGATTGCGCTGGGCGTTGAGGGACACCAGGTTGGTGTTGATGGTCTGGGGCATGGAAATTCTCCAATCGGTTAGTGACCACAGGCAAATGCCTGGCAAGCGCCGCCCGCCTTGTGTTCAAGACACGCGGCGACTGCCTTGCAACTCCTTGGCAACCGCCCCGTGAAAGGACTGCTGCCGCGGAACTCGCCCGGGCCTCACGCTGCCGCTGGTGCTGCCGCTGCGATGTGCCAGCGACGGCCTCACGGCCCGTCGGGGTCCGGACCCCGCACCCACCAGGTGGTAAGCGCGTTGAAGCTGTTTTCGTCGCCAGCCGGAAAACCTTTAGCCCACTTTTTTGCAAGCGCTTTTGGGCCGGTGGCTGGAAGTGGGGCTGGCAAGGCCGCCATTTCAGGGCCTTGGCCCGGGCGCCGGCGCCGATCATTGCCCGCGCAGCCCGTCCCGACGGCCGGGGCTGCGCCCCCTCAACCCACCGAGGCTGCACGGCGGGGGCTCGCGTGCCGCGTGGCGGCTGCGGGCGACCCGCGCAGTTGGATATGAGCACCGCCCCATCCCATCACCCGGCCCCCGCTGCCCGGCACCCGCGACTCCCGCAGCCACTTCAGACAAGCAGCGGCGCACGCCAGACGCCGCGCGGCGCGGGCCACAGCCACTGGCTGGCGGGTTGCACATTCGTCGAACGCAAGGACTGGACTGCCGCGGCGCGGGCCTTTGCGCGTGCCGTCCGTGGCGCGCCCGGCGACAGCCTGTACTGGGTCAACCTGGCCAATGCCGAGCGCCACGCCGGCGCGCTCGAGCGTGCCGAGACGGCCGCACGCCGTGCGCTCGCACTCAGCCCCGACGACGCCCTGGCGCTGCAGGTGCTGGGCGACAGCCTGGGCCAGATGCACCGCTACGGCGAAAGCATCGAGGTCTTTGAGCGTCTCGAAGCCAGCGGCACGCTGGAGCCCGCTGCGCTGGTGCAGCAGGCCTCGATGCTGCAGGCGCTGCAGCGCCCGCGCGAGGCCATGGCCGTGCTGCTGCGCGCGCTGTCGGCGCAGCCGCATTTGATCCGCGGCCACGCGGTGCTGGCCGACGCCTGCCGCGACCTGGGTCTGAAGCGCGAGGCCGTGGAGTGCATGAAGACGGTGCTGGCGCTGGAGCCCGGCAACCTCGAAGCGCTGAGCCACCTGTCGTTCGAGAAACGCCATCTCTGCGACTGGAGCGAGCTGGCGCAGGACATCGAGCGCATCGAGGCCGTGCTGCGCGGCTCGGTGCCCGGCCGGCCCCGCGTGGCGGCGTCCTTCGGCATGCTGTCGCTGCCGCTCGACCCGGCGCTGCAACTGGAGGCAGCACGCGGCGAGGCTGCCGCGGTGGCGGTCAACGCACTGCGCCTGCCGGCGCTGACGCCGTCGGCGCTGGCTCGCGGCGGCACACGCCGCCGCATCGGCTGGGTTTCGTACGACTTTCGTGAACACCCGGTGTCGCAGTTGCTCGTCGAACTGCTCGAGCGCATCGACCGCACGCGCTTCGAGTTGGTGCTCTACAGCTCGGGGCCCGACGACGGCACACCGCTGCGCCAGCGCGTGCTGGCGGCGGCCGAGCGCTTCGTCGACATCCGCGGCTTGAGCGACCGCCAGGCCGCAGCGCAGGTGCGCGCCGACGGCATCGACATCCTGATCGACCTCACCGGCCACACCCGCGGCCACCGACTCGGCGTCTTCGCGGCCCGGCCAGCGCCGGTGCAGGCCACCTTCCTCGGCTACCCCGGCAGCACGGGGGCGGACTTCATCGACTACCTGATTGGCGACCCGCTGGTCACGCCGCTGCAACTGGCGCACCACTTCAGCGAGCAGCTGGCGCAGATGCCGTTGACCTTCCAGCCCAACGGCCGCTGGCGTCCGCTGCCGCAGCCGATGAGCCGGCGCGACGCGGGGCTGCCCGAGGGGGCCTTCGTGATCTGCGCCTTCAACCACACCTACAAGATCCTGCCCGAGGCTTTCGACGCCTGGTGCGAGGTGCTGCGCGAGGCGCCGCAGGCGCTGTTGTGGCTGAAAGAGACCAACGGCCAGCTGCACGACAACGTGCGCCGCGAGGCCGCGGCGCGCGGCATCGCGCCCGAGCGGCTGGTGTTTGCGCGTGTCGTGTCCTACCAGGACCACTTCTCGCGCATGGCGCTGGCCGACGTGTTTGCCGACACCTGGCCCTACAACGCGCAGACCACGGCCGCCGATGCATTGTGGGCCGGCGTGCCGGTGGTCACGCACTACGGCAACGCCTACGCCTCGCGCGTGGCGGCCAGCGTGCTCAACGCCGCGGGGATTGGCGAACTGGCCTTTGCCGAGGTCGCGGACTACACGCGCGCCCTGCTGACGCTGGCCGGGCAGCCCGAGCTGGCTGCCGCCTACAAGCGCCACCTCAACGAGCAGCGCCTGAGCCTGCCGCTCTTCGACAGCGAGCGCTACACGCGCGAGTTCGAGCAGTTGCTGGACCGCATGTGGCAGCGCTGGCAGTCGGGTCAGGCTCCGGCGCACCTGCTGGCGGCATGACCGGGCTGGGTCAGGCAGGTCCTGCTCTGCGTCGCATCGGGATCGGGTCCGTGACGATCAGCGATCAGCGATCACCGGGTCGGGGGATCGAGGCTTTGCCGCCTTCTGGCGTGGGCTGGTTAACGTGGGCGGGGGTTTCGGCCCCGCGGCCGACTCACTTTCTTTGCTGGTGCAAAGAAAGTAAGCCAAGAAAGCACCTCGAAGGCGTGCGGTGGCAATCGATGATGCCGATCGCTGCGCTCCGGCCGGTGGCGCGCAGGCACTCGCGCAGCAGGCGCTCGACAGCGCCACTGGGCCACTGCGTGGCGGCTCCACGCGCGCCGCGCTGGACGCGCGCGGGCCCTGGTGGCGGGCGCTTGACGTTGTCGTGCGCCACCTGCGCTCGCACGCGCCCAGCGCGCTGCGCTCTTGAGCAGCCCGGATCGAGTCAGTCGCACTGTCGAGCGCCTGCTGCGCGAGACCGTCCGCGCCACCGGCCGGAGCGCAGCGATCGGCATCATCGATTGCCACTGCACGCCTTCGAGGTGCTTTCTTGGCTTACTTTCTTTGCACCAGCAAAGAAAGTGAGTCGGCCGCGGGGCCGAAACCCCCGCCCACGTTAACCAGCCCACGCCAGAAGGCGGCAAAGCCTTTAACCGCCGACCGCCGACCGCCGACCGCCGACCGCCGACTGCCGACCGCCGACCGCTGACCGCTGACCGCTGACCGCCAGTCAACGCCACCGGCCTACCGACCCGCCCCTCGGCCCAGGCCCTGCAGGAAGGCCTCACAGCGCGCCAGTTGCTCGAGGCTCACGAACTCGTCGGCCTGATGGGCCTGCTGGATCGAGCCCGGGCCACAGACCACGGTGGACATGCCGGCGCGCTGGAAGAGGCCGGCTTCGGTGCCGAAGGCCACCAGCGTGGTCTGCCGCGTGCCGGCCAGGCGCGCCGCCAGTTGCACGGCGGGCTCGTCGGCTCGGGCCTGGAAGGCCGGCATCGAGGCGAAGGACTCGAAGCGGAAGCCGCTCGTCGGCTCCACCGCTTTCATCGCCGGCTCCAGCGTCGCGGCGTAGGCGCTCACGCGGTCCTGCCAGACACCGGCGTCGCTGCCCGGCAGGTCGCGAAACTCGTAGTGGACGCGGCAGTCCTCGGGCACCACGTTGTCGGCGATGCCGCCCTCGATGCGACACACCGCGCTCGTCGAGTAGGGCACGTCGAAGCCGGCCTGCCGCGGCCCGCTGTCGCGCAACTCGTCGCCGATGCCGGCGATGTGGGCCACCAGGCGCGCTGCGGCTTCCACCGCGTTGACGGCGCTGGGCGTGAGCGAGGAGTGCGCCGCCTTGCCGCGCACGCAGCAGCGCCAGCGGTGCACGCCCTTGTGCGCGATGGCCGGCACCATCGCGGTGGGTTCGCCGACGAGGCAGATGGCCGGCGCGATGCCGGCTTCGCGCAGGTCGGCCAGCAGAGCCATGACGCCGAAGCCGCCCACCTCCTCGTCGTAGCTGAAGGCGTAGTGCAGCGCGTGCGGCAGGTCGGCTTCGAGCCAGGCCCGCGTCTGCGCCACCACGAGGCCGATGAAGCCCTTCATGTCGGCGCTGCCGCGCCCGTACAGGCGAGCGTCCTGGACGTGGCCCGACAGCGGCTCGCTGCTCCAGGCCTGGCCGTCCCAGGGCACGGTGTCGGTGTGGCCCGACAGCACCACGCCGCCGGGCTTGCCGGCGCCCAGCGTGGCGAAGAGGTTGGCCTTGCGGCGTTCGGCGTCCCAGCTCAGGCGCAGCGGCACCTGCAGGCTGCGCAGGTGGTCGGCGATGCACTCGATGAGCGCCAGGTTGCTGAGATGGCTGCGCGTGTCGATGCGCACCAGGCGCTGCGCCCAGGCCAGGACGTCGGGGGAGAGGCTGCTCATGGCGGCCACTGTAGCCGCTACGATGGCGCGATGCAGAACCCCGAGCCCCGCGTCGACCGCGCAGCCATCACCGCCGCGCGGCGGCGCATCCGCGGCCACGTGCGCCACACGCCGCTGCTGCGCCTGAGCGGTGCGGCGCTGGGCGTGGCCTGCGCCGAGCTGTGGCTCAAGCTTGAGCAGTTGCAGATCGGCGGCAGCTTCAAGGCGCGCGGCATGTTCAACCGCATGCTGGCGCAGCCGATCCCGGCCGCCGGCGTGGTGATTGCCTCGGGCGGCAACGCCGGCATCGCAGTCGCCTGCGCGGCCAAGGCGATGGGGGTGCGCTGCGAGGTCTTCCTGCCCGAGGTTTCCAGCCAGGCCAAGCGCCAGGCCCTGGCGGCGCTGCAAGCCCAGGTGGTGGTGGCCGGTGCCGCCTATGCCGACGCGCTGGCGGCCTGCCTGGCGCGCCAGCAACAGAGCGGCGCGCTGCTCATGCATGCCTACGATCAGGTCGAGGTGGTGGTCGGCGCAGGCACGTTGGCGGCCGAGATCGAAGACGACGCCGGCCTGCCCGAGCGCGTGCTGGTCAGCGTCGGCGGTGGCGGCTTGATCGCCGGCGTGGCCGCCTGGTTCGACAGCCGCTGCCGTGTCGAGGCGCTGGAACCCGTGGGCTCGCCGACGCTGTACGCCGCGCGCGCCGCCGGCGAGCCGGTGGACGTGGCGGTTTCGGGGCTGGCGGCCGACGCGCTGGGCGCGCGGCGCATCGGCAGCATCGCGTGGCCGATCAGCCAGCGCCACGTCGCCGCGGCGCACCTTCTGCCAGACGACGCCATCGTGCACGCCCAGCGCCTGCTGTGGAGCGCGCTGCGCCTGGCCGTCGAGCCAGCCGCCGCGCTGCCGCTGGCGGCGCTGTTGTGCGGCGCCGTGGCACCTGCCGCGCACGAGCGCGTGGCGCTCGTCCTGTGCGGCGCCAACTTCGACCCCGCAAGCCTGGCTGCGGCAGCCTGACATGTTGCAGCTGCTGGGCAAGGCCACCTCGATCAACGTGCGCAAGGTGCTCTGGCTGTGCGTCGAGCTCAAGCTGCCCTGCGAGCTGCAGCCCTGGGGCAGCGGCCACCGCGACACCCAGCTGCCGGCCTTCCTGGCGCTCAACCCCAACGGGCTCGTGCCGGTGCTGAGAGATGGTGACTTCGTGCTCTGGGAGAGCAACACCATCTGCCGCTACCTGGCCGGGCGCGAGCAGCGCACCGACCTGCTGCCCACGGCGCCGCGCAAGCGCGCCATCGTCGAGCAGTGGATGGACTGGCAGGCCACCGAGCTCAACAACGCCTGGCGCTACGCCTTCATGGCCCTGGTGCGGCAGGACCCGGCCTATACCGACAAGTCGGCGATGCAGGCCAGCGTGGCGGGCTGGAATCGCCACATGGCGATGCTCGACGCCCAGCTCGCCCGCACCGGCGCCTATGTGGCGGGCGAGAAGTTCTCGCTCGCCGACATCGTGCTCGGCCTGTCGGCCAAGCGCTGGCAGCTGGCGCCGATGGAGCGGCCCACGCTGGGCGCCGTCGAGGGTTGGCTGGCGCGCCTCGTAGAGCGGCCCGGCTACCGCCAGCACGGCGACAACGGCATGCCCTGAACGGGCGGCCGGCGGGCCGAGAATGCGCCGTCCCTCTTTCGACTGCAGCCCGTGTTCAAGAACATCCTCATCGCCAACCGCGGCGAAATCGCGCTGCGCATCGCCCAGGCCGCCAGCGACCTGGGCGTGCAGAGCACCGCCGTGTGGTCCGACGACGAGCCCGGCGCCGCTCACCTCTGTGCGGCCACGCGGGCGCTGGCCTTGCACGCCAGCGGGCCGGCGGCCTACCTCGACATCGCCCGCCTGCTGGCCCTGGCCCGCACGGCCGGTTGCGACGCGGTGCACCCGGGCTATGGCTTCCTGAGCGAGCGCGCCGACTTTGCCCAGGCCTGCGCTGACGCCGGGCTGGTCTTCATCGGCGCCACACCGGCGCAACTGGCCCTGCTGGGCGACAAGGTGCGCGCGCTGGCGCTGGCGCGCGAGTGTGGCGTGCCAGTGCTGCCCGGCAGCGCGCAGGCCGTGAGCCTGGTCGAGGCCCAGGACTTCATGGCCGCGCAGGGCGGGGCGGGCGTGATGCTCAAGGCCATCGGCGGCGGCGGCGGGCGCGGCCTGCGCGCCATGCACGACGCCGCCGAACTGCCCGCTGCCTATGCCCGCTGCGTGTCCGAGGCCCGGGCCGCCGCGGGCGTGGCGGGTGTCTACGTCGAACGCCTGCTGCCACAGGCGCGCCACATCGAAGTCCAGGTCCTGGGCGACGGTGTCGAGGTGATGAGCCTGGGCGAGCGCGAGTGCACCTTGCAGCGGCGCTTCCAGAAGCTGGTGGAAATCGCGCCCAGCCCGGGCCTGGCGCCGGCGCTGCGCGAGCAGCTGACGCAGGCCGCGCTGACGCTGGCGCGCGCGCTGCGCTACGGCGGGCTGGGCACCTTCGAGTTCCTGGTCGACGAGCGCTCGGCGAGCCGGCCTTTCGTGTTCATCGAAGCCAACCCGCGGCTGCAGGTCGAGCACACCGTGACCGAGCAGGTCACGGGACTGGACCTGGTGCAGTTGCAGATCGGCGTGGCAGCGGGCCGCAGCCTGGCCGCGCTGGGGCTGGACCCGGCGCGGCCGCCGGTGCCGGCGGGCCATGCCATCCAGTGGCGCATCAATGCCGAGACGCGGGATGCACAGGGTCGCATCGGGCCTGCCCAGGGCACGCTGACGCGCTGGCAACTGCCCGGCGGCCCGGGCTTACGCGTCGACAGCCATGCCAGGGCCGGCATGGCGCTGGCGCCGCAATTCGATTCCTTGCTCGCCAAGCTCGTGGTGCACGCGCCGGGGCCCGACTTCGGCGACGCACTGCGCCGTTCGCGTCGCGCGCTGGCGCAGTGCGTGATCGAAGGCGTGGCGCACAACCTGGCGCTGCTGCAGGCCATCGCCGCGCGCCCGGAAATGGCCAGCCAGGCGCTGGACACCGGCTTTGTCGAAAGGCACCTGGATGTGCTGTGGCCTGCGCCGCCCCTGCAAACCGACGGGCCCGCAGCGGCGGCAGGCGCAGGCGCAGACGCAGACGCAGACGCAGACGCGGCCACGCTGCTGGCCCCCATGACCGGCCGCCTGGTGCAGCACGGCGCTGCCGTGGGTGACCGGGTGGCGGCGGGGGCCGAGCTGGCGGTGCTCGAGGCCATGAAGATGGAGCACCAGCTGCCTGCCGCCGCCGCCTGCCGCGTCGTGCGCTGGCTGGCGCAGCCTGGCGACACCGTGCTGGCAGGCGACGTGCTGGCGCTGCTGGAGCCGGCCGATCAGGTTCCCGGGCCCACCACCGGTGCCAGTGCCGCGGCGCCGGCGTCGGAGCTTGCGTCAGCGCCTGCGCTGGCGCTGCGCCCCGACCTGCAGCGCCTGCTCGAGCGCCAGGCACGCACGCTCGACGCGGCACGCCCCGCCGCCGTGGCGGCGCGCCACGCCCGCGGCCAGCGCACCGCGCGCGAGAACATCGCCGCGCTGTGCGACGACGGCAGCTTCAGCGAGTACGGCGCCCTCGCCGTGGCCGCGCAGCGCCGCCGCCGCAGCGAGGACGATCTGATCGCACAGACACCGGCCGACGGCATGGTCAGCGGCATCGGCAACGTCAACGGCGCGCTCTTCGGCCCCGCCGCGTCGCGCACCGTCGTGCTGGCCTACGACGCCACCGTGCTGGCCGGCACGCAGGGCTTTCGCAACCACCAGAAGACCGACCGCCTGCTCGGCTTGGCGCTGCGCAACCGGCTGCCTGTGGTGCTGTGGGCCGAAGGCGGCGGTGGCCGCCCGGGCGAGGTCGACATGCCGATCGTCGCCGGGCTGCACGTCGGCACCTTTGCCAGCCTGGCCCGGCTCAGCGGCCAGGTGCCGCTGCTGGGCATCGCGGCCGGGCGCTGCTTTGCCGGCAACGCGGCGCTGCTCGGCTGCTGCGACCTCATCATCGCCACCCGCAGCAGCAACATCGGCATGGGCGGTCCGGCGATGATCGAAGGCGGCGGCCTGGGCGTCTACGCGCCCGAGCAGGTCGGCCCGGCGGCGGTGCAGGCACGCAACGGCGTCATCGACGTGCTGGTCGCCGACGAGGTCGAGGCTGCCGACGTGGCGCGTCGCACGCTGGGCTACTTCCAGGGCGCGCTGGCCGGCGGCACTGCGCCCGACGGCCTGGCGCTGCGCCAGGTGGTGCCGGAAAACCGGCTGCGCGTCTACGACATCCAGCGTGCGCTGCACGGCCTCTTCGACACCGGCAGCGTGCTGGAACTGCGCGCTGCCTTCGGTGCCGGGATGGTCACCGCGCTGGCCCGCATCGAAGGCCGCGCGCTGGGCGTGCTGGCCAACAACCCGGCGCACCTGGGCGGCGCCATCGACGCCGACGCTGCCGACAAGGCGGCGCGCTTCCTGCAGCTGTGCAACGCCCATGGCCTGCCGGTGGTGAGCCTGATCGACACGCCGGGTTTCATGGTCGGGCCGGCGATCGAAGAGCGGGCCCAGGTGCGGCATGTGAGCCGGATGTTCGTCGTCGGCGCCGCGCTGCGCGTGCCCTTCTTCAGCATCGTGCTGCGCAAAGGCTACGGCCTGGGTGCGATGGCGATGGCGGCGGGCGGCTTCCACGCGCCCGACTTCACGGTCGCCTGGCCGACGGGCGAATTCGGCGGCATGGGGCTCGATGGCGCGGTGCGGCTGGGCTACCGCAAGGAGCTCGAAGCCGCAGCGCCGGGCGCCGCGCGCGAGGCGCTCTTCAAGCAGCTGCTGGCGCAGCAGGTGCAGGCCGGCAGCGCCGTCAACATGGCCACGACGCTGGAGATCGACGCCGTGATCGACCCCGCCGACACGCGCGCCTGGCTCGTGCGCGGCCTGGCCAGTGCCCGTGTGCGCGACCCGACGGTCCGATTCATCGACCCTTGGTAGATTCGGCGCGATCGCTTGCTGCTCATGCGCGCCGTGTTCGACGCGCTCCGTGCCCGCTTCAGAGGAGTTGACCATGGCCCAACCCCAGCCCCAGCCCGCCACCGCGCTCTGCATCCCCCTGGCCCGCCGCTATGCCGAGGTGCGAGCCGCCACGCTGGCGCTGGCCGAGCCCTTGTCCGAGGCCGACTGCCAGGTGCAGAGCATGGCCGACGCCAGCCCCACCAAATGGCACCTGGCGCATGTGACCTGGTTCTTCGAGACCTTCGTGCTGGAGCGCTTCGAGCCCGCCTTCGCGCCCCATCACCGCGCCTACCGCGTGCTCTTCAACAGCTACTACCTGGGGGTGGGCGAACAGCACGCGCGGCCGCAGCGCGGGCTGCTCACGCGGCCCAGCCTGGCCGAGGTCAAGGCCTACCGCGCTGCGGTCGACGCTCGCGTGCTGCGACTGCTGCAGGGCGAGCCCGAGGCCGCGCTGGCCGAGCTCGTGACGCTGGGCCTGCAGCACGAGCAGCAGCACCAGGAGCTGATCCTCACCGACCTGCTGCACCTGCTGTCGTGCAACCCGCTGGCCCCGGTCTACCGGCCGCAGTGGCCACTGGCCAGCGTGGCGCCGGTGGCCCAGGACTGGCTGGCCCAGGACGGCGGCCTGGTGGAGATCGGCCACCGCAGCGACGCCGGCGCCGGCTTTGCCTTCGACAACGAGTGCCCGCGCCACCGCCAATGGCTGCGGCCCCATGCATTGGCGCGCCGGCTGGTCACGCACGGCGAATGGGCCGACTTCATCGCCGACGGCGGCTACCGGCAGCCGCGCTGGTGGCTGGCCGCGGGCTGGGACTGGGTGCGCGGCCAGCAGATCGAGGCGCCGCTGTACTGGCGCCGCGCCGATGCAGGTGGGTCCGACGCCTGGCAGGTCTTCACGCTGCATGGCCTGGTGCCGCTCGATCCGCACACCCCCATGACCCACATCAGCCTGTACGAGGCTGACGCCTACGCCAGCTGGGCCGCGGCCCACCAGGGCCTGGCGCTGCGCCTGCCTACCGAAGCCGAGTGGGAGCACGCTGCCGAGCCCATCGCCGCGGCCGCGGTGGCCGCCGGCAACTTCGTCGAGTCGGGCGCCCTGCACCCGGTGCCGGTGGCGCAGGGCGGCCCCGGGCTGCTGCAGATGTTCGGCGACGTCTGGGAGTGGACGCGCAGTGCCTACGCCCCCTACCCGGGCTTTCGCGCCTGGGCCGGCGTGGTGGGTGAGTACAACGCCAAGTTCATGGCCAACCAGACCGTGCTGCGCGGCGGCTCCTGCGCCACGCCGCGCTCGCACATCCGCGCCAGCTACCGCAACTTCTTTGCGGCCGAGGCGCGCTGGCAGTTCACCGGGCTGCGCCTGGCACGTGACCTCGATTGAGCCCGGCCGGGCGGCTCAGCGCGCGTCGTTGAGCTTCCAGTCGTAGTCCAGGAACTCCACCGGCAGCGTCTGCGCCTTGATGCGCTCGCGCTCGGCCGGCGCATCGGCCAGCACGCCGGCGTAGCGCGCCAGGAAGGCCGTCAGCGAGGTGATGCCCTTGTAGCCGGCCTTGAAGTCGCCGCCGTACCAGTCGAAGATCCGGCTCACCTCGAGCTTGCCGTCGGCGTAGCGGTTGCGGCTGCGGTCGGACAGGAAACGCAGCGCCTGCTCGTCGAGCTGCACGTCCAGCCGCTCGGCCACGAAGGCCTCTTCGCGCAGCATCGGGCAGCCGACGCTGGCGCAGTTGACGGCGAAGTGGATGCGCGGGTCGTCGTAGCGGCCCTTGGCGCGCAGGTTG
>JANMVM010000165.1:0-5289 GCA_031392695.1 Rubrivivax sp.
GTGCCCGCCCGGTGCGGCGTGGGCCGCGGTGAGGCCGAAGCCCGACAGCAGCATGGAGATCGCGGTGACCGTGGCCACGGCGGCCCTGGGCAGGCGGCGGCTTTCGATCAGGACGATGAAGCGTGAGACGAAACTCATCTGGATTCCCCTGGGTGGCGAGGGACGCGGCCGAACATCGGCTGCGCAAAAGGTGTGGGCTGCTTGCCGCCGCGGTTGGCACTGGGCCACCCCCGCAGGGTGTCCAAGATCGCAGCTGACTGAGTGCCACCCCTGCGTCTTGGGATGAATGAAGTATTCACCAGAGTTGCAGTTCGTAACCAGGGGCCGGGAGGGCCAGCGTGCGCTTGTGCCGCGCAATCCTGCACGGCCGGGCGGCGTATTGCGCCGAGTGGCCCCGTCAGCCGCGCAGGCCGAAGATCGCGCTGCCCACGCGCACCAGGGTCGCACCTTCAGCCACCGCGGCTTCGAGGTCGGCGCTCATGCCCATCGACAGCGTGTCCAGGCCGAGCCCCGTCGCGTTCAGTGCCGCCAGCAGCTCGCGCAGGGCGCGGTGCGGCAGGCGCTGCGCCGCCAGGTCGCTGGCCGGCTCGGGGATCGCCATCAACCCGCGCAGCACGAGCCGGTCGCGCGGCAGGGCCGCCACGGCCTGCGCCAGCGCCAGCGTGTCGCCGGGCAGCACGCCGCTCTTGCTGGCTTCGCTGCTGATGTTGACCTGCAGACAGATGTTCAGCGGCGGCAACGCCGCCGGGCGCTGCTCGGCCAGGCGCTGGGCGATCTTCAGCCGGTCCACCGTGTGCACCCAGTCGAAGGCCGCGGCGACGGGACGCGTCTTGTTGCTCTGCAGCGGCCCGATCAGGTGCCACTGCAGCTGCGGCCGCCACTCGGCCAGGGCTTCGATCTTGGCCAGCGCCTCTTGCACGTAGTTCTCGCCAAAGGCGTGCTGGCCCGCGGCCAGCGCCTGGCGCACCGCGTCGGCGCCCAGGGTCTTGCTCACCGCCAGCAGCGTGACCGTATCGGCATCCCGCCCGACCTGCCCGCACGCCGCGGCAATGCGCTGCTTGACTTCTTGCAGGTTGCTTCCGATGCTGCCCATAATCCCCCGCGAGACCGCGCGCTGTCCTGCGCGCTGCATTTTGAACCGCTGGCGACCGCCGGCCGCGCCGCACCCATGGATATCACCCAGCTGTTGGCCTTTTCGGTCAAGAACAAGGCCTCCGACCTGCACCTGTCCGCCGGCCTGCCGCCGATGATCCGGGTCCATGGCGACGTGCGGCGCATCAACGTCGAAGCGCTGGACCACAAGGCGGTGCACGCCATGGTCTACGACATCATGAACGACGCCCAGCGCAAGCACTACGAGGACACGCTGGAGTGCGACTTCTCTTTCGAGATCCAGGGCCTGGCGCGCTTCCGCGTGAATGCGTTCAACCAGAACCGCGGCGCCGGTGCGGTGTTTCGCACCATCCCGAGCAAGATCCTCACGCTGGAGCAGCTTGGCACGCCCAAGGTCTTTGCTGAACTCGCACTGCGGCCGCGCGGCATGGTGCTGGTGACGGGGCCCACGGGTTCGGGCAAGAGCACGACGCTGGCGGCGATGGTCAACCACCTGAATGAAAACGAGTACGGCCACGTGCTGACGGTCGAAGACCCGATCGAGTTCGTGCACGAGAGCAAGAAGTGTTTGATCAATCAACGCGAGGTCGGCCCGCACACGCTGAGCTTCAACAACGCGCTGCGCTCGGCGCTGCGCGAAGACCCCGACGCGATCCTGGTGGGTGAGCTGCGTGACCTCGAAACGATCCGCCTGGCACTCACCGCGGCCGAGACCGGCCACCTCGTGTTCGGCACCCTGCACACCAGCAGCGCGGCCAAGACGGTCGACCGCGTGGTCGATGTGTTCCCGGCGGCAGAGAAGGAAATGGTGCGCGCGATGCTGTCGGAGTCACTGGTGGCGGTGATCTCGCAGACGCTGTGCAAGTTGAAGGACGGCAGCGGCCGCGTCGCCGCGCACGAGATCATGCTGGGCACCAGCGCGATCAAGAACCTGATCCGCGAGAACAAGATCGCGCAGATGTACAGCTCGATCCAGACCGGCCAGAACCTGGGCATGCAGACGCTGGACCAGAACATGGCCGACCTGGTGCGGCGCAACCTGGTGTCGCCGGCCGAGGCGCGGTCCAAGGCCAAGATCCCCGAGAATTTTCCAGGGTAGATGATGCCCCCGAGCTCGCTGGCGCTCGCTACCCCCCGAGGGGGCCGTCCCGCAGCGGCCCGGCAGAGCCGGTTCCGCGCGGGGAAGCTTGATCGCGGTGGCATTGGCTGCTGCAGAAACTGAGGTTCGACATGGAACGCGACCAGGCATCGAAGTTTGTCAACGATTTGTTGCGACTGATGGTCAGCCGCAATGGCTCCGACCTCTTCCTCACGGCCGACTTCCCGCCCGCCATCAAGGTCGACGGCAAGGTCACCAAGGTCAGCCCGCAGCCGCTCACCGGGCAGCACACGCTGGCCTTGACGCGCGCGGTGATGAACGACAAGCAGGGCGCCGAGTTCGAGCGCACCAAGGAGTGCAACTTCGCCATCAGCCCGCAGGGCGTGGGGCGCTTTCGCGTCAACGCCTTCGTGCAGCAGGGGCAGGTCGGCCTCGTCTTCCGCACCATCCCCGCGACGCTGCCCACCATCGACGGGCTGGGCCTGCCGGTGGTACTGAAGGAAGTCAGCATGACCAAGCGCGGGCTGGTCATCTTCGTCGGCGCCACGGGCTCGGGCAAGAGCACCTCGCTGGCGGCGATCGTCGACCACCGCAACGAGAATTCCTATGGTCACATCATCACCGTCGAAGACCCGGTGGAGTTCGTGCACCCGCACAAGAACTGCATCGTCACGCAGCGTGAACTGGGCATCGACACCGACAGCTGGGAGGTGGCGCTGAAGAACACGCTGCGCCAGGCGCCCGACGTCATCATGATGGGCGAGATCCGCGACCGCGAGACGATGGACCACGCGGTGGCCTTCGCCGAGACCGGCCACCTCTGCCTGGCCACGCTGCACGCCAACAGCGCCAACCAGGCGCTCGACCGCATCATCAACTTCTTCCCCGAAGAGCGGCGCCAGCAGCTGCTGATGGATCTGTCGCTCAACCTCAAGGCCCTGATCAGCCAGCGCCTGCTGCCGCGCGAGCAGGGCCGCGGCCGCGTGGCGGCGGTGGAGATCTTGCTCAACACGCCGCTCGTCGGCGACCTGATCTTCAAGGGCGAGATCGCCGAGATCAAGGAGCTCATGAAGCGCAGCCGCGAGCTCGGCATGCAGACCTTCGACCAGAGCCTGTTCGATCTTTACGAGAACCGCCAAGTGACCTACGAAGACGCCTTGCGCAACGCCGATTCGGTCAACGACTTGCGGCTGCAGATCAAGCTGCAGAGCGCGCGCGCGCGCAACACCGATCTGGCCGCCGGCACCGAGCACATGAAAGTGGTGTGAGTCACCGGGCTCGGGCCGGGCCCGTGCCGGCAGCCCGCGTTTTCCGTGGCAGCATCGCTGGATGAGCACACCTTCACCTCGCCGCTACGATCCCGCCGAACCGCGCCGCGTCGCCTTTCTGGGCCTGGGCGTGATGGGCCACCCGATGGCCGCGCACCTGGCTGGCGCCGGACACACCGTCACCGTCTACAACCGCACCGCGGCCAAGGCCACCGCCTGGGTGGCAGAACACGGCGGCGCGTCGGCCCCAACGCCGCGGCAGGCTGCCGCCGGCGCCGACACGGTCTTTGCCTGCGTCGGCAACGACGCCGATCTGCGCAGCGTCGCCTTGGGCTCCGAGGGCGCCTTTGCCGGCATGTTGCCCGGCGCCGTCTTCGTCGACCACACCACGGCGTCGGCCGCGGTCGCGCGCGAGCTCTACGACGCCGCCCGCGCCCAGGGCCTGCACTTCATCGACGCCCCGGTCTCGGGCGGCCAGGCCGGCGCTGTCAACGGCGCCCTCACCGTGATGTGCGGCGGCGATGCAGCGCCCTTCGAGGCCATGCGGCCGGTGGCGCTGGCCTTTGCGCGCGCCGTCACGCTGCTGGGCGCCAGCGGCTCGGGTCAGCTGGCCAAGATGGTCAACCAGATCTGCATCGCCGGCCTCGTGCAGGGGCTGGCCGAAGCGCTGGCTTTCGGCCAACGCGCGGGGCTGGACATGCCGCGCGTGCTCGACGTCATCGGCAAGGGCGCGGCGCAGAGCTGGCAGATGGACAACCGCGGCAAGACCATGCTCGAGGACCAGTTCGAGTTCGGCTTCGCGGTCGACTGGATGCGCAAGGATTTGGGCCTCGTGCTCGATGAAGCGCGGCGCAACGGCGCGCAGCTGCCGGTGACGGCGCTGGTGGACCAGTTCTACGCCGAGCTGCAGGCCCAGGGCGGGCAGCGCTGGGACACGTCGAGCCTGATTCGTCGCCTCAAGCGGTGAAGCGGTGAAGCGCTGAAGAGCCTTACTTGGGCGCCGGTGCGGGCGCAGGGGCAGGGGCAGGGGCAGGGGCAGGGGCGGGGGCGGTCACCGGGGCCGAGCTGCTGATCGGCGCCGCTGTGCCGAAGCCGGGGTTGGCGAGGTCCTTCTCGCTCACGATCTCGAACACCTTGACGACCTTCGCCACGCCGCTGACCTGGCTGGCCAGCTCGGCGCCGCGGTTGGCCTCGCGCTCGGTCACGCGGCCCATGAGGTAGATGACGCGGCGCTCGGCCACCACCTTGTAGGCGTTGGCCTGCACGTCCTTGGCGTCGACGAAGGTGGCCTTGACCTTGGCGGCCAGCACGCCGTCGGCCGAGCGCGAGCTGAAGGCGCTGTTGGGCGCGATCACGATCTCGTTGACCACGGCGCGCACGTTCTCGACCTTGGCCGCCGTCTGCTCCACCGCCGTGCGCTCGGCGGCGCCGGGCACCTCGCCGGTGAGCAGCACCATGCGGTTGTAGCTGGTGACGCTGACCTGGCCCAGGGTGGCCAGCTCGCGGATGCGCGAGCCCGCGCGCAGCTCGATGCCCTCGTCCTCGATCTGCGTGCCGGTGGTGCGGCGGTCGGTGGCGACGATGCCGGTGCCCACGAAGGCGCCGCCCAGCAGCAGCGGCGCGCAACCGGCGGTCAGGCCGGCGATTGCGATTGCGAGCGCGAGCGTCAGTGCCAGCCCGACGCGGGCCAGCGGCGAAACCGAGCGGGGTGAAACACGGGTCGAAATCACTTTTCCTGGTCTCCCATCAACTGAAAATCGACTGCATCGCACAGGCAATGCAGCACCAACAACTGAAGCTCGGCGACGC
>JANMVM010000193.1:0-22709 GCA_031392695.1 Rubrivivax sp.
ATCACGAACCGACACCGAGCGGTCGTTGACCGGCGTGAGGTTGATCGATTGCGGCATCTGGCTCTTGAGCGCAGGCAGGGCCTCACGCACCGAGTCCACCACGCGCACGGTGTTGGCGCCGGGCTGGCGCAGCACGGCCAGGGTAATCGAATTCTCGCCGTTGAGCGTGGCCCAGCTCTTGAGCTGCTCGACGCTGTCCTGCACCTGCGCCACGTCCTTCAGGCGCACCGGGGCGCCGGACCGATTGGCGACGATGAGCTCGGCAAATTCCGCTGCGCTGCGCAGTTGCTTGTTGGCCTGCAGCGTGAGCGTCTGGCGTGGACCCTCGAGCGTGCCCACAGGCGTGTTGACGTTGGCAGCCCGCAGCGCCGCGCTGAGCTCGTCGAGGCCGATGTTGCGCGCCGCCAGCGCTTCGGGGTTGACGCGCACGCGCACCGCGAAGCGCTTGGAGCCGAAGATGTTGACTTGCGCCACGCCGTCGATCGTCGACAGCGTGGGCGTGATGAGGTGTTCTGCGTAGTCCTGCAGGTCCGCCGGTGCCAGCGAAGGCGAGGTCAGCGCGATCAGCAGCACCGGTGCGTCGGCCGGGTTGACCTTGCGGTAGGCCGGCGGCGAGGTCATGTCCTGGGGCAGGGCGCGTTGTGCGCGCAGCAGGGCGGCCTGCACGTCCACCGCGGCGGCGTCGATGTTGCGGCCCTCTTCGAACTCCAGCGTCAGTGACGTGCTGCCCAGCGTGCTGGATGAACTGATGGTCTTCAGTCCCGGGATGGTCTGGAATTGCTTTTCCAGCGGCAGCGCCACCGAGCTGGCCATGGTCTCGGGGCTGGCACCGGGCAGGGCCGCCGAAACATTGATGACGGGCGTGTCGTAACTGGGCAGCGCGGCCAGCGGGATGCTGCGGTAGCCGATGACGCCGGCCAGCACGATGGCCAGGTTGAGCAGCACCGTCATCACCGGGCGCCGGATAAACAGCTCGGACAGGTTCATGGCGCCAGGCCCGCGTTGGCCGAAGCAGCGCCGGCCATGGCCGCGCTGGCGCCGCGGCGGCCGGACGAGGCGCCCGCTGCCGCCCCTGACGCGGCGCCGCTGGCCCTGCCGCCGCCATCGCGCGCACGCTCCACCACCGTCACGCCCGGGCGCAGATTCTGGCGGCCGTCGAGGACGATGCGCTCACCGGCCCGCACCCCGCTGACCGCTGCGTCCTCGCCCTGGGCATAGAGGACCTGAACCGGCCGCGCCACGGCCTTGTTGTCCTGCACCGCATAGACGAGCGGCCCGCGCTGGCTCTGAATGATGGCGGCCTGCGGGATCACCACCGCCGCCTGCAGCGTGCGCACCGTCATCGCCACGTTGACGAAAGCGCCGGGCCAGAGCTGGCCGGCGGGGTTGTCGAACTGCGCCTTGACCTTGACCGTGCCGGAGCCGGCATCGACTGCGCTGTCGACGAACTTCAAGCGTCCCTTGAGCCTTGCGCCGCCTTCAGGCAGCACCGCATCCACCGTGGCGCCGCCGCCCTGCAAGGCGGCCAGGGCGTCGGTCAGGTTGCGCTGGGGCAGGCTGAAGCTCACGTTGATGGGGTCGAGCTGGGTGATCGTGACCATCGTCGTCTGGTTGGCCTGCACCGAGGTGCCGGGAAAGACGGCAATGGCGCCGACCCGACCGGCGCTGGGCGCACTGATGCGTGCGTTGGACAAGGCCACGCGCGCCGCGTCCCAGGCCGCACGGTCGGCGGCCAGCAGCGCGGTCTGGGATTCGACCAAGGCCTGGGTGGCGTCGAGCGCGCCTTGCGAGACGAAGTTCTGTGCCAGCAGTTCGCGGCTGCGTGCGAGCTGCCGCTGGGCGTCGGCCAGGCTGGCCTCGTCCTTGGCCAACTGGGCCCGGGCGCGCGCGACATTGGCTTCGTCGGTGCGTGAGTCGAGCGTGAACAGCAGTTCGCCGGCGCGCACGAACTGGCCCTCGCGAATGTGCACGCGCGTCACCACGCTGGTGGCCTGGGGTCGCACGTCGACGCTGGAGACGGGCGTGACCGCGCCGGTTGCCGTCACCAGCACGGGCAGGTCCTTCTGCAGCGCCCGCACCGTGGTCACGCCGACGGGCGGCGCCGAAGCGGCCCCACTCGGCGCCGGAGCTGCACTGGCGGCCGCAAGGGGTGCGGGCGCGTCTGTCGCGCCCCGGCAGGCAAGCAGCGCCATCGCCGCAAGTGCAAGCGCCGTCGCCGCGCCGCGTCGTTTGAGTTCATGCATATCTCACATCATCGCCCATCGACGTGCGCAGCGTCATCACCTGGATCGGCGGGGGCGCAACAGCTCCCACGGCGCTACTCAGGTGTGCTGCGCGGCTGCCGCGGCATCACGAGATCGGCACGGGCCCGGAGCGCGGCGTCGCGCACGTTGCAGCCCTGGAGGTGATCGTTGACCAGCCCCATGGCTTGCATGAAGGCATACACCGTCGTCGGCCCGACAAAGCTCCAGCCGCGCCGCTTCAGGTCCTTGGACAGGGCCACCGACTCGGCGCTCGTCGTCATCAGCCTCAGAGCCGCCCGCGTGACGCGGCTGGGCCGTAACGCCGCTGCCGGTTCGTGGCGCCAGGCATAGGCACAGAGGGAGCCGAACTCGCGGCGCAGTTCGAGGACGCGTCTGGCGTTGTTGATCGTCGACTCGATCTTGCCGCGATGGCGCACGATGCCGGCGTCGCCGAGCAGGCGATCGACGTCGCGGTCCGCGTAACGGGCGACGCGATCAGCGTCGAAGTGATCGAAGGCGAGGCGGAAGTTCTCGCGCTTGTTGAGGATCGTGAGCCAGCTCAGCCCGGACTGGAAGCCTTCGAGGCAGAGCTTCTCGAACAGCCTGCGATCGTCGGTGACGGGGAATCCCCATTCGTGGTCGTGATAGTGCCGGTAGGCCGCGGTGGACTGACACCAGCCGCATCGAACCAGGCCATCGTCTTCGGCGCGAAAGAGTCCTTCATCCAGGGTCATGATGGGCACCAAGGCGTGGCCCGCGTGGCGGTGGATCGCGCCGAGGATGAACACCGGCGCCGGCTCCACCGCGTGGTGGCCCGCGCGGAGCTGGACAGGCTCAGGCGCGGCGGGCCCGGGCGGCGGCAATCCGCAGCTTTCCCCGGCCGCCGACCGTTCACCCCTCGTTTAGCGCTTCGCCGAGACTGGCGCCGCGCCCAGCGGCTGCCCACCCGGCCCGGTCTTGAAGCTCAGCGGGCTCGCAGCTGTCTGCTGACCCACGCCCGGCTTGCTCCAGTCGCACACGCCGCTTGCGAAAACGGCCTGCAGCCGCGCGAACTGAGCCGTGCTCAGCACGGCCGGAGCGTAGTCCGTCTGCACCAGTGGCTTGAGCTGACACTTCAGCACGTCTTCAGCCAGCGGGCCACCGGCCACCTGGCGCGGCGACAGCGAAGGCTTGAGGTAGACGTTGGCGTTGCACAACGACTGGTCGAAGACGCGGGTGGTCTGCGCGACCTCTTCTGGCATCAGGCAGAAGTCGCGCGTGTCGCGGGCGCCGGAAACCGGCCGCGCAGTGCGCACTTTCTGCTCGACCGAGGCCGTTCCGGTATCCGCCACCAACGTCGTCAGCCACTGGTCCATGGCCAGGAAGGCGTCCAGCCCCAACGTGCCCGGCGCGGCCAGGCCGGTGCGCGCAAAACGCCACAGCGCCTGGTTGTTGGCGTTGCCCGCGGCCGTGGTGATGCGGTCGCGCACCGCGAAGCTGTACCACTGGTGGTGGATCGGGATGGAGCCCGGCGCCAGGGACGGCGGCAGGTTGGCCGGGATGTTGGAGTCGTCCCAGCCGCGCAGGTCGATGATCGCGGTCTTGGCCAGTTGCTTGCCGCTGGCCACGATGCCGGCTCGGTAGGCGATGTCCAGCGCCTCGGCGTCGGCCGTCGTGCGCTGCGAACGCGGCGAGGAGTCGCGGTCGATGCCGCCGACCAGTTCATTCAGCGACACGAACTCCTCGGCCGTGATCGAGCCGGCGACGAAGGCCTTCAGGCCGTACTGCACGCCGACGTTGTCGCGCGTATCGCGCGCAGCCGGAGTGCCTGTGGCCCGGCCCCATATCGACTCTGCCCAGGACCATGCGTTGCAGCGCGGCAGGCTGGCCGTGGCCACTGGGTTGGCGGGGTCGTAGACGGCGCTGTTGGGCAACTCGCAGTTGTTGGTGGCGGTGGCCGACTGCGTGATGGCGCCGGTGGTGTTGTTCGACACCAGGCGCTGCTGATAGACGCCAGCGCGGCCGTTGCTGCCAAAGGCGTTGTACCAGGCGTGACACGCGGTCTGGTCGACATGGCCGTTGATCGCGGCCTTGCGGGCGTTGATCTGGTCCTGCGTGAGGCCGGCCCACAGTGCCTGCAGCCCCGGCTTCTGGTAGGCCTCGATCAGCATCACGCAGTCGTTGACTTCCAGCGTGGTGGTCTCGGAGTCAGGATAGGTGCAGCTGGTGACCACGCCGTCCAGCAGGCCGGGGTTGATCGACGCGTTCATGTTGGAGTTGATCGAGCCGCCCGAGCAGCCAGTGCCCAGCGTGAACTTGATCGGGCCGTAGCTGTCGGTGATGTGCTCCTTCATCATCATCACCGTCTCGCTCATCAGCACGCGGTTGGAGTTGCGCGCTGAATCGGTCAGGCTGTTGGTGGCCACGAGGTAGCCACGCTTGAGCTGCTCCTCGGCGCTTGACCAGTTGGTGGCCGGGCGCACCTGCCGGCGCGGCTGGCCGGTGCTGGCGCCGAAGGTGTAGTAGACCTTGCCGTTCCATGCTGCCTGGGGCGCCACGGCCGTCCAGGGTTGAGCCGGGTCGGTCAGCACCGCCAGGTCGTAGATGCCGCGGTTGAGGGTGCCGCGCTCCACGCGCACGATGAAAGGCACGGTGGCGCCGCTGTCGGTCGTGGTGGTGGCCAGATCGGTGGGTGTCACGCCCACCGTGTAGGGCTTGAAGCAGGCCGTGGCAGGCGCAGCGGGTTGTGCGGGCACCGTGGTGGCGTTGGCGCCGATGTTCCACACCGGGTCAGGCAGGCCGAAGGAGCAGCCGGTCGGGTTGGTGCCGCTGACCGCAGCGACCGTGGTGCGGTAGTAGAGCTTGGTCTCGGATGCGATGTTGCAGTTGGCATCGGCCGTGCCGGCCAGGCCGCTGGCTGGCGTGGCCGGCGTATTGCCGCTGACGCCCTGGGGCGTGGGCGTGGCACAGTAGTACGGTCCGATCTGCGCGCCCGAGATCAGCGGCCCGCTGCGCGGCGCGTTGGTGACCGTCAGCTGCGCGGCGCTCGCGTTGGTCATCTCCGCGACAAGCATGTTGTCGCCCGTGGACAGCCCGCTGACGACGCCTGTGATGCGCCCATCGGCACGCTTTGCGAATGCGCTGCTGACGTCGCGCGTGCCGACGCGGACGATGAGACCGCTGCCGTCGGCGCCGGCCGGCGGCACGATCTGCACCAGCACATCGCCGCCGCTGACAAGGTCGGCGCGGTTGGACAAGGTGCGGATCTGCAGCGGTTCGGGGTCGACACCGTCGTTGAGGCTGCAGGCGGCCAGCGCGGCCAGCGCGAGGGCACTGACGGCCCCGGCGGTGAATCGCCATGCGGCCCGGGGGCGCGGCGGCATCGAAAGGTGGCGGCGGGTCATGTCAGGTCTCCAGTCGTTTGTTGTGCGTCCGATGGTTCGGAGCAACAACAGGCTACGACGGGCCGCGTTCGCTGAACACTCGCGCACACCCTGATTCGGCAACACTGGATTGACGCCGGGGAGCGCCTGCGGTCCGCGGACTGCGCGTGTTTGAGATCGACCGGGTGCATTGCCCGAACTAAGGCGGCGATCTGAAAATCATTGCAGCGATCCTCGAGCAGCCGGTGAGCGAGAAGGTCCTCTCGCAGTTGGGTCTGCAGACGCGCGCGCACCGCCTCAAGCGCAGGCCCGCGGCCAGGCGCTGAGAGCGGCCTGACTCTGCCGAGGTGGGCCTGGAGTCAAGTCAATGCTGTAGCAGCGCGGGCCACACGTCACAGTGGCGCCAAGAGGTCCAATGGGTAGTTAACATAATATACATCGTGCACTATATATGAGAAGCCAACGAGGTCTCGAAAAGCTCGGGCGGTCCAGGCCGTCCAGCCATCGAACGCTCGTCAACCCTGGCCCCAGTCTCGCGCGCCTTCGCCGTCAAAAGCACAGCGGCCGCGCGGCGACCGCGGCTTGATGAGCCTTACTGCCCCAGATCCGGCTCGTCGACGCCGTCATCCTTCTCGACTTCGGTGCTGCGCGCGCCAAGCGGCGCCGGCCGATCCAGCGGCCGACACAGTTGCCGTTTGAGCTGGCCCAGTCGCTCAGATTTTTCGATCGCGGCCAGCACGACCTCGGGATTGAGCATCAGCATGAACGGGTTGCGGACGGTGGCCGATTGGGACATGGAGGCACTCCAAAAGCCGGGGATCCCAGCCAGTCCAGCAACTCTACGCCCGGCCCCCTGAATTTCGAAGTCAGCCCGGCGCCAAGGCGGCTGTCGGATGACTTCTGACACGACCGCGGCCGCTTCAGCGCGCCGGCGGCTCCAACTGGAGCGCCAATCCGTCACGCCCGACCGAGCGCGCGAAGTCGGCGGCGCTCATGTCGCGATCGTTGCGCAAGAGTCTGCTGGCACCGCCAGCCAACAGCCACAGCGCCGACTCATGGGGGCCGTAGCCGGCCGCCATCATCAGCGGTGTGCTGCGGTTGGGCGACAGCGCATCGATCTGCGCACCGCGTTCCAGCAGGAGCTTCAAGACCATCAGATCGGGACCGCTTGCGGCGTAGTGCAATGCCGTCCAGCCGGGTCGGTTGAGCGCCGCTCCCAGGTCCAGCAAGCGCCGCGTCCATTCGAGGTTGCCACGCAGGGCGGCCACCATGAGCGCGGTCTCGTCGGCCGCCGTGGTGGCGTCGACGCGGATCGCCGGATGCGCCACCAAGGTCGCGGCCACCTTCGGCGATTCGTCGCGCAGCGCCACGAACAGGCCGGGTTGGCCCCGGGGGTTGGTGGTGTTGGGATCGAAGCCGCGGGCCAGCAGGGTCTTGACGGTGCGATCGTCATCGACGTTGACGGCACGGAAGAAATCCACCGCGTCGTCGGCCCAGGTAAATGGGTGTGCTGTGAGGGCCACCAGCAAGGCGGCCAGGCGCAAGAAGCTGCGCAAGAATGCGCTCATGTCGATGCGGCTGCGGGCGCGCTTTGCAGCGTGCCTGGAAAGAGTCGTTCGAAATTGGCACTCGTCACCCGGGCCACCTCGTCCAGCGGCACCTGCTTGAGCTCGGCCAGCTTGGCCGCCACGTGCGCCACCCAGGCGGGTTGGTTGGTCTTGCCGCGGTGCGGCATGGGCGCGAGGTAGGGGCTGTCGGTCTCGATGAGGCAGCGATCGAGCGGCACCATGCGCGCGACTTCCTGCACTTCGACGGCGTTGCGAAAGGTCAGGATGCCGGAAAACGAGATCAGGAAGCCGAGGTCCAGCGCTGCGCGCGCCACCTCACGGGTCTCGGTGAAGCAGTGGAAGACGCCCTGCACCCGCCCCTGCCCTTCACCACGCAGCACGGCCAGCGTGTCGTCGCTGGCGCCGCGGGTGTGCACGACCAGGGGCAGGCCGGTGGCGCGCGCGGCACGGATGTGGACGGCGAAGCGTTCGCGCTGCCAGGCCATATCGGCCACGCTGCGGCCGTTCAGGCGGTGGTAGTCGAGGCCGGTTTCACCGATCGCCACCACGCGCGCCTTGGCGGCGCGGCCGACCAGATCGTCGAGTGTCGGCTCGCGCACGCCTTCGTTGTCGGGGTGTACGCCCACCGTGCACCAGAAGTTGCTGTGCCCGAGCGCCAGCGCGTGCACGGTCTCGAACTCTTCAAGCGTGGTGCAGATGCACAGCGCGCGGTCGACCCGGGCGGTGGCCATTTCGTGGCGGATCTCGGCCAGCCGCTCGTGCAGGCCGGCAAAGCTGAGGTGGCAGTGGGAATCGACGAACATCGCGCGACAGGGGCCAACAAGGAGGATCGCAAGGGCGCACGGCAGACGCTGGCCGCACGCAGGCCGCACGCAGGCCGCTCAGAGTGTCTGGGTGGGTTTGGCCGAAGAAATGCTGGTACCCAGGAGTTCCTCGATCTTGAGCTTCAGCTGGCGCGACTTGTCGTCGTTGGGGAAGCGCACGCCCACGCCCTGCGTGCGGCCGCCGGACGCGTTGGCCGGCGTGATCCACACCACCTTGCCCGCCACCGGGAAGCGCTGCGGATCGTCGGGCAGCGACAGCAGCAGGTAGATGTCCTCGCCCAGCCGGTACTCGCGCGTGGTGGGCACGAAGAGGCCGCCATCGGTGAGCAGCGGCATGTAGGCGGCATAGAGCGCGCCCTTTTCGCGGAACACGAGCTGGATCACGCTGGGCCGCGACGACGCCGTCTGCCCGGGCACCACCGGAGGGCCGAGACCACCAGTGCGGGTCGGGACACGTTCGTTCATGGATGCAGTGTATCGAACCCGCGCGCTCCAGCCACGCGGGTTGGCGCGGATCGCTGCAGCGCCCGCGCGGCCGTGGCCAGCAGGGCATCGAGCATCAGGCCTTCGCTCCACGGGTGCTCGTCGTGGCGTGCGATGCGACCCAGTTCGCGCGACCACGCGGCCAGGGCCGGCAGCGAAGCACCTGGCCGCAGCGCGCCGGCCGGGAAGTAGCTCGGTGCAGCGCCAGCGGCGACGGCCATCGCGTCGTGACAAAGCTTGTGCAGCGCGTCGAGAACCCGCGGCAGCGGCCAACCTTGCAGTGCGCCGGGCAGCCCCTGGGCCACCGCGGCCGGCAGCGCGCGCCAGTGCTCGGCCTGCACGCCGACGGTGGCCAGCGACAGAGCGTCCAGCGGCCGGCCGCTGCAGGCCGCCAGCAGCACCTCGGCTTCGTCGACATCCTGGCTGCGCAACCAAGCCGTGGCTTCGGCCCAGGCCGGCGTCGCCAGGCGCAGGGTCTGGCAGCGGCTGCGCACGGTGGGCAGCAGCAGCGCCGGATCGCCACAGCTCAGCACGATGCGGGTGCCTGGCGGCGGCTCCTCCAGCGTCTTGAGCAGGGCGTTGGCTGACTGCGGGTTCAGTGCCTCGGCCGGGTGCATCACCACCACCTTGCCGCGGCCGCGGGCGCTGGTCTTGTAGACCCAGTCGATGACGCTGCGCACCTCGTCGATGCGAATCTGCTTGCTGGGCTTGCGCTTGCTGTCGTCGCTGTCGGCCTTGTCGTCGACGCGCAGCCAGGCGTGCTGGCGGCGCAGCACCTCGGGCATCAGCACTTGCAGATCGGGGTGCAGGTGCGACTGCACCAGGCGGCAGCTGGCGCAGCGGCCGCAGGGGCCGCGCGGGTGTGCGCCAGCACTGTCGTCGGCTTCGCACAACCAGGCCTGGGCCAGGGTGAGGACAAAGGGCAGCACGCCGAAGCCTTCGTGGCCCTGCACCAGCAAGGCATGGCCGCGTTGCTGCTGCAGCGCCGCGGCCAGGGGCTCGGCCAGCCAGGGCAAAGGCAAAGCGCCGCGCTCATCGGCGACCAGCGCTACCACCACGGTCGGCTCCGCAAGGCGGACTGCAGTTGCTGCCACACCTGAGCGCGCTCGGCCTGCGCGTCGATGCGCACGAAGCGTGCCGGCATCTGGGTACAACGCCGCGCGTAGCCGGCGATGGCGCGCTCGAAGAAGGCTGCGTCCTGGGCTTCGAAGCGGTCGGGTTCCCGCGCGGCGATGCGTCGCGCGGCTGCGCTGGCCGCCGGCAGATCGAACCACAGCGTGAGGTCGGGCTGGCGCCCCTGCTGGACCCAGCCTTCGAGCTGCTCCAGCAGCGCCAGATCGAAACCACGGCCGCCGCCCTGGTAGGCGAAGCTGGCATCGGTGAAGCGGTCACACAGCACCGTGGCACCGCGTGCCAGCGCGGGCAAGATGCGTTGCATGAGGTGGTCGCGGCGGGCTGCAAACACGAGCAGCACTTCGGTCAGCGCGTCCATGGGCTGATGCAGCACCATGTCGCGCAACTGCTCGGCCAGCGGCGTGCCACCGGGTTCGCGCGTCAGCACGACTTCGTGGCCGCGGGCGCGGATCCAGTCGGCCAGGGCCTCGATGTGGGTGCTCTTGCCGGCGCCGTCGATGCCCTCGAAGCTGATGAATCGGCCTTCGGCCGGTGGCGGGCTCACGAGCCGCCGCGCTGGTATTTGTTCACCGCCCGATTATGGTCGGCCAGCGTTTCGCTGAAGACGCTGCTGCCGTCGCCGCGGGCCACGAAGTAAAGCGCCCGCGTGGATTGCGGCCGCACCGCGGCGCGCAGCGAAGCCATGCCCGGCAGCGCGATCGGCGTCGGCGGCAGGCCGCCACGCGTGTACGTGTTGTAGGGCGTGTCGGCGAGCAGGTCGCGCTTGCGCAGGTTGCCGTCGAAGGCCTCACCCAGGCCGTAGATCACGGTCGGGTCGGTCTGCAGCGGCATGCCGATGCGCAGGCGGTTCAGGAACACGCCGGCCACCAGGCCGCGGTCGGCCGCCAGGCCGGTTTCCTTCTCGACGATGGAGGCCAGCGTGAGCAGTTGATCGGGTGACTTCAGCGGCGTGTCCGGCGCGCGCTCGGCCCAGGCCTGGGCCAAGCGCTGCTGCAGCGCCAGGTGGGCGCGGCGCAGCACGGTGAGGTCGCTCACGCCGCGGCTGTAGACGTAGGTGTCGGGGAAGAAGCGCCCCTCGGCGGGTAGCGCGGGCGAGCCCAGCGCGGCCATCAACTCGGCGTCGCTCAGCGCGCTGGTGCTGGCCTTGAGGTGCGGCGCATTGGCCAACGCGCCGCGCAGCTGGCGCAGCGTCCAGCCTTCGATGAAGCGCACGCGCTCCAGCGTTTCGTCGCCCTGCACCATCTTGGCCAGCAAGCCGCGCGGCGAGGTGCCGGCGTCGATTTCGTAGCTGCCGGCACGGATGCGCCGCGCCTGCCCCGACCAGCGAAACCATTCGTAGAGCAGCCGGGCCGGCGTCTGCACGCCGGCATCGACCCAGGCCTGGGCCACGTCGCGGGGCGTGGCGCCGGCCTCGATCGACAGCTCGGCCGAGGTGCCGGCCATTGGCAAAGGGCGATCGAGCCACAACCAGGCCGCGGCAGCAGCGCTCGTCAGCACCACAGCCAGCGCGCCGAGCAGCCTCAGCATCCAACGAGACCCCATCGATCGGCGCGCCATAGGCCGCTGATGATAATGAAGGCATGACACCGACCCCCCCTGCCCCGCCCGTGCCCGAAGGCGCGGTTCACCTGCACGACTGGGGCGTTATCCGCGCCTTGGGCGCCGAGGCGCGAAAGTTCCTGCACAGCCAGCTCACGCAGGATTTCGAACACCTGGAAGCCGGGCGCGCGCGGCTGGCCGGGTTTTGCACGGCCAAGGGCCGACTGCTGGCCACCTTCGTGGCCTGGCGGCGCGGGCCCGACGAAGTGCTGCTGGCCTGCAGCGCCGATGTCTTGCCGGTGGTGCTCAAGCGCTTGTCGATGTTCGTGCTGCGAGCACAGTGCAAGCTCAGCGACGCCAGCGCCGAGCTGCCGCTGTGGGGCCTGGCCGGTCCTGCGGCGGCCGAGCGGGCGGGCGCCGCTGCTGCCGCGGTGTGGGACCGCGTCGATGCGCCTGGCGCCGACGCCATCCGCCTGCCCGACGGCAGCGCCGGCGGCCACGCGGTGGCGCGTTGGCTCTGGGCCGGCAGCGAGCCGGCCACCCTGCCCGCGCTGGACATCGAGACCTGGCGCGGCCTCGAGGCCTCCAGCGGTGTCGCCCGCGTGGTCGCCGCCACGGCAGAGCAGTTCGTGCCGCAGATGGTGAATCTGGAACTCGTCGGCGGCGTCAACTTCCAGAAGGGCTGCTATCCAGGGCAGGAGATTGTCGCCCGCAGCCAGTACCGCGGCACGCTCAAGCGTCGTGCTCAGGTGCTGGGCAGCGACGTGATGTTGATGCCTGGGCAGGAGGTGTTCGACGAAGCCGACGCGGGCCAGCCCGCCGGCATGGTGGTGCTGGCCGGCAGCCTGCCCGGCAGCGGGCCGCTGGCGCTGGTGGAGCTCAAGCTCGCCGCGCTCGGCGGCGGCCGCCTGCATGCCGGCTCAGCCACCGGCCCGCTGCTGAGGCTGGCCGCCCTGCCCTACGCCATCCCGACCGAAGCGGCCTGACGATCGCCAGGCGCGCGCTTCACAGCGTGCGCCGCATCGCCTGGTGCTGCACGCCGGCTTGCTCGAACACCGCACCGTGCGGCTCAAAGCCGGCGCGCCGGTAGAAGTCAACCGCGCCGGTCTGCGCGTTCAGCCGCAACTCGCGGTCACCGCGCTGGCGGGCGGCCTCGATCAGCGCCTGCAGCACGGCCGAACCCAGCCCGGCGTCGCGCACCGTGGCCGCGGTGGCCATGCGTCCAATCTGGGCCGCGCCAGCGCCAGGGCTGGGGCTCAGCAAGCGCCCGCTGGCCAGCGCCGCGCCCAAGCGGTTGAAGGCCAGCGCGTGCACGGCGCCAGCGTCGGCGTCATCGGCCTGATCAGCAATCAGGTCGGCGGCAATGCCCTGCTCGACCGCAAACACCGCTTGGCGAATCGCCTGCGCCGCAACACCGTGCTCGGCCCAGGTGCCCAGGCGCACCTCGACCATGCGCTCGCCGGCCTCGTAGGCGTCGAGCACGTCGCGCAGCGCCTGTGGCACCGGCCGGCTGGTCTGCGTCGCGGGGTCGGCAAACACATAGAGCAGTTCGCCATGCACCAGGCACTGCTCGCCGCGGAAAACGGCGGCAGCGAAGACCATCGACGAATTGCCGACGCGCTCACAGCGGATGCCCACGTGCAGGCGCTCGTCGTAGCGTGCCGAGCCCAGGTACTCGAGCGTGGCTTTGCGCACATAGAGGTCGCCCTGCAACTGCTCCATGGTGTCGTGATACGGCAGCGCCAGCGCACGCCAATAGCCGGCCACCGCGGTGTCGAAGTACATCAGGTAGTGGCCGTTGAAGACGATCTTCTGCATGTCGACCTCGCACCAGCGCACGCGCAGGGGCTCCAGAAAGCGGAAGTCTTTTCGGTTCATGTTTGAAGCGCTCTTTGCAAGGCGGCCGCGGCCGCGTCCAGGGCTGCCGGCGCTTCGTTCAGCGCGCGGCCGATCTTGATGACATCGTGCGTCACGCCGCGCATCAGGTTCAGCGTCACCGCCACGCCGGCGGCGCGCAGGCGATCGGCGTCGGCCAGGCCCTGGTCGACGAGCGGGTCGACGAGCGGATCGCATTCGGCGAGGCTGACGCAGGCCGGCGCAACACCGTCGACGTCGCATTGCAGTGGCGCGAAACGCCACTCGTTGCGGTGGTGGCATTTGATCGCGGGGTCGAACATCCAGGCGATAGTGGCCGCGTCGAGCAGGAATCCGTTGCCGAAGAGCTTGTGCGACGCGGTGGCGGCATGCGACGCGGTGCCGGTGCGCTGCGGCTGGCGCAGCACTGCGGCCGCGGCTTCGCAGTCGCGACGCGCCTGCGCGGGACTCAGCGCGTGCAGCGGCGGCCGCCGGGCGCGCTGGATGCGATCCAGCAGGCCGGTCATCCGGGGGGTGAGGAGGTGGGTGCTCAAGTCGCACAGAGCATACTTTCACCCCCGAGCTTCAAGACCACTGACCCACCATGGCCCGCATCCTCTACCTGACCCAGATCGACATCGACCACGGCGCCGTGCGCCTGCTCAGCGCCGAATGCGAGCGCACCGGCATGCGCCGCCCGCTCGTCGTCACCGACGCCGGGGTGCTTGCCGCAGGCGTGCTGCAGCGGGCGCTGGACGCGCTGCGCGAGGTCCAGCACGCGGTGTTCGACGGCACGCCGTCCAACCCCACCGAAGCTGCCGTGCGGGCCGCCGTCGCGGTGTACCAGCGCGAGGGCTGCGACGGCCTGGTCGCGGTGGGCGGCGGCTCAAGCATCGACCTGGCCAAGGGCGTGGCGATCGCGGCCACCCACGACGGGCCGCTCAAGACCTACGCCACCATCGAAGGCGGCAGCGCCAGGATCACCGATCGCGTCGCGCCGCTGATCGCCGTGCCCACCACCGCCGACACCGGCAGCGAGGTGGCGCGCGGCGCCATCCTGATCGTCGACGACGGGCGCAAGCTGGGCTTTCACAGCTGGCACCTGATGCCCAAGGCGGCGCTGCTCGACCCCGAACTGACGCTCGGCCTGCCGCCCGGCTTGACGGCGGCCACCGGCATGGACGCCATCGCCCATTGCCTGGAGACCTTCATGGCGCCGGCCGTCAACCCGCCCGCCGACGGCATTGCGCTGGATGGACTGGCGCGCGGCTGGGCGCACATCGAGCGCGCCACGCGCGACGGGCAGGACCGCGAAGCGCGCTGGAACATGATGAGCGCCAGCATGCAGGGTGCGATGGCGTTCCAGAAAGGCCTGGGCTGCGTTCATTCGCTCAGCCACAGCCTGGGCGGCGTCAACCCGCGCCTGCACCACGGCACGCTCAACGCGATGTTCCTGCCCGCGGTGGTGCAGTTCAACGCCAGCGCCGCGTCGATCCAGCAAGAGCAGCGCCTGCAACGCATGGCTCAGGCGATGGGCCTGGCCGGCTGCGACGCCCGCGGCACCGAGGTCGCCGCGGCGATCCGCGACATCAACGGCCGACTCGGCCTGCCCAGCGGCTTGCGCGCGATGGGCGTCGGTGAGGAGCTCTTCGAGCGCGTCATCGACGGCGCCATGGCCGACCACTGCCACAAGACCAACCCGCGCATCGCCACGCGTGCCGAGTACCGCGAGATGCTGGTGGCCAGCCTCTGAGGCTGCGCTTCGGCTCCTGCTGCAGTTGGTCGTGCGCAGCAGCAGACCGTCGCAGGGGGCTTGGGGCGGCCGGCAGGCCGCTGATATGGTGTGCTACTTCAGCAACACACCGGCAGGCGCACCATGCAGACCTGGGATCAGAAGCAACCCATCTACCAGCAGCTGGCGGACATCCTCGCGGCGCAACTGCTGGACGGTGACCCGAGCGAGGGCTCTCCGATGCCCTCGGTGCGGGCCCTGGCGGGGCAGTACCTGCTCAACCCGCTGACCGTCAACCGCGCCCTGACGGCGCTGGGCGACGAGGGCTTGCTCGAAAGCCGGCGCGGCCTGGGCCTCTTCGTGACCGCCGGCGCGCGCGAGCGCCTCAAAGCCAGCGAGCGAGAACGCTTCCTGCAAACCGAATGGCCGCGCCTGCGCGAGCGGCTGCGCCGCCTGGGCATCGGCGCCGAACAACTGAACTGGGAGCAGCGCTGATGAGCACCGATACCAACCTCGTGACGGCCAGCCACGTGAGCGTGAGCTACGGTGCCAAGCGCGCCGTCGACGACGTGAGCTTCGTCATTCCCAAGGGCCGCGTCGTCGGGCTGCTCGGGCACAACGGCGCTGGCAAGACGACGCTGATGAAGGCCATGGTCGGGCTGGCGCAGCCGCAGGGCGCGCTGGCGGTGCTCGGGCTGGATCCGCTGCGCGACCGCGTGCAACTGCTGCAGTCGGCCTGCTACATCCCGGACGTGGCGATCCTGCCGCGCTGGGCGCGCGTCGAAGACCTGATTTCGCTGATGAGCGGCCTGCACCCGCGCTTCTCGGCCGACCGGGCGCGCGCGCTCCTCAAACGCACCAGCGTGAAGCTGCGCGACAAGGTCAAGACTCTATCCAAGGGCATGGTGGTGCAGGCCCACCTGGCGCTGGTGGCGGCCATCGACGCGCGGCTGATGATCCTGGACGAACCGACGCTGGGCCTGGACGTGCTGTCGCGCAAGGCCTTCTACGAGATGCTGCTCGACGAGTGGTGCGACGGCGAGCGCAGCGTGCTCATCTCGACCCACCAGGTCGAGGAGATCGAGACCCTGCTGTCCGACGTGCTCATGCTCAACGAAGGCAAGCTCGTGCTGAGCATCAGCCTCGAGGACATGGACCGCCGCTTCGTGGCGCTGAGCCACGACGCCTCGGTGGCCGAGCAGATGGCAGCCGCCCATCCGCTGCTGAAGTACCGCGTGCAGGGCGGCAGCGCATCGCTCTTCGACGGCGCGCCGCCGCCCGACGTGCAGGCCCTGGGGCAGCGCGTGCGGCCCAGCCTCGTCGACCTGTTCGTCGCGCTCACGCGCAAGCCCGAACTCGACCGCACGCAGTTCTGATCCCCCCGCATCCGAAGGAAGCTCCTCATGAACAACCTGATCCCCCTGATGCGGCGCGAATGGCTGCAACACCGTTTTGCCTGGGCGCTGCTGATGCTGCTGCCGCTGGCGCTGGCGGTGCTGCCGCTGGCCTTTGGCCAGATCGAAATCGACGGCCCGATGGCCAACCACACCGGCGCTGAGCTGGCCACCCTGCTGGGCGTGATCTCGATCGTGCTGTCGGCGGCCGTGATTTTTTTGCTGGTGTGGGTGACTTCGCTGTTCATCACCAGCAGCCTGCCAAGGCGCGACCATGGCGACCGCTCGGTCGAGTTCTGGATCTCGCTGCCCGCAGGCCACGCCGAAAGCCTGGCCGCGCCGCTGCTCGTGCACCTGGTGCTGGTGCCGGCCGCGGCGCTGCTCGTCGGGCTGGTGGGCGGCTATGGCATCTCGCTGCTGCTCGTGAGCCGCTTCGTCGGCATCGGCGAGTGGTTCGCCCTGCCCTGGGGCACCATGCTGGCAGCCACGCTGGCGCTGGCGGCCCGGGTCATCGTGGGCCTGCCGCTGGCGACCTTGTGGCTGGCGCCGCTGATCCTGCTGGCGATGCTGGCCAATGCCTGGTTCAGGCGCTGGGGCCTGCCGGTGCTCGTGGTCGGGCTGAGCCTGGCCAGCGCGCTGCTCAAGGGCGTCTTCGGTCAGCCCATGCTGGCGCTGCTGCTGGGCGCGCTCGGACGCAACGCCGGGCTGGCCCTGGCTGGCGCCGGGGGCGAGAGCCTGTCGATCAGCGACAAGACGCAGCCGGCGCAAGCCCTGCAAGGCCTGCCGGCCTGGGCCTGGCACGATCTGGTGGCGGCGCTGCGCGAAGCGGCCAGCCCGCTCTTCCTGGGCGTGCTGGTGGTCTCGGCGGCGCTTTTCATGGCCCTCGTGCTGTGGCGCCAGCGCGGCGCCAGCAGCAACTGAGACCGGACATGAGGCTCCGGAAGGAGCCGAGTACTGGACGAAGGCCAGCCGGCGATTTCACGCCGGCTGGCTGAGTCGATACGGCGCTCCGGAAAGCAGCACGGGCCCAGATCGGGCCCGTGCTGCCGTGTGGCTGTCGCAGCACCCGGGCTCGTGGCCCCGACGCCGCGCCGCGGCGCTTTTCGATCAGTGGTGGGTGCCGTCGAAGAACTGCTCGTTCTCGGTGCTGCCCTTGAGCGCAGCGGTCGAGGCGTCGCGCTCGATGGTCGTGGTCACGGCGTCGAAGTAGCCGGTGCCCACCTCACGCTGGTGCTTGACGGCGGTGAAGCCGCGCTCGGCGGCCGCGAACTCCTTCTCCTGCAATTCGACGAAGGCGCTCATGTTGTTGCGCGCATAGCCGTAGGCCAGCTCGAACATGCTGTAGTTCAGGCTGTGGAAGCCGGCCAGCGTGATGAATTGAAACTTGTAGCCCATCGCACCCAGTTCGCGCTGGAACTTGGCGATCGTGGCGTCGTCGAGGTTCTTCTTCCAGTTGAACGACGGGCTGCAGTTGTAGGCCAGCAGCTTGCCCGGGTACTTGGCGTGGATGGCGTCGGCGAAGGCCTTGGCGAAGACCAGGTCGGGCTTGCCGGTCTCGCACCAGATCAGGTCGGCGTACTCGGCGTAGGCCAGGCCGCGGCTGATCGATTGCTCGAGGCCGTTGCGTGACTTGAAGAAGCCTTCCACCGTGCGCTCGCCGGTCAGGAAGGGGCGGTCATTGGCGTCGATGTCGCTGGTCACGAGGTCGGCCGCTTCGGCGTCGGTGCGCGCCAGCAGGATCGTCGGCGTGCCCATCACGTCGGCCGCCAGGCGGGCTGCCACCAGCTTGGCCACCGCTTCGCGCGTCGGCACCAGCACCTTGCCGCCCATGTGGCCGCACTTCTTGACGCTGGCCAGCTGGTCTTCGAAGTGCACGCCGGCGGCGCCGGCGTCGATCATCGACTTCATCAGCTCGAAGGCATTCAACACGCCGCCGAAGCCGGCTTCGGCATCGGCCACGATCGGCGCGAAATAGTCGATGTCGTTCTTGCCTTCGCTCCACTGAATTTGGTCGGCACGCTGAAAGGTGGCGTTGATGCGCTTGACGACCTTCGGCACCGAGTCCACCGCGTACAGCGACTGGTCGGGGTACATCTCGCCATTGCTGTTGGCGTCGCCCGCCACTTGCCAGCCGCTGAGATAGATGGCCTTCAGGCCGGCCTTGACTTGCTGCATGGCCTGGTTGCCCGTCAGCGCGCCCAGGGTGTTGACGAAGGGCTCGGTGTTGATCAGCGTCCAGAGCTTTTCGGCGCCGCGCTTGGCCAGCGTGTGCTCGATGGCCAAGCTGCCGCGCAGGCGCACCACGTCGTCGGCGCTGTAGCCGCGCTGGATGCCTTTCCAGCGCGGGTTCTCGGCCCAGTCTTTTTCAAGGGCGGCGGCTTGTTGCTGGCGGGTCGGTTGGGTCATGGAGAAGCTCCCGATGGGGTGGTTGATGGGGTGGGGGTGTTGCGGTCAAGACCTGGAATCCACACTCTCAGCGTAACCCAGTCGGAGCCAGGAAAGACAACTTATGTCTTATATAAGACATATGATCTCATCTCGTAAAATCAATGACTTGCGAGGATTTTCCGTATCTTGAAATGACGTTTTTCCATATGACGGGTTTTGCTGCACTGCAGCGCGACAGAATCCCAACATGTGAAATGCTGCGATCGCGATGTGAAAGCGCCTACCCGCCGCCTACCCGCCGCCAGCGCGCCGCCAGCGCACCGTCATTCCGCGCCGGTGACGCCGAGCCAGCGCGCGTAGAGGCGGTCGGCCAGTTGCTGCTGCCGGGCCAGGCCGGCAGCAGCGGACTTGAGGATGTCTTCGCTCGACTGCACAGTGGCGTGCGCAGCGGCGAGCTCGCGCAGCCGCTGGGGCTCGTCACCCGCGAGCCAGCGTGCGAGCTTGGCGGCATCGAGCTCGACATGGAACTGCAGTGCCAGATGCGGCCCCAGTGCAAAGGCCTGGTGCGGGCACGCCGGGCTGCTGGCCAGCGCCTGAGCGCCCGGCGGCACATCGAAAGCCTCAAAGTGCCACTGGAACACGCGGCATTCGCCGGGCGGGCCGAGCCAGGATTGCGCCAGATCACTCGCAGCCACGGTCAGCAGCTGCCAGCCGATCTCAGGCGCGGGAGCCTTGCTGACGCTGGCGCCCAGCGCGCGCGCCATGAGTTGCCCACCCAGGCAATGGCCCAGCGTCGGCACGCCCGCGGCCACGGCCTGCCGGACCAGGCGTTCGGCCCGCCGCAGCGAAGGCAGCGCATCGTTGGCGCTCATCGCGCCCCCCAGGATGGCCAGCGCTCGGTAATCGCCGAGGTGCTCGGGAAACATGTCGCCGGCTTCGGCGTTGAAGACCCGAGCCGCAAGGCCCCGCGCGGCCAGCCAGGTGCCGAAGTACGCCGGGCCGTCGTCATCGAGGTGTTGCAGGATCAGGATGGGCTTCATGGCGGTGCGGGTGAACGGCGGCCAGTGTGCCCGAGCCACGCATCCTTCGCATCCTTCACGCCCTTCGCATTCGGCCCGCTCGCCAGCGCGGCACGCCGCGCTTGATCCTGCTCAAGGAGCGTACCGGCGCGGCGGCAAAGAATAGGTCTTTGCCGGTGACGCCATGAAGCACATCCCCTCGCCCCGCCCCCCTCGGTCCGCCCGTGCCGCGGCGGCGCAACTGCCTGAATTTCAGGCTCTGGACGAGGCTCACCGGGCCGCGCTGTCGATGCTCCAGGCCTTCAAGGCGCTGCTGGCGCGGCTCGAAGCGCACGGCTTGGATGACGCGGCGCGACACAGCGCGCGCGCGATCCTGGCCTTCTTCGACGGCCCCGGCCGCCACCACCATGAAGACGAGGAGCGCCAGGTGTTTCCGGGCCTGCTGGCGAGCCAGGACCTGGACATGGTGGCCCACGTCCGCCGCCTGCAGCAGGATCACGGCTGGCTCGAGGAAGACTGGCAGGAACTGCAGCCCCAGGTGAGATCGGTGGCCGAGGGCTACGCCGGCTACGACCTGCCCATGCTGACGGTCGCGCTGCCGGTGTTCGAGGCGCTCTACCGCGACCACATCGCGCTCGAGGAAACGGTGGTCTACCCGGCCGCCCAGCGCCAGAAACTGGCGCTCGCCAACGGCCGCAGCGGCTATCCCGTGGTGTTGTAGAAGCCTGCGCTTGGTGCACATCGCAATCGGCCTGGCCGATTTCAGCGCCATGAAGGCGCTGGTCATCGAAGCGTCAGCGCGTGCCCGCGGTCACGGCTACGTGAGTCTGGCCGCCGACGCTGCCGACGCCGCCAAGCGCGGGGTGCTGTTCGTCACCCAGGGGCGCGACGCCAAGACGATCAAGAAACTGGCCGCCCACCTCAATGACCCTGGGTGCCCGCCCGAGCAGATCGACACCCTGAACATCGACGTATCGCCGGCCTTCATCCAGGGCGTGAGCCTGGACTTGCGCATCGCGCGCATCACGTTCGACAAATCCACGTCGTCTGGTGTACCAACGCGGCCCTGGACAAGTTGCGCTGCATCGAGCAGCGCACGATCAAGTCCCCCAAGGGGATGCGCTGGTCGTTGCTCGAGGACCGCACCAGCTTGAAGCCCGAGGCGGCAGCCGACCTGGACGCCTGGGTCGCCAGGATGCGCACCATGCGCGCGGCTCAAGCCTGGCTCTACAAGGAGCAGTTGCGCGAAATCCTGGGGCGCCAGCAGATCGACGTCGTGCGCGACATGTTCTGGCACTGGTGCACCTGCGTGTTGCGCACCAAGGTCGAGCCCATGAAGGAGGTGGCTGCGCTCCCACGCCGCTACAGGGCCAAGGGGCCAATCGGCCAATCGGCCAAAGGGCCACACGGAGCTCATCGAGGCCTGGGCGCACTCGTCAGACCAACGGCTTTCTGTAGGCCATCAACGGTCTGTTCCAGGCCGCCAAGCGCCGCGCTCGCGGCTTGATACGGCAATCGACCATCAAGGCGGTCAGCTCCCTGATCGCCGGCAAGCTCGACTTCCGTGGCATCAACGCCGATGCCCGGTAACCCACTTGAGACTCACGAGAGCCCCAAGACTGGACCGCCGCGGTCGTCTCGCAGCCCGACGCTCCCCAAGCCCGACAGGCTGCTGGACGATGAGGGCCGGCTGGTCTGCCTGTGCAAGCAGCGTCTTCGTCAGAAGACAAAGACGCCCTTGCCGCCGGTCTGCTTGTCGAACTGCTGGTACGCCTTCTCGCCGTCTTCCAGCGCCCAGCGCGAAGTGAAGAGCTGGTCGACATCGATACCGCGGTCGGCAATGAACAACGCGCAATCGGCCTGGCCGACGGTCGAGAAGGTCCAGGAGCCGATCAGCGTGACCTGGCGGCGCAGCAGGTCGGGGCTCACATCCAGCGTCATCTGGCCGCCTTCGCCCACCAGGCACACCTTGCCCCAGGTGCGCACGCTCTGCACGGCCTGGCGCCGCGCCTCGGCCGACGACGAGGCGTCGATGGTGGCGTGGGCACCCAGGCCGTGCGTCAGCTCGCGGATGGCCGCCACGGGGTCGGTCTCGGCGGGGTTGATGAGGTCGGTGGCGCCGAAGGCCTTGGCACGCGCCAGGCGTTCCGGGCTCACGTCGAGCGCAATCACGCGCGCGCCGAGGGCCGCCGCGAGTTGGGTCGCTGACAGGCCCACCGGCCCCTGACCGAAGATGGCGATCGTCTGCTCGCCGCTGAGTTCCAGCCGCTTGAGCGCACCCCAGGCGGTGCCGGTACCGCAGGAGATGGCGGCGCCGGTCTCGAAGGACAACGCGTCGGGCAGCGCCACCAGCGAGTTGGCGGGGCACTTCATGTAGCGGGCGTGCGCACCATGGCCTGTGACACCATAGACCTCGGCCACACCCTCCACGCACATCTGCTGCCAGCCGGTGGAGCAGTGCGCGCAGGCGCCGCAGCCACGGTAGTGGTGAACCATCACGCGTTGCCCGACGTGGGCGCGCTTGGCGCTGACGTTGGCGCCTACGGCCGCGACCACGCCGCAGGGTTCATGCCCGGCGATCACGGCCGCACCGGCGGGGATGCCCAGCCCCTTGTTGGCTTCACCCGGCGCAGAGCGGTAGAACTTCAGGTCGCTGCCGCACATACCCGAAGCCTTGATCTCCAGCACCACTTCGTCCGGGCCGGGCGTCGGATCCGGGAAGGTCCGAAGTTCGAGTGTGCGTTCACCTGTGAAAACGATGCCTTTCATGCGCGTCCTTGTGTTGTGTGTCGTGTGGGTGGGGGAAGCGAGCGTGCCAGCCGGCACAGGCTCAGAATTTCATGGGACTTGGATTCTCGGTGCCGGCTTCGGTGGCCAGCCGTGCCAGGTCGGCCGCAATCGTCGACAGCGCCGTATCGGCGGCGTCCACCAGGTTGTGCAACCGGATGAAGCCGTGCGGCAGGCTGTCCATGCGCCGCGCGGTGACCGGCACGCCTGCCGCGGCAAGCCGGGCTGCGTAGGCTTCACCCTCGTCACGCAGCACGTCGCATTCTGCGGTGATCACCACCGTCGGCGGCAAGCCGCCGTGTGCCAGCCGGCGCAGCGGGCTGATGCGAGGATCGGTGTGCAGTTCGGGCGGCGCGTAGTGGCGGAAGAACCATTGCATGTC
>JANMVM010000196.1:0-20301 GCA_031392695.1 Rubrivivax sp.
CCGTGTCGTCCATATAGCCTTCCATCTTCAGCGCCACCCAGCGCGGGATCTCGATGCCGTCGCGGGCCGCGAACTGCGCGATCTTGGCGTAGTTGTGGATCGGCATGATGCCGGGCACGATCGGCACCGTCACGCCCAGCGTGCGCACCTCGTCGACGAAGTGGAAGTAGGCGTCGGGGTTGAAGAAGAACTGCGTGATCGCCGAGTCGGCGCCGGCCTTGACCTTGGCCGCGAAGTGCTCCAGGTCCTTGCGCGCGTAGCGCTGCTGCGGGTGGTACTCGGGGTAGGCCGCGACCTCGATGAACCAGTCGCTGCCCTGCACCTTGCGGATGAAGGCGATGAGGTCGCTGGCGTAGCGGAACTCGCCCGCGGTGGCGGTGCCGCTGGGCAGGTCACCGCGCAGCGCCACCAGGCGCTTGATGCCCTGCGCGCGGTAGGTGTCGAGGATCTCGCGAATGCCCGCGGCGGTGCTGCCCACGCACGACAGGTGCGGCGCGGCTTCGTGGCCGAGTGCGGCGATGTCCTGCACGGTGGCCAGCGTCTTGTCGCGCGTCGCGCCACCGGCGCCATAGGTGACGCTGAAGAACTCGGGCTTGACCACCGCCAACTGCTGCACCACGGTCTTGAGCTTGTCGCTGCCGACGGGTGTGTTGGGGGGGAAGAACTCGAAGCTGATGGGGATGTGCTTCATGGCAGTGCATTCAGGTCGTGGTCGACTGGCCAAGCGCAAAGCGCGAGGCCACTGTCAAGCAGCCGCCGCGGAACCGGCTCCGCCGGGCCGCTGGCGGCCGCCCCCCTGGGGGGGAGCGGCCACAGCCGCTCCGGGGGGGATCTCAGTACCTATACGTGTCGGCCTTGTACGGGCCGGCCTTGCTGACGCCGATGTAGGCCGCCTGCGCGTCGCTCAGCTCGGTCAGCACGGCGCCGACCTTCTTCAGGTGCAACCGGGCGACCTTCTCGTCCAGGTGCTTGGGCAGCACGTAGACCTTGCCCGCCTGGTAGGCGTCGCTGCGCGTGAAGAGCTCGATCTGCGCGATCGTCTGGTTGGCAAAGCTCGAGCTCATCACGAAGCTCGGGTGGCCGGTGCCGCAGCCCAGGTTCACCAGCCGGCCCTTGGCCAGCATGATGATCTTCTTGCCGTCGGGGAAAACGACGTGGTCGACCTGGGGCTTGATCTCATCCCACTCCAGGTCCGACAGGCCCGCGACGTCGATCTCGTTGTCGAAGTGGCCGATGTTGCAGACGATGGCCTGGTCCTTCATCGCCTCCATGTGCTTGCGCGTGATGACGCTCAGGTTGCCGGTGGCGGACACGAAGATGTCGGCCTTGTCGGCGGCGTATTCCATGGTCACGACCTTGTAGCCTTCCATCGCTGCCTGCAGCGCGTTGATGGGGTCGATCTCGGTCACCCACACCTGCGCCGACAGCGCACGCAGGGCCTGGGCGCTGCCCTTGCCCACGTCGCCGTAGCCAGCCACCAAGGCGACCTTGCCGGCGATCATGACGTCGGTAGCACGTTTGATCGCGTCGACCAGGCTCTCACGGCAGCCGTAGAGGTTGTCGAACTTGCTCTTGGTGACGCTGTCGTTGACGTTGATGGCGCGGAACATGAGCGTGCCCTTGGCGCTCATCTCGTTGAGGCGATGCACGCCGGTGGTGGTCTCTTCGGTGACGCCAATGATCTGCGCGCCCTTGCGGCTGTACCAGGTCGAGTCGACGGCGAGCTTGGCCTTGATGGCGGCAAAGAGGATGGTCTCTTCCTCGCTGCCCGGGTGGTCGAGCACGCTGGTGTCGGTCTCGGCCTTCTTGCCCAGGTGCATGAGCAGCGTCGCGTCGCCGCCGTCGTCCAGGATCATGTTCGGGCCTTCGTGCAGGCTGCCCTTGGCGCCGAACTCGAAGATGCGGTGCGTGTAGTCCCAGTAGTCGCTGAGGTTCTCGCCCTTGTAGGCGAACACCGGCGTGCCCTGGACGACCAGCGCCGCGGCGGCGTGGTCCTGGGTGCTGAAGATGTTGCAGCTGGCCCAGCGCACGTCGGCGCCCAGGGCTTGCAATGTCTCGACCAGCACGGCGGTCTGGATCGTCATGTGCAGGCTGCCGGTGATGCGCGCGCCGCGCAGCGGGCGGATGGCGGCGAATTCTTCGCGGATGGCCATCAGACCGGGCATCTCGGTCTCGGCGATCTTGATCTCTTTGCGGCCCCAGGCGGCGAGCGCCAGGTCGGCAACCGCGTAGTCGTTGGTGGGTTTGAGAACGGCGTTCATGGTCAGGCTCCAATCAGTTGAGGAACCTGCACGGCGGCGCTGTAGGGGGGAATCCACTCACCCACGAAGACCATCGTGCAGGTGAGCGCTGTTGCAGTGTCGATTTCCGAGCCTGGCCTCTGGCAAGAGGTTGCAACGCTCCTCGGAAAGAGCCCGCATTCTAGCCACAACCCTCGGCTTCGGTTGGCGGTGGCTGTGCAAGACTTTGCGCATGAACCCGCCTTTGCCGCGCCCGCTGGCTGAGCTGCCCTTAACCGTGCTGGCCCGGGTGCTGGGCGTCATGACCGACATTGACGACACGCTCACGCGCGACGGCGCCATCGAGCCTGCCGCGCTGGCGGCGCTGCACGCGTTGGCCGCGGCGGGCGTGCCGGTGGTGGCCATCACGGGCCGGCCGCTCGGCTGGAGTCAGCCTTTCGCCAGCACCTGGCCGGTGGCCGCCATCGTGGCCGAAAACGGCGCCGTGGCGCTCATCCGCCAGGGGCCCGCGGTGCTGACCGAGTACGCGCAGGACACTGCCGTGCGCCTGGCCAACGCCGCGCACCTGCGCGCCGTGGCGGCCCAGCTGCTGCGCGAGGTGCCCGGCGCGACGCTGGCCCGGGACAGCGCGGGCCGCGTCACCGACATCGCCGTCGATCACAGCGAGTTCGCGCACCTGCCGGCAGCGCAGGTCGAGCACGCGGTGGCGCTGATGCGCGGCGCGGGCATGAACGCCACCGTGAGCTCGATCCACATCAACGGCTGGTTCGGCGAGCACACCAAGTGGAGTGCGGCGCAGTGGATGCTGCGGCGGCTGTTCGGGCGCGAGCTGGCGCCCGAGATCGGGCGCTGGGTCTATGTCGGCGACTCCACCAACGACCAGCTCATGTTCGAGCACTTCCCGCTCGCCGTGGGGGTGGCCAACCTGCAGCGCTTCGCGGCCGAATTGCGTGTCTGGCCGGCCTACCTCGCAAGTGCCGAGCGCGGTCTCGGTTTTGCCGAGGTCGCGCGCGCCGTGCTGGCAGCGCGCCTGCGATGACGCGCCTGAACGCGCAGGGCCTGGTCGCGGCGCTGGCGCTGGCCGCGGCCGCGGCGGTGTCGCTGGGCACGGCGCGCTTTGCCTACGCGCTGCTGCTGCCGGCGATGCGCGCCGACCTGGGCTGGAGCTACTTCACCGCCGGCGTCATGAACACCGCCAACGCCGCGGGCTACCTGGTGGGCGCGCTGGCGCTGCCGCGCCTGCTGCGGCGATTCGACGCGCGAACGCTGATGCTGCTGGGCGGCGCCGCGGCCGCGCTGCTGCTCGCACTGCATGGCGCGACGCGCAGCGAAGCCACGCTGCTGGGCCTGCGCTGGGCCTGCGGCATGGCCAGCGCAGCCAGCTTCGTGTGCGGCGGCGTGCTCGCGGCGCGGCTCGCCAGCCAGGCCGCTGCCGGGCTCGTGCTGGGCACCTACTACGGCGGCACCGGCCTGGGCATCGTGGCCTCGGCCCTGGTGGTGCCGCCGCTGGTGGCCGGCTCGGCCGGCGGCTGGGCGACGGCCTGGTGGGTGCTGGGGGCGCTGTCGCTCGGCGCCACGGCCCTGACGGCTGCCGGCACCCGCAGCCTGCGCGCACCGCCGTTGGCGGGTGCGGCGCGCCGCTCGTTGCCGCTGCAGCCCTTCGCCTTCGGCCTGGCGGGCTACCTGATGTTCGGCCTGGGCTACATCGGCTACATGACCTTCATCGTCACGCTGCTGCGCGAGCAGGGGCTGGCGGCCGCCACGGTGACGCTCTTCTATGTCGTGCTGGGCCTGGGCGTGGTGGCCTCGACGTGGCTGTGGGCCGGGCTGCTGCAACGCCACCGCGGCGGGCGGCCGCTGGCCACGCTCAACGGCCTGCTGGCGCTGGCCACCGCGCTGCCGGTGCTCAGCGCGCACCCGCTGGCGGTGTTCGTGTCGGGCGCGCTGTTCGGCAGCGTCTTCCTGTCGGTGGTGGCCAGCACCACGGCGCTGGTGCGCCACAACGCCGAGCCGGCGCACTGGCCGGCCGGCATCGCCGCCTTCACGATCGTCTTCGCGGCCGGGCAGATCGTTGGCCCCAGCCTCACCGGTGCCATCGCCGACGGGCCGGGCGGCCTGCTGCGCGGCCTGGCGTGGAGTGCCGCGGCGCTGGCACTGGGCGCCGTGCTGGCGGCGCTGCAGCGCGAGCGGCCGCCGCTCACAGGCCCAGGAAGGTCGTGAGCGCGGCGAGTTCGTCGTCGAGCGCCGCACCGTAGCCGCGCTCGCGCGGGCGCCGCGCGACGTAGCCGATGTCGGCCGCCAGCGCGCCATCCTTCACCGCCAGGTTGCCCCAGCCGATGACCTGCCCGCGCCACAGCAGCGGCAGCGCGTAGTAGCCGCGCAAGCGCTTCGGCGCCGGGGTGTAGGCCTCGAAGCGATAGGCCCAGCCCCAGAAGCGCTCGAAGCGGCGGCGGTCCCACACCACGGGGTCGAAGGGGGCGAGCAGGCGCACGCGCTCGTCCAGCGCGTGGCGCCGGCTGGCCGGGTCTTCACCGGCCGGCCAGTACCAGGTCAGGTCGTCGATGCGCACCGAAGGCAGCCGCGCCTTGGCGCGCGCCAGCGCCGCGCGGCGCTCGTCGGCCCACTGCGGGGCGCCGTAGCGCAGGTGGCTGACGAGTTCGCTCAAGGTTCGTTCGGGCAGCGGTGCGTACTTGTGCACCACCACGTCGACCAGCGCGTCCAGCGCCGCGGCGGCGTCTGGCGCCGGATCATGCGCGTCGCGCGGCGCATACAGGCGCACGCCGCCGGCGCGCTGGGCAATGCGCAGCAGGCCGCGGTAGTGCATGCCGTCGAGCAGTTGCGTGCTGGCGTTGCTGGAGCCGCCGAACCAGTTCTGGCTCTTGCCGTGCTGGAACTGCGCGTCCACCTCGCGCGGGTGCACGACGCCGCGCTCGCGCACGAAATCCAGCACCGCGTGGGCCTGGCGCCAGCGCGCCGGCGGCCACGCCGTGCGCGGCGTGCGCGGGTGCATGAGCGCGTGCGTGGCGCGCGGCAGGAAGCCGTAGTTGACGAAGAAGTCCTCTTCGATCGGCAGCCGCGCGTAGCGGCGTTCGAGGTCGCCGGCGCGGTAGCCCTTGACACGGTGGCGCAGCGTCAGGTCCTGGGCGCGCGCCGGGGCGCGGATGGGATCGGCCTGCACGAAGCCCAGGCGCTGGATCGCCCGCGCCAGCGTGGTCGGGGTGAAGAGGCTGCGCGCCACGGCGTAGCGGCACAGCGTATCGAGCGTGATCGGCATCGCCCGATGATGCCCAAGTTCGGCGTCCTGACGGCGTCCTAACGGCTTCATAACGCTGCCCTGTCTACAAGCTGCTGGGTCGCCGTCGTGCTGCCCACCCGAGCCCTGCCATGCAAATCCTTGGCGAACCCGTTGTCGCCCCAGGCCGCTGCAGCGGCACCCCCGACCCGCCAGGCGCCCTTAGCATCGGCCACAACCCCACCGACCGCCGCAACTTGAATCTGCTGCTCAGCCAGGCCCCGCAGGTCACCACAGCGTCCGGCACGCATGTGGCGCTGGCACCGCGCGACGCCGCGCTGCTGGCCTGGCTGGCACTCGAAGGCCCGACACCACGCCTGCGGCTGGCCGCGCTGCTGTGGCCCGAGAGTGCGCCCGTGGCGGCGCGCAACACCTTGCGCCAGCGCTTGTTCCACTTGCGCAAGCAGCTCGGCGCCGACCTCGTGGTGGGCAATGCCGTGTTGGCCCTGGCCGACGGCGTTGGCCATGACCTCGACGAGGCCGACACCGTGCTGGCCGACCTGCCGGAAGAAGCCAACCCCTTCGGCGCCTGGCTGGGCCAGCAGCGCAGCCGGCGCAGCGCCCGCGTGCGCTCGGCCCTGGTGCTGCTGTCGACCGGGGCCGAACAGAGGCGCGACTTCGTTGGCGCGCTGTCGCACGCGCAGGATCTGCTGGCGCTGGAGCCGCTGTCCGAAGACGCGCACCGGCGCGTCATCCGCCTGCTCTACCTGGGCGGCGACCGCGCCGCGGCCCTGCTGGCTTTCGACCGCTGCGAACGGCTGCTCAAGAACGAGGTGGACGCCGCGCCTTCGGCCGAGACGCTGGCGCTGCTGGCGACGCTGAACGCGGCCCAGACCGCGGTCTCGGTGCTCGGCACGGCCACCGTGCCGGCGAGCGTGCTGCGCCCACCGCGCCTGGTCGGTCGCGACGACGAACTGGCGGCGCTGCAGCAGGGCTGGCAGGCGGGCCATGTGGTGGCCGTCATCGGCGAGGCGGGCCAGGGCAAGACGCGCCTGCTGCAGACCTTCATCGAGGGCCACCCCGGCATCGTGCGCGCCGCCGGCCGGCCGGGCGACGCCGGGGTGCCCCTGGCCACGCTGGCGCGGCTGCTGCGCGCGGTCGTGCAGCGCCACGCCGGCGCGGGCCCGGCCAGTGCCGGCGCTGCAGCTGCAGCGGGTGCAGACCGCTGGCCCGCCGGCACCCGCAACGAGATCGCGCGCGTGCTGCCGGAATGGGCCGGGCCGATCGCGCCCCCGGTCGGTGAGGGCCAGCGCCTCGTCCTGCAGCGCGCGTTGCGCCGGCTGCTCGACATCCAGCCCGACCTGGTGGGCCTGGTCGTGGACGACCTGCACTTTGCCGACGAGGCCAGCCTGGACGTGCTGGCCGGGCTGATCGACGAGGACACCGACGCCCCCGGCGCGACCGCCGGCCGCGCTCTGCGCTGGGCCCTGGCCTACCGGCCTGCCGAGGCCGGCTCGCCGGTGCAGGCGTTGCACGCGGTGCTGGTGGAGCAGGCGCGGCTGCTGCCGGTGGTGCTGCGGCCGCTCGAGCGGGTGGCGCTGGCGGCGCTGGTCGACTCCTTGGCGCTGCCGGGCATCGACGGCAAGTCGCTGGCGCCCGGGCTGCTGCGGCGCACCGGGGGCAACCCGCTGTTCGTGCTCGAGACGCTGAAGCAGGCCTGGGTCGAGAACACGCTGTCGCACCTGGCCGATGCCGCGGCGCTGCCGCGCCCGCCTTCGGTAGCGCGCCTGATCGAGGGCCGCCTGACGCAGCTGTCGACGGCCGCGCTGGCGCTGGCGCGTTGCGCGGCGCTCGCCGGGCAGGCCTTCTCGACCCGCCTGGCGACGCAGGTGCTGGGCACCCCGGCGCTCGGCTTGGCGGACGCCTGGGCCGAATTGGAGGCGGCGCAGATCCTGCGCGACCAGGCCTTCGCCCACGACCTCTACTTCGAAGCCACGCTGGCCTCGGTGCCGGCGGCCATCGCGCGCCACCTGCACGGTGAGATCGCGGCCCACCTCGAGGCCGATGGCCAGGCGGCACCGGCGACGCTGGCGCACCACTGGCTCGCCGCCGGCCTGCCGGCGCGCGCTGCGCCGGCTCTCGAGCGCGCCGCCCAGGCCGCGACGCAGGCGCTGGCGCCGGCCGAAGCTGCGCGCCTGTGGGGCCAGCTGGCGGCGCTGCGTCACGATGCCGGTGAAGCTGCGGCGGCCTTCGCGGCGGCGCAGTCGTCTGCGCTGGCCCTGCGCTCGGTGACCAGCGGGCCGGCGCTGGCCGACTGCATCGACTGCTTGCAGGCACTGGCGCGGCAGCCCGAGCAGTTGGCCACGGCGCACGAGATGCGCGCCGCCATGTTCCACGCCCGCGGCGAGCCCGGCCAGGCTGCCGCCAGCGTGGCGCTGGGCCTGGCCACGCTGGGCGCGGGCGCGCCGCCTGCCCTGCGCGCCAACCTGCTCAACATGCACGGCGTGCTGCTGCGCCACGCCGGCCAGCCGATCGCTGCGCGGGCGGCGCTCGAAGAGGCCTTGACGCTGGCTCGCGGCAGCGCCGACGCCGACCTGCCCGCGCTGCTCAACAACCTCGGTCTGCTGCTGCAGGAGCAGGACGATCACCTGGCGGCCATCGGCCTCATGCAGGAAGCCGCCGAGCGCCAGACCGACGCGCTGGTGCGCGCGCGGGTGTTCAACAACATGGCGATCTCGATGGAAGAACGCGGCCAGGTGGTGCAGGCGCGCGAGCAGCGCCTGACGGCGGCCCGGCTGACGCAGGGCACGGGCGGCGTGGCGGAGCTGAACGTGGCGATCTCGCTGGGCGCGAATGCACGCAACCTGGGCCGCTACCGCGACGCGCTGGCGCACCTGGAGCAGGCCCGCCTGCTCGCCGACGGCCAGCCGCACCTGCGCGCCGAAGACCTGCAGCGGCAATTCGCCGCGGTGTGGCTCGAGCTGGGCCGCATCAACCTTGCCACCGAGGCCGTTGGCCACGCGCTGCGCCTGAGCGCCGGCAAGCCCAGCGCCGCCGTGGTGGCCATCGTGCAGGCGCGGCTGGCGCTGGTGCAGGGGCAGGACCCGCTGCCGCTGCTGGCCCCGGCCGAGATCGCACTGAGGGCCGCCAACGACCAGCGAGCGCTGCGCCGGCTGTGGTTGATCCAGGCCCAGGCTTTGGCGCCGGACGAGGCGCTGGCACTGCTGCTGCGGCTGGCTGCGACACCGGCGCTGCAGGCCAACGCCGCCGCCGCGCTGCCGGTGCAGGTGCGCCTGGCCCAGGTGCTGCTGGCGCTGCGGCGCCCGCGCGAGGCGCTGCGCCACGCCCAGCGCGCCGCCGACTGGCTGCAGGTCGTGCTGCCGCTGGAGATGACGCCGGCCGAGGTCTGGCTGACGCTGGCGCGCGCCGCCGCGGCCGACGACGCCCCCGGGGGCGCCGCCGTGGCGCAGCAGGCGGCGCAGCAGGCGGCGCAGCAGGGCCGGGCCTGGGTGCAGCAGGTGGCGCAGACGCAGCTCGACGAGATCTACCGTGAGGGCTGGTGCCAGCGCAACATGGTCAACCGCGAGTTGCTGGCGCTGGCATCGCGCGGGGCGGCGAGCTGATCAAATCCACTGCAGTCCGTACTGCAGTCCGCACTACTGTCCGCACTACTGTCCGCACTACTGTCTGATGTCGACGTCCACCAGCAACGGGCAGGGCAGGGCGCCGCGCAACTCGCTGACGCCGGTGCGCCCGCTCGTCTGCGACCGGCCGGCGAGCGCGCCGGCCAGGCCGTCGAGCGGTCAGGACGTGTCGGGACGACCGCGCAGTCGGTTCAGCGGGGTTGGCAGTGCTTGGACTGCCGCTGCCCACCTGCTGGCGCGGGCAGTGGCCTGCCTCGACCAAGAAGCCCTGGGCGCGCAGATGGGCAAGGGCCAAGGCCAAGGCCAGGGCAAGGGCCAGGTCGAGTTGCGAGTGCAGCGCCGGCTCGACGCCGGAGCTCGGTGCCGCGGCGACGATCGTGCTGCCCGGACACCAGGGCGGGTGCTGGATCTGCATCACCGGATCCTGCCGCGGCCTGGGCGATGTGAATTTGTCACATCGGCTGAGCGACATAGGTCGCGGGGCTGCAACGCCCCGGCGCCCTAGAGTCCGCTGCAGCGCAGTCAAGCCTTTGCTGCACACAGTCATCGCTGTCATCCGTGGCAGGTCGAGAGATCGGCCCAGGGAGGGCGAGGCTCAGGGAGAGCCGAAGAGGGGCGGTTGCAGATCTGCAACCGCCCCAATTTTTTTGCCTGCCGCTGGCGCGCGCCGGGCTTACAGCCCGGCTGCCGCGCGAAGCTCTGCTGCTTTGTCCGTGCGTTCCCACGAAAACTCAGGTTCTTCGCGGCCGAAGTGGCCGTAGGCGGCGGTCTTCTCGTAGATCGGGCGCAGCAGGTCGAGCATCAGGATGATGCCCTTGGGGCGCAGGTCGAAGTGCTGCTGCACCAGCGCGGCGAGCTTGTCGTCGCTGATCACGCCCGTGCCTTCGGTATAGACCGTGACGTTCATCGGCTTGGCCACGCCGATGGCGTAGGCGACCTGGATCTGGCACTGCTTGGCGAGGCCGGCGGCGACGATGTTCTTGGCGACATAACGTGCGGCGTAAGCGGCACTGCGGTCGACCTTGGAGGGATCCTTGCCGCTGAAGGCGCCACCACCGTGCGGGCAGGCGCCGCCGTAGGTGTCGACGATGATCTTGCGCCCCGTCAGGCCGCAGTCGCCCTGCGGGCCGCCGACGACGAAGCGGCCGGTCGGATTGATCAGGTACTTGGTGTCGGCGGTGAGCCATTCCTTGGGCAGCACCGGCTTGATGATTTCTTCGCGCACCGCCTCGTAGAAGGTCTCGGTCATCCTGTGACCCAGGCTGTACTCGGGCGCGTGCTGACTCGACAGGACCACGGTGTCGATGGAGTGGGGTTTGCCATCCACGTAGCGCATCGTGACCTGGCTCTTGGCGTCGGGGCGCAGGAAGGGCAGGCGGCCGTCCTTGCGCAACTGCGCCTGGCGCTCGACCAGGCGGTGGGCGTAGTAGATCGGCGCTGGCATCAACTCGGGCGTCTCGTCGCAGGCGTAGCCGAACATCAGGCCCTGGTCGCCGGCGCCGGTGTTGAGGTGGTCATCTGACGCATGGTCCACGCCCTGTGCGATGTCGTTGCTCTGCTTGTCGTAGCAGACCATCACCGCGCAGCCCTTGTAGTCGATGCCGTATTCGGTGTTGTCGTAGCCGATGCGCTTGATGGTGTCGCGTGCGACCTGGATGTAGTCGACGTGGGCGTTGGTGGTGATCTCGCCGGCCAGCACCACGAGGCCGGTGTTGCACAGCGTCTCGGCAGCGACGCGGCTGCGCGGGTCCTGCTTGAAGATGGCGTCGAGGATGGCATCCGAGATCTGGTCGGCGACCTTGTCGGGATGGCCTTCAGAGACGGATTCGGAAGTGAAGAGGAAATCGTTCGCCACGGGGGAAGCTCCGGTTGATTGAACACACTGACCTTGCGTCGTCGCTGGTCAGGAGTTCTGGAGCCGCGGCGAACGCTTTAGCGGTTTTGTTGAACTGCCGCGGGCGGTTGAGGCATGGCCACAACAGTCCCCGCATCCAGCCCGGCGGTGCTCGCTATCCTCAAAGATATGCTCGGCCCCGCTGATCGCCCCGCAAGTTGTCCTTTAACTCGGCGATGCGCAGATTATACGAACCCCTGGCTTCCATGTCGCCCCTGCTGCCCTGGCTGTCCCGTCGACCCCTGCGGCTTTTGCACGCCGCGGGCGCGCTGCTGGGCTGGGCGGCTTATCTCGCTTCTCCCAGCTACCGCGCGCGCCTGCGGGCCAATGCCCGCCTTGCCGGCGTGAGCGCGGCGCAGCGGCGCGCCTCGGTGGCCGAGGCCGGCAAGCTGGTGATGGAGTTGCCGCGGCTGTGGCTGCGCCCGCGCGAGCAGCCCATCAACGACCCGGTGCAGTGGGAGCACGCCGAGCTCATCGACGAGGCGCTCGCGCAGGGCCGCGGGCTGGTGCTGCTGTCGTCGCACCTGGGCAGCTTCGAGGTCACCGCCCAGGCCTACGCAGAGCGCTTCGGCGCGCGCCAGCCGGTCACCGTGCTCTACCGCCCGGCGCGCCAGGCCTGGCTGCTCGAACTGGAAGAAGTCGCCCGCGCCCGGCCGGCGCTGGCCACCGCACCGGCCACGCTGGCCGGCGTGCGTCAGCTCATGCGCGCGCTGCGCAGCGGGCAGACGCTGGGCATGCTCCCCGACCAGGTGCCGCCCCAAGGCATGGGCGTGTGGGCGCCGTTCTTCGGCCAGCCGGCCTACACCATGACCCTGGCGGCGCGCCTGGCGCAGCAGTGCGGCGCGGCGCTGCTGCTGATCTGGGCCGAGCGCCTGCCGCGCGGTGCCGGCTACCGCGTCAGCGTGCGGCCGCTGGCCGAGCCCTTGCCGGACAAGGCCGGCCTGGATGAAGCGGCCTGGGCGGCGGCCGCGGCGGCGTCGCTGAACCGCAGCATGGAAGCCGTGATCCGCCACAAGCCCGAGCAGTACCTGTGGGGCTACCACCGCTACAAGCAACCGCGCCAACCCGAGGCTGCGGCATGATGACGAATCTGCTGGCGCGCGCGCTGCTGGCCGTGATCTGGCTGCTGCACCTGCTGCCGCTGGTGCTGCAGGCCGCCCTCGGCCGTGGCCTGGGCCGCGTGCTGCATGCCTTCGCGGGTGGGCGCCGTCGTGTCGCGCTGCGCAACGTCGAGCTCTGCTTGCCCGAGCTGAGCCTGGCGCAGCGCCAGGCGCTCGTGCGCGATCATTTCCAGTGGCTGGCGCGCAGCCTGCTCGAGCGCGCCGTGCTCTGGTACGCCAGCCCCGCGCGGCTCAGGCGGCTGATCCACGTCGAAGGCGACGTCCTGCTGGCCGAGCGCAGCGAGCGCGCGGTGATGTGGCTGGTGCCGCACTTCCTGGCCCTCGACGTGGCCGGTGCGGCGACGCAGTTGTTCCAGAGCCATGCGGCTTTCGATGTCTACTCGCCGCAGAGCAACAGCGTCTTCGACGACGCGCTGCTGCGCGGCCGCTCGCGCTTCGGCACCGCCGAGTTCTTCAAGCGCCAGGACGGCGCGCGGCCGATAGTGCGCGCCATCCGCAAAGGCATGGCCTTTTTCAACCCGTGCGACATGGATTTCGGCCTGCGCGACGCCGCCTTCGTGCCCTTCTTCGGCCAGCAAGCGGCCACACTGCTGGCGCCATCGCGGCTGGCGCGCAGCCTGAACATGATCGTGCAGCCCGTGGTGGCCGAGATCCTGCCCGGCGGCCAGGGCTGGCGCGTGTGCTTCCTGCCGGCCTGGACCGACTGGCCCACCGATGACGCGCTGGCCGACGCGGCGCGCATGAACCGCTTCGTCGAAGCGCAGGTGCGGCTGAATCCGGCGCAGTACCTCTGGGTGCACAAACGCTTCAAGACGCGGCCACCCGGTGAAGCGCCGATCTACTGAGCCGGGTCGCGACGCCGACGCAGGCCTCGCCCTGTTGCGCCGCGGCCTGGCGCTGGGCCTGGCCGACATCGGAGCCGGCCGCGCCGAGTTGCGCGAAGCCGCGTCTCGCTTCGAAGCGCTGGGCGACGCCAACGGCCGCCTGCTGGCCTCGTCTGCGCTGGTGGTCTTCATCGGCATCGCCGACGACGACTACGCCGGCTTCGAAGCCGCCGCCGCGGCGGTCATCGCCGGCACGCCGCCGCCGGCGCCCTGGGCCGATCCCGCTGACGCACTGCTGGCCGCCGCCGGCGCGCTCATCGCCGGCTGGTTCCACGCGCTCGACGCGCCCGCGCTGGCAGCCCATGCCGCTGCGATTGCCGCGGCGCTCGACAACCCGGCGATCGGCGCGCCGCTGCGTTGTTGCGCCGGCCTCACTGCGGCCGGCTACCACCACATCGGCATGGACCTGGCCGGCCTGCTGTGGCTCGAACTGGCGATGCGCCCGCTGCTGGCCGACCCGGCGGTGGGGGCGCGGCTGGTCGACGAGGCCTTTCACCTTTTCGTGCAGGCGCTGTACCAGTGCGAAGCGCCGGCGCGCGCCCTCGCGCTGCGCCAGCGGCGGCTGAGTGCAGGGCCGGCGCCGCTGCCGGGGACCGAGCTCAAGCTGCTGCTGCTGGACGCGCAGATGGCGCTGGGCAGCGGCGACGCCACGGCCGGCCGCGTCGCGCTGCAGCGCGCCGAGCCGCTGCTGGACCCGCGCGCGCCGCGCCCGGCGGGCTGGTGGCACCTGCTGCAGTCGCGCCTGGATCTGCTGCAAGGCCACCACCACCAGGCCCTGATCCACGCCCGGCTGGCGCTGCGCCTGGCCAGCCAGAGCCAGCTGCCCGAGCGCTGGATGGGTGTCACCGTGATGCAGGAAGGCCAGGTGCAGATGGCCCAGGGCGCCTACCTGCAGGCGATGCCGTTTTTCGAGCGCGCCGGCGCTGCTGCGAGTGGCCCGCAGTCGCGCTTTTGCTGGTGCCTGGCGCACCTGGCGCGCTCGCTGCACCATGCCCAGGGCGCCGACCCGGACAGCCAGGCGACCGCGCTGGCCGAACTGGCGCGCGGCCTGGCGCTGGCGCGTGAGCTGGGGTGGCACCAGTTCTTGCGCGCCACCCCGGCGGTGGCCGCCGCGGTCTGCGCCCTGGCGCTGGAGCACGCCATTGAACCGGCCTTCGTGCGCGAGGCGATCACGCAGCGCGGCCTGGTGTCCGTGCGGCCCGACCTCGCCGAATGGCCGTGGCCGGTCCGCGTGCGCACGCTGGGCCGCTTCCAGATCGAGCTCGACGGTACACCGCTCACTTTCGGAGGCAGGGCGGCGCGCAAGCCGCTGGAACTGCTGCAGTTCACGATTGCCGCAGGCGGGCTCGATGTCTCTGCCGCCACGGTGATGTTCGCGCTCTGGCGCGACCTCGAAGGCGACAAGGCGCGCTCGGCCTTCAACGTCGCGCTGCACCGGCTGCGCAAGCTGCTGGCCCGTGACGACGCCATCGTGCTCGAACTGGGCCACCTGAGCCTGAACCCGCAGCGCGTGTGGGTCGATGGCCAGGCCTTCGAGCAGCTCGTCGACGCTGCCGGGGTCGGGCCCGCCGGCACGCTCACGGCGGCAGCCGCGCAGGCGCTGCAGCGGGCAGTGGCGCTGTACAGCGGCCACTTTCTGGGCGACACCGAAGACGAACCCTGGCAGATGGCGGTGCGCTCGCGGCTGGCGAGCAAGTTCAAGCGCTGCGTCGGCCTGCTGGCCCGCCACGGCCTGGCGCAGGGCGACACGCGCACCGTGCGCCCGCTGCTCGAGCGCGCGCTCGACCTCGACCCGCTGGCCGAAGACCTGGCGCGCGAGCTCATGCGGCTGCTGGCCGACAGCGGCGAACAAGCCGCCGCGCTGGATGTCTTCGTGCGTTGCCGCGCCGCCATCGCCAGCGGCCTCGGCGCCCAGCCCGCGGCGGCGACGCTGGCGCTGGTGGCGCGCATCCGCGCGCTGGGCGGACCCCCCACACCGTGGAGCCAGCGGTAAGTTATTCGTAATCGCTGCGGCCCTAGCCTGCACCTGATGCCGAAAAACCTCGGTGCTTCAGGAGCAGGTCATGAGCAGAGTCAACATCCGGCAAGCCATGGCGCGATCGCGCGGCGTCGCGCTGGTGATGATGGCGGCGTTGGCGGCGTTGGCGGCGCTGGTGGCACCTCGGCCGGCGGCTGCGTTCGGCGGTGCCGGGTCGCTGGGTGAGTGCACGAGTTTCACCACCTGCACGGCGGCGCTGGGCAGCAGCACGGCGGCCTTCTCGCAGTACCGCCTGAGCGACATCACCCCGTTCTACCCGTTGCCGTCGACCTTGAATCCGGCCGTCAACGGCGTCAGCCTGACCGACCGACTCGCCTCGGATGCGGTGCTTTCGACGGCGCCCAGCACGGCGGCGGTGGGCGTGTTCTGTATCAACTGCGCCACCGACAACCCGTTCTTTTCGTCGGCCAGTGCCCAGGCTCAGTCGGGCTTTGCCGTCAATCGTGCCGCTGCCGTCTCGGGCTTCGGTGCCGCGGGTTCCGACGACCGTGGCAACGGGGTCTCGGCCACCGTCAGGGTCACCACCGGGGCCCAGTCGCAAAGCGCCTGGCGCGATGCCTGGACCTTTGCCGGCAGTGGTCACTTCAGCGCCACGCTCCGTCTCGACGGCGTTTCCAGCAACGACACCGCCAACGCGCTCTTTCCGTCCACCTACGCCCACAGTGGCGTGGGGACCGCCGGCGACTGGTTCTTCGACCTCAAGGTCTGGGACGTCGACCACCTGTCGATCTCGGAGTTCTTCGAGGCCACGCCGGGGCCCACGCTGGTGACCCGCGTGCAGGACCGCAGCGGCATCAGCAACGAGCAGCGCCCCAGCTTTGCGTCCAGCCTTGCCGTGGACTTCAACTTCACCAGTGGCGTGCACTATGTCGTGACCGCCGAGCTGGGTGTGCAGGCCAGGAATGGCCGCACCATCGATCTCTACCACACCGCGCGGCTGCAGGACGTGGCGCTGACGGGCGGCGCCGCGCTGACGGCACTGTCAGGCCATGACTACCTGGCGCCAGTGCCGGAGCCGCAGCCGACGGTGTTGCTGGCGGCCGGACTGTCGGCGCTGGCACTGTGGTCGCGGCGCCGCAGCGCCCGCGCCTGATCGGTGGCCGCGCGCGCAACGGTGGAGCGGAGTGCTGGGGCTGGCCGCTGCGGGCTGGCTGGGCTTGCGCTGCTGTGCATCAGCCTCGGCCTCGCCCTCAGCCTCGGGCTGTCGGCCTGCGGTGGCGGCGCTGGCGCGGAAGCGGCGGCTGCGCCACCGCTGCAGCCGCCACCCGTGGCCGCCGACTTCAAGTTGCTGCCGGTGCGCGTCGGGCTGCTGGTGGGCGGCCAGGGCGCGATGCGCGCCTTGCAGGCGCCGGCGGTGATCGCTTGGTCGTCCAGCAATCCGGCGGTCGCCGAGGTCGACAGCACGGGCCTGGTGACGGCACGCGGCGCCGGCAGCGCGCTGATCAGCGCCACGGCCGGTGCACAGAGCGCCAGCGCCAGCGTCACCGTGCACGCCAGCACCGCCACCACCGCCGTCGCATTGATCGACCAGGCGCTGGCGCAAAGCCGCATCACGCCTGAGCGGCGCTGATCCACCGCGTCTATGCCAGCTTGGGCGACGCCCGCCTGCCCGCAGAATTGCAGGGCGCGCCGCAGGCCGCACCCGGCCAGCTGCTGATGCGTGAAGTGTCGGGCCGGCTGGCCAGCCTGAGCCAGGCCGGGCAGGACACGTTGCTGCCGTTCTTGCTGCCGCCCGTCGACGCAGAGAGCTGGCATGCGCAGTAGCTGGGGCAATCCGCAGCCACTGGCCAGGCTGCAGCTGCCCCGGCAAGGATGCGTGCCCTGTCCGCAGGCACGGACGCCGGCGGCCGCGCCGGGCCGCAGTTTTTCAACGTCAACTGCGCGCAGGCGGCGCTGCCGTCGATCTGGCTGCGCCGCACCACGGCGCACTTCAACATCGACTACCTGAACCCCGGCGCCCAAGGCGACTTGCGGGTGCAGAACGTGTCCGAAGCGGTGGCAGCGGTGATTGAAGACGTGTACGCCTCGCTCACCGGCTTGCTGCAGCGCTTCCTCATCAGCGACGCCAACCTGGCCTGCAACGGCGGCGACGGCGCCGACGACAGCTGCGTGCCGGGCTGGTCGCAGGGCGGCACGGCGGCCGAGGTCACGACCTACCCCGGTGGGTGCGAAAACCCGGCCTCCTACCTGTCGGTGAATTCACTGCATCGCTACTTCAATGGCGCGGCCGCGCAGCCGGCCAACGCCGAGCATCGGCGCAAGGCCAAGAGCCTGGTGGCGCACGAACTGATGCACGCGCTGCAGTTCACCATCGACCGCAGCGCGGCCTGCGACGAATCCGTGTGGATCGACGAAGCCACAGCGCAATGGGCCACCGACCCCGTCGATCCCGGCTACGACCAGGAGGACGGCTTTGACAAGCTGACGACTGCCGCCACGCGCACCGGCGAGCACCTGCTGCGCTACCGGTCCAGCGACCACAGGGAAACGATGGAAAAGCCCGGCCACGGCCAGAGCGCTGCCGAGCGCGGCTACGCCGGCTACCTCTTCGTCCAGTACCTGGCCTGGAAGGCCAGACCATCGCCAGCTTCGCGGCCACCCGCTCGTCGATCCGCACGCTTTTCAAATTCACGGCCGAGCGGCAATAGCAGCCGGCGCACGACAGGCAGCGCTGATAATCCGCGCCATGCGGCTGCCCTTCACCAAGATGCAAGGCGCGGGCAACGACTTCGTCGTGCTCGACGCCACGCATGGGCGCATCGAACTCACGCCCGAGCAGCTGCGCCGCCTCGGCGACCGTCGCTTCGGCGTCGGCGCCGACCAGATCCTGGCCGTCGAGCGCAGCAGCACGCCGGGCGTGGACTTCCGCTACCGCATCTTCAACGGCGCCAGCGGTGACGAGGTCGAGCACTGCGGCAATGGCGCGCGCTGCTTCGTGCGCTACGTGCATGCGCGCGGCCTGACTGACAAGACCACGGTGCGCGTCGAGACCGTCAACAACGTGCTCGAGCTGCAGTTGCGCAGCGATGGACGCGTCATGGTCGACATGAGCCGGCCGGTCTTCGACGCTGCGCTCATCCCCTTCGACGGCAGCGCGCTGCAGGCCCGCACCGAGGGCGACTGGCAACTCTGGCCGCTGCTCGGCGTCGAGCTGGCCGTGCTGTCGATGGGCAACCCGCATGCGGTGCTGCGCGTGGCCGATGTCGACAGCGCGCCGGTGGCCACGCTCGGGCCGCAGATCGAAAGCCATGCCTGCTTCGCGCGCCACGTCAACGTCGGCTTCCTGCAGCTGCTGTCGCGCCGCGAGGTGCGCCTGCGCGTGCACGAGCGCGACGCCGGCGAGACGCTGGCCTGCGGCACCGGGGCCTGCGCCGCCGTGGTCGCCGGCATCCGCCTGGGCTGGCTCGAGCGCAGCGTCGACGTCCACACGCGCGGCGGCGATCTGCACATCGAATGGCCACGCGACGACGGCAGCGTGTTCATGACCGGCCCTGCCGAAACCGTTTTTGAAGGAGAGATCGAGCTGTGAGCACACCAGGCAACATCCAGGGCATCACCGAGACCGACATCGCCAACTACCTGGCCAACACGCCCGGGTTCTTCGAGCGCCACGCCGAACTGTTGTCCAGCGTGCAGCTCACCAGCCCGCACGGCCAGCGTGCCGTGTCGCTGCAGGAGCGCCAGATGGAGATGCTGCGCGATCGCATCAAGGGCCTGGAGATGCGCATCGTCGAGATGATCCGCCACGGCCAGGAGAACCTGGCCATCGCCGACCGCCTGCACCGCACCACGCGGCGCCTGCTGCTCACCGTCGACCCGGCGCTGCTGCCCAGCCGTATCGTCGATACGCTCAAGCATGAGTTCATGATTCCGCAGGCCGCGCTGCGGCTGTGGAGCATCGGACCGGTCTACGACGACCAGCCCTTTGCCGCCACCGTGAGCGAAGACGCCCAGAGCTTCAGCGGCAGCCTGACGATGCCCTACTGCGGCGTCAACGCCGGCTTCGAGGCCGCGCGCTGGCTCGAAGATCCCGCCACCGTGGCCTCGCTGGCGATGCTGCCGCTGCGCCAGGGCGACGTCTGTTTCGGCCTGCTCGTGCTGGGCTCGCCCGACCCCACGCGCTATGCCGCCGACATGGGCACCGACTTCCTCACGCGCGTGTCCGAAGTCGCCAGCGCCGCGCTGTCGCGCCTGCGCGTCGCTGCGCACTGACGGCATCGCCGCCACACCGGCCGCACCTGCCACTCCCGCTGCACCCGCTGTACCCGCCATGACCGAAGCGGCTGCCGAGATCCAGCGCTTCCTACAGCACCTCACGGTGGAGCGCCGGCTGGCGGCGCGCACGGTGGCCATGTACACCGAGGCGCTGGCGCGGCTGCAAGCCTCGGCGCAGGCCGCCGGCGTGGCCTTGCACGAGGCCCAGCCGCACCACATCCGCAGCTGGGTGGCGCAGCTGCGCGGCCGCGGCCTGGCGCCGCGCAGCATCGCCATCGCACTGGCGGCCTGGCGCGGACTTTTTCGCTGGTGGGGCCAGCAGGGCCGGGTGCTGGCCAACCCGGTGGCCGGCATCCGCCCGCCCAAGGCCGCCAAGCCGCTGCCCAAGGCGCTGTCGGTGCAGCAGGCGGTGGCGCTGGCCGAGCACCGCACCGAGCACGGCACGCCTGCGCTGGCCGCGCGCGACCATGCCATCGCCGAGCTGCTCTACGGCTGTGGGCTGCGCATCGGCGAACTCATGGGGCTGGATCTGCACCCGGGCCTGAACACCAGCCGCGTCGGTCGCGGCTGGGTGGATGTGTCGGACGCCACGGCGCACGTGCTGGGCAAGGGCAGCAAGCGGCGCAGCGTGCCGGTAGGCGCGCCCGCGCTGCAGGCGTTGCGGGCCTGGTTGGCCGAGCGGCCCGCGCTGGCGCGCGCCGACGAGAGCGCGCTCTTCGTCAGCCAACGCGGCACGCGGCTGTCGCCCAACCAGTTGCGCCTGCGCCTGCAGGCCCAGGCCCGGCAGTCGGGGCTGCCCACGCGCGTGCATCCGCACATGCTGCGCCACAGCTACGCCAGCCATCTGCTGCAAAGCAGCGGCGACCTGCGCGCGGTGCAGGAGCTGCTGGGCCACGCCAGCATCAGCACGACGCAGGTCTACACCAAGCTCGACCACCAGCACCTGGCCAAGGTCTACGACGCGGCGCACCCGCGGGCGCGGCGCAAGAGCGGCGACTAGTGCTCCAACCCATAGGTTTCGAGACAAGTTGAA
>JANMVM010000241.1:0-7404 GCA_031392695.1 Rubrivivax sp.
ACCCGGCCGCCCTTGACGGCACCGCCGAGCACCAAGGCCGCGCCGCCGCTGCCGTGGTCGGTGCCCTGGTTGCCGTTGACCGCCACCTCACGGCCGAATTCGGTGGCCACCAGCACGACGGTGTGGGCCCAGGCGCCACCGAATTCGGCCGTGAGGTGGCGGTCAATGGCAACCAGGGCACCGACCACGGCAGCGGCGGCGCGGCCTTGGTGCTCGGCGGTGCCGTCAAGGGCGGCCGGGTGCTCACCGACTGGCCGGGCCTGGCCAAGAAAGACCGCTTCGAGGGCCGCGACCTGCGCGTCACCACCGACCTGCGCGCCGCCCTGCGCAGCGTGTTGGCGGACCACCTCAAGATCCCGCGCCGGGCGCTCGACGACAGCGTGCTGCCCGGCAGCGCCAAAGTCGCGGCGCTGGACCTGCTGCACAGCGGCGCCGGCTGAAGCCGGCGCAGGCAGCTTGGCTCGTCCTCAGTCAGCCTTGATGCCGTTGTCCCTGACGACTTTGGACCAGATCTCGATCTGGTGCTCGATGAACAAGCGCGCCGACTCGGGCGTACCGCGCACGATGTCGATGCCCTGGGCCGAGAGCTTGTCGCGCACGTCGGGCAGGTCGAGCACCTTGTTGATCTCTTCGTTCATGCGCTTGACGATCTCCGGCGGCGTGCGCGCCGGCGCCAGCACCGCCCACCAGGCCGGGGCGTCGAAACCGGCGTAGCCGCTCTCGGCCACCGTGGGCACATCCGGCAGCTTGGCCGAGCGCTTGCTGGTGGTCACGGCCAGCGCGCGCAGCCGCTTGCTGTCGAGGTGCGGCTTGGTCAGGAACAGCGAGCCGATGGTCAGCGGCACGTGGCCGGCGATGGCGTCGTTCATGAGCGGGCCGCCGCCGCGGTAGGGCACGTGCACGAGGTCCAGGCCGTCGCTGCGCGCCAGCAGCGCCATCGCCAGGTGCCCGAGGCTGCCGGAGCCGATGCTGCCGTAGCTGACGTTCTTCCTGGCCTTGGCCGCAGCGACCACGTCGGCGAAAGTCTTGTACGGTGAATCGGCATGCGTGGCCAGCACCATGGCGCCGGTGCCCACCAGGGCCACGGCAGCGAGGTCCTTGCGCGTGTCGAAACCCAGGCTCGGCTGCAGGCTCGGGTTGACGGCGTGGGTGTCGAAGACGACGGCGAAGGTGTAGCCGTCGGACGCCGACGCGGCCACGTTGGCGGTGCCGATCGAGCCCGATGCGCCGCCCTTGTTGTCGACGACCACGGTCTGGCCCAGCGCCTGCTGCAGTGGCGCGGCCAGGATGCGCGCCACCTGGTCCACCGATCCCCCGGGCGGAAACACGGCCACCAGCTTGATCGGCTGTTTGCTTGGCCACGCCTGGGCTGCAGCGGGGATGGCCGTGGCGCAGCCCAGGGCCACGAGGCAAGCGGTGATGAGCGATTTCATGCCGCAAGTGTGGCGCAGTCATGGCCGAGCGCGGGAGCCGGGAAACATGTACACGCACAATGCAGCCGCACCCAACCCTCATCCGCATGACCATGGCCTACCTGCCCTACGCCGACCTCGACAGCCCCCAAGCCCGACCCCTGGTGCAGCGCATCGTGGCCGAGCGCGGCAGTGTGCTGCACCTGTACCAGATGCTGCTGCACAGCCCGCCGCTGGCCGCAGGCTGGCTCGGCTACCTGAGCGCGGTGCGGCAGCAGCTGTCGCTGCCGGGGGCCCTGCGCGAGCTCGTCATCATGCGCGTGGCGCAACTCAACGGCGCGCCCTACGAAGCCCAGCAGCACGCGCCCATCGCACTGACCGAAGGCATCACGGCGGCGCAGCTGCAAGCACTGGAACAGTGGGGCGAGTCGCCGCTGTTCGACGCGCCGCAGCGCGCGGCGCTGGCGCTGTGCGACACCATGACGCGCCAGGTGCAGGTGCCGCGCGCCATGCTGCAGGCGGTGCAGCAGCACCTGGGCGAGCAGCAGACCGTCGAACTCGTGGCCACGGTGGCGGCCTACAACATGGTGTCGCGCTTTCTGGAAGCGCTGCACATCCATGACGACGACGAACGCTAGCCGGGCCCACGACCGCGGCCGTCAGTCGCCCAGCAGCGCCAGCAGCGCGGCGGCCATGCGGACGGCGGCGCCGCGATGGGCTGCAGCAAAGGCCAGCGCATGCGCCGACATCGCGACGCCACGCTCGTCACCGGCCAGCGTCACGGCGGCAACTACGCCGGCAGCCATGTCGGGCACGCGCAGCGCAGCGCCGGCGGCCAGCGCCAGCTCGGCCGCCTGGTCGAAGTTGAAGGTGTGCGGCCCCATCACCAGCGGGCAGCCGCAGGCCGCGGCCTCGATCAGGTTCTGGCCGCCCAGCGGCGCGAAGCTGCCCCCCAACAGGGCGACCCGGGCCGCGGCGTAGTAGGCCGGCATCTCACCCAGGCTGTCGCCGAGCCAGACCTCGGCGGCATCCGCCGGCGGCGGTGCGGCGGCGGCCCAGGCGCTGCGGCGCGACAGCGTGAAGCCGGCGCGCAGCACGAGTGCGGCCACCTCGTCGAAGCGCTGCGGGTGGCGAGGCACGACACACAGCAGCGGCCGCGGCGCCGGCAGCGCGCGCCAGGCGTCGAGCAAGGCCGCTTCCTCGCCTTCGCGCGTGACGGCGGCCAGCACGATGGCGCGGCCCTGCCGCCAGGCGCGGCCGCGCGCGACGAGCGCTGCATCGGGCGCCATGTCGAACTTGAGGTTGCCGATGACCTGCACGCCCCGGGCGCCCGAAGCGCGCAGCCGATCTGCATCGGCCTGGGTCTGCGCCAGCACCCGCTTGAAGCAGGCCAGCGCCGGGTGCAGCAGCGCCGCCAGCCGCAGGCCCTTGGCCTGGCTGCGTTCGGACAGCCGTGCGTTGGCCAGCGCCAGCGGCACGCCGGCGGCGCGCGCCGCGTGCAGGAGGTTGGGCCAGACCTCGGTTTCCATCACCACGCCGAGCAGCGGGCGGTGCTGGCGCAGGAAGCGGCGTACCGCGCCGGGCGTGTCGTAGGGCAGCCAGGCCTGGGCATCGCCGGCCTGCAGCAAGGCGCGGCCGGCTTCGCGGCCGGTGGCGGTGCCGTGGGTGAGCAGCAGCCGCAGCCCCGGGCGCTGCGCGCGCAGGGCTTCGATCAGCGGTGCTGCGGCACGCGTCTCCCCCAGCGACACCGCGTGCAGCCAGACGCGCCCTGGCACCCCCGGCGCGCGGCTGAAGCCGAGCCGCTCAGGCCACCACTGCCGGTAGGCCGGCTCGTGGCGACCGCGCCACCACCAGCGGGCGAAGACCAGCGGCGTGGCCAGGCGCAGCAGCAGCGAGTAGGCCGCCAGCGTCCAGGCCGGCGCCAGCCGGGCGCTCATCGCCGCGTCAATGCGCCGATGCGCCCACCTGCGCGTCGGCTTTGACGCTGCGCAACACGGCCATGAACTGCTCCTGGATGCGGTGCAGCGCCTCGGGCGTGTGGCCTTCGAAGCGCAGCACCAGCACCGGCGTCGTGTTGCTGGCGCGGATGAGGCCGAAGCCGTCGGCAAAGTCCACGCGCAAGCCGTCGATGGTGCCGACCTCGCCGCCTTCGAACTTCAGCCGGCCAGCGGCGACGCGCGCCAGCAACTCGGCCACCACGGCGTGGTGCTCGCCCTCGGCGCAGCTGACGTTGAGCTCGGGGGTGGAGAAGCTCGTCGGCAGCGCGTCGAGAAAGGCGCTCGGGTTGCTCTCGCGGCTCAGGATCTCGAGCAGCCGGCCGGCGGTGTACATGGCGTCGTCGAAGCCGTACCAGCGCTCGCCGAAGAAGAGGTGGCCGCTCATCTCGCCGGCAAAGGGCGCGCCGGTTTCCTTGAGCTTGGCCTTGATCAGCGAGTGCCCGGTCTTCCACAGCAGCGGCTTGCCGCCGGCCTTGCGGATGGCCACCGGCAGGCGCTGGCTGCACTTGACGTCGAAGATGATCGTCGCGCCCTTGTGGCGCTTGAGGATGTCGCGCGCGAACAGCATGATCTGGCGGTCGGGGTAGATGATGTGGCCTTGCGCCGTGACCACGCCCAGGCGGTCGCCGTCGCCGTCGAAGGCCAGGCCCAGCTCGGCCCCGGTGGCGTGCACGACCTTGATCAGGTCGGCCAGGTTCTCGGGCTTGCTCGGATCGGGGTGGTGGTTGGGGAAGTCGCCGTCGACGGTGCTGTAGAGGTCGATGACCTCGCAGCCCAGCGCGCGCAGGATCGCCGGCGCGCTGGCCCCGGGGATGCCGTTGCCGCTGTCGACCACGATCTTCATCGGCCGCGCCAGCTTGCAGTCGCCGGTGATGCGGCGCGCGTACTCGGCGCCGATGTCCATCTTCGCACTGCGGCCGCGCTTGGCGGTGTAGTTCTCGCTCTCGATGCGCAGGCGCAGCTTCTGGATGTCGTCGCCGTAGATGGCGCGGCCGCTCATCACCATCTTGAAGCCGTTGTAGTCCTTCGGGTTGTGGCTGCCCGTGACCTGGATGCCGCTCTTGCAACCGTGTTGGCCTCGCGTGGCGGCCACGTAGTACAGCATCGGCGTCGTCACGGCACCGAGGTCCACCACGTCCAGCCCGGTGCTCTTGAGGCCGCGGATCAGCGCCGCCACCAGGCCCGGCCCCGACACCCGCCCGTCGCGGCCGACCGCCACCGCCTGCTCGCCCGTGGCCACCGCCTCGGAGCCGAAGGCCCGGCCCAGGTGCTCGGCAAAGGTTTCGTCGACGTTCTTGCCCACGATGCCGCGGATGTCATAGGCCTTGAAGATGGTGGGATCGATCTGCATCGGGTCGGTCTGCGGTTGGGGAAAACGCGCGATTGTAGGCAGTGGCCGGCGCCGCTCGCGCAGCCCATCCGGGGGCCGCCGCCGGGCGCTCGCGCTGTCGATTCGGCGCCCGCGCTGGCCAGCCGTCGCCCGGGCCCCTGCTGCTGCGGCGCGGCCTTTCTACACTGCGGCCATGAAGATCGATCGCCAACTGCTGGCTGCCTCGTGGCAGTCCTGGGTCAGCAACGACAACCGCCACCGCGCCGGGCCGTGGTGGCTGCAGTGGCTGTGGACGCTGCTGTTCTGCGTCGGCCTGGCGGTGCCGTTCACGGTGCTGGGCTTCTTCGCCTTTGCGCGCGGCGAAGGTGCCTGGCGCAACCTCGGCGGCTGGGCCTACTGGTACGGCAGGAACCTCATCGTGTGCCTGAGCATCGGCGCCGTGATCCACCTGCTGTTCGACATCAGCCGACGCTGGTTGGCCACGCCCGAGCGGGTCGGCCGCTGGAAGCCCTGGCAGCGCACGGTGTTCTTCTCGGGCACGCCGATGCTGGGCGTGGCCCTGGGCTGGCCGCTGGGGGTGCGCCTGGCGGGCTCGGACGTCACGGTCTGGATCAGCAGCCGCGAGGGCAACAACATCCTCGTCGGCACGATGCTGATCTCGATCATGATCACCTTCCTGTTCCACCATTTCTTCTCGGCCAAGACACGTCAGATCCAGGCCGAGCGGCGCGCCACCGAATCGCAACTGCGGCTGCTGCAGGCGCAGATCGAACCGCACTTCCTCTTCAACACGCTGGCCAATGTGCAAAGCCTGATGGACCACGACCTGCCCAAGGCGCGGCAGATGCTGGCGTCGTTCACCGACTACCTGCGCGCCTCGCTGAGCACGCTGCGCGGCGATCACAGCGAGGTGGCCCACGAACTGGCGCTGGCACAAAGCTACCTGCAGTTGCTGCAATCGCGCATGGAGGATCGGCTGGCCTTCACCATCACCGCCGACGACGCTGCTCGCCGCCAGCCGCTGCCGCCGCTGCTGCTGCAGCCGCTGGTAGAGAACGCCGTCGTGCACGGGCTGGAGCCCAGCATCCCCGGCGGCACGGTGCGGGTCAGCGCGCAGGTGCAGGGATCGCAACTCGTGCTCGAAGTCCAGGACGACGGCTGCGGCCTGGCGGCGCCCGCGCGCCGCAGCAGCAGACCCGGCGCCGGTCTGGCGCTGGCCAATATCCGCCAGCGCCTGCTCGCCCGCTACGGCAGCGCCGCGAGCCTGGAGCTCAGTGCCGCCAACCCGGGCACGCTGGCCCGCATCACGCTGCCTTTGCAAGCCACCCAGCCATGACCACGGCCCTGATCGCCGACGACGAACCGCACCTGGCGCGTGCCCTGGCTGCCGAGCTCGCCACGCTGTGGCCCGAGCTGCAGCTGCTGCACGTGGCGCGCAACGGCATCGAGGCGGCCGAGCGCATCGCCGCGCTGCAACCCGACGTGGCCTTTCTCGACATCCAGATGCCCGGCCTCAGCGGCCTCGAAGTGGCGCAGGGCATCGAAGGCGCGACACGCGTGGTCTTCGTCACCGCCTACGACGAGTTCGCGCTGCAGGCCTTCGAACAGGAAGCACTGAACTACGTGCTCAAGCCGGTGAAGGCCGAGCGGCTGCAGCGCACCCTTGAGCGCGTGCGACGCGCTCTGGCGCAGCCGGCGCCTGAAGCAGGCGCCCTGCTCGCCGCGCTGCGCCGGCTGCTGCCGGCCACGGCTGCGCCCGAGCGGCTGCGCTGGGTGCGCGCCAGCCACGGCGAGCTGACGCAGCAGGTGGCGGTGGAAGAGGTGCTCTTCTTCCGCGCCGACGACAAATACACCTGCGTGCAGACGGCCAGCGGCGAGCACCTCATCCGCACGCCGATCGCGGAGCTTGCGGCGCAACTGGACGCGACGCAGTTCGTGCAGGTGCATCGCAGCACGATCGTCAACCTGGCGCACCTGGCCGGCACGCGGCGCGACGAGGCCAGCCGGCTCTTCCTGCGCGTCAGGGGCCACGCGCAGGAGCTGCCGGTGAGCCGCGCCTACGTGCATCTGTTCAAGGCCATGTAGCGGCGGCCGCGCCCTGGCCGCCGCCGCAGCCGGCGTCGCGTCCTTGAGCCAGCGCAAGTCGCGGCCCGCCAAGCGGCGTTCCAATGGGCTCCCGGCCACGAAGGAGCACTCATGAAGATCACGAAACTCCTGCACCACGGGCTCGGCCTGAAGACCGTTCTGACGCCCGGCCTGATGCCCGCCCTGGTACTGGCTCTGCTGCTCGCCGGCGCCAGCCTGCTGGCCCCTGCGCGGGCCGCGACCCCGGCCGAGTTGCTCGCCGACTACAGCGCCAAGGCCGGCGCGCCGCCTTCACCCGAGCGCGGCCGGCGCCTGTTCAACACCAAGGGCGCCGGGCCGCTGGAGATGGCCTGCGCCGATTGCCACGGCGCGGTGCCCACCGGCACCGGGCGCCACGCCATCAGCGAAAAGAAGATCGCCCCACTGGCGCCGGCCTTCAATCCGCAGCGCTTCACCAACGCGGCCCGCGTCGAAGGCTGGTTCCGCGACAACTGCAAGGACGTCATCGGGCGCGAATGCACCGCGGGCGAGAAGGCCGACCTGATGAGCTGGCTGATCTCGCTCAAGCCCTGACGCCAGC
>JANMVM010000244.1:0-5327 GCA_031392695.1 Rubrivivax sp.
GCGGTGTCGGCCTCGGTGATGCCGGGTGACCAGCAGCGCATCAGGGCCAGCGGCTTCGACGGTTTCATCGCCAAGCCGATCTCGCTCAAGCCCTTCCTGGCGGCGGTGGACGCGGCGCTGGCCAAGGGAAGTGCGCCATGATCGCGCCCGGCCGCTCTGAAACGCTCATCGCGCGGCGCGCAGCGCGCAGCGCGCAGGGGGTCCAGTGAGCCAGGGCGACATTCTGGTCGTCGACGACATCGAGAAGAACGCGCGCCTGCTGGCCGACGTGCTGACGGCTCGCGGCTTCACGACGCGCACCGCGCTGTCGGGCGAGGCAGCGCTGGCGCTCATCGAGCAGCGCGCGCCGGACCTGATCCTGCTGGACGTGATGATGCCGGGCCTGAGCGGCTACGACGTCTGCCGCGCGCTGCGCGCTGATACGCGCCACGCCATGCTGCCGATCGTGCTGGTGACGGCGCTGGACGCGGCCACCGAGCGTGCCCGGGGGCTGGAAGCCGGCGCCGACGACTTCCTGAGCAAGCCGGTCAACCAGGCCGAGCTGTTGGCGCGGGTGCGCTCGCTGCTGCGGATCAAGCTGCTCTACGACCAGGTGCAGCGTCAGGCCAGCGAATTGGCGCACTGGAACCGCACGCTGGAGCAGCGGGTCGCCGAAGGCGTGGCGCAGCTCGACCGCATGGGCCGGCTCAAGCGCTTCTTCTCGCCGGCGCTGGCCGAGGCCATCGTCGACGGCGGTGCCGACGACCCGCTGAAGAGCCACCGGCGCGAGATCGCCGTCGTCTTCCTCGATTTGCGCGGCTTCACCGCCTTCACCGAGACCGCCGACCCCGAGGAGGTGATGGGTGTGCTGCGCGAGTTCCACGCCGCGATGGGCGGGCTGATCTTGGCCCACGAGGGCACGCTGGAGCGCTTCACCGGCGACGGCATCATGGTCTTCTTCAACGACCCGGTGCTGGTCAGCGACCCGGCGGCGCGCGCGGTACGCATGGCGCTGCAGATGCAGCAGCGCACGGCCGACCTGGCGGCGGGCTGGAAGCGCCGCGGCTACGAGCTGCAGCTGGGCATCGGTGTCGCGATGGGCTTTGCCACCATCGGCGCCATCGGCTTCGAGGGCCGCATCGACTACGGTGCCATCGGCAACGTCACCAACCTGGCCGCGCGGTTGTGCGGCGAGGCCGGCGGAGGGCAGATCCTGGCCGCCCCACGCGTGGTGGCGGCGCTGGGCGAGGCTTTCGTCGTCGAGCCCGCCGGCGAGCTCACGCTCAAGGGCCTGGCGCGCAGCGTGCAGGTGGCGCGGGTGCTGGGTGAGCGCGTTGGCGGCGTGGCGACCCGGTAGGTGCGTCGGTGCGACGATGGGTCGGTGCAACGATGGGTCGGTGCAACAGTGCGTCGGTCCGACGCTGCTCGGCCGGGCCGGCCGTGGCCGCCCCCCGCCGCCATCGCTTCCAGACACGGAAGAAAGACCCGGAATCCTTTGCAGCGCCGCCGGGCGTGTAGGCTACCGGTCCGGCTTTAGTACCCGGCCCTGCAGCAGGATGCCTCCCATGATTCCCTCCCACGTGACCCTGGTCGAAGTCGGCCCGCGCGACGGCTTGCAGAATGAAGCGCAGCCGGTGTCGGCGGCGCACAAGATCGACCTCGTGCAGCGGCTGCAGGCCGCCGGCTGCCGCGAGATCGAGGTCACCAGCTTCGTCAGCCCCAAATGGGTGCCGCAGATGGCCGACAACGCGCAGGTCATGGCCGGCATCCGACGTGCGCCCGGTGTGCGCTACTCGGTGCTCACGCCCAACATGAAGGGGCTGGACGCGGCGCTGGCCGCCCCGCGTGGGCAGTGGCCCGACGAGGTGGTGGTGTTCGGCGCCGCCAGCGAAGCTTTCAGCCGGCGCAACATCAACTGCTCGATCGCCGAGAGCATCGAGCGCTTCGCGCCCGTGGTGGCCGCGGCGCACGCAGCCGGCCTGAAAGTGCGTGCCGCGGTGTCGTGTGCGCTGGGCTGCCCCTACCAGGGCGAGGTCTCGGCCGACGAGGTCGAGCGCGTGGTGCTGCTGATGAAGGGCATCGGCGTCGACCACTGCGGCATCGCCGACACCATCGGCGTGGGCACGCCGCTGAAGGTGCAGCGCGCGATGGAGCGCGCGCTCAAGCACTACCCGCCGGCCGAGATCAGTGGCCATTTCCACGACACCTACGGCCAGGCGCTGGCCAACATCCTGGCCTGCCTGCAGCTCGGCGTGCACACCTTCGACACCAGCATCGCCGGCCTCGGCGGCTGCCCCTACGCCAAGGGCGCCACCGGCAACGTGGCCACCGAGGACGTGGTCTTCATGCTGCACGGCATGGGCATCGAGACCGGCCTGAAACTTGACGCGCTGGTCGACGCCGGCGCTGCCATCAGCAGCGTGCTCGGCCGCGCGCCGGTGTCGCGCGTGGCCCGGGCATTGCTGGCCAAGCGCGATGTCGCCGTCAGCGCGATGAGTCCGGCATGACAGACACCCGCCCCGATGGGTTTCAGCGCGTCAGCCAGGCGCTGGCCGAGCGCGGCCACGCCCATGCGCCGCGCTGGCTGGACCTGCCTGCGCGCACCGCGCAAGAGGCGGCCGACGCGCTGGGGGTGGCCATCGGCCAGATCGCCAAGAGCGTGATCTTCAGGCGCAAGGCCGACGGCGTCGCCGTGCTGGTGGTGACCAGCGGCGACCGGCGCGTCGACGACAAGCGCGTCGCTGCCATCACCGGGGCGCTGGGGCGCGCCGACGCCGACTTCGTCAAGGCGGCCACCGGCTTTTCGATCGGCGGCGTGGCGCCGCTGGCGCACACCACGCCGCCGCTGACGCTGATCGACCGCGAGCTCTTTCGCTTTGACCAGATCTGGGCCGCAGCGGGGCACCCGAATGGGGTCTTCCAGCTCTCGCCCGACGAACTGGTGCGCCTGACCGCCGCGCCGGTGGCCGACGTCGTGGTGCTGGCATGACCGCGCCAACCCCGTCGCCCTGCATCAACATCTGCCAGATGGACGAGCCCAGCGGCTGGTGCACGGGCTGCCTGCGCACGCTCGACGAGATCGCGGGCTGGTCGCTGCTCGACGACCGCGAGAAGTCCGCCGTGTGGCGGGCCCTCGGCCAGCGGCGCGTGCAGTGGCGTCGCCGGCGGGCCAGCAGCGCAGAAACCGACAGCGCGGGGACGACATGAAGCGCCTGGTCTTTCACTTCGACCTCATCTCGCCCTTCGTCCATCTGGCCTTCGAGCGCCTGCCGCAGGTGCTGCAAGGCTGCAGCTACGAGGTCGAGTATCGGCCGCTGCTGTTTGCCGGCCTGCTCAAGGCGCACGCCCACAAGGGCCCGGCCGAGATCGAACCCAAGCGGCAGTGGACCTTCCGCCACGTGCACTGGCTGGCGCACCAGCATGGCATTGAGATGGACACGCCGGCCCAGCATCCCTTCAACCCGCTGCCGCTGCTGCGCCTGGTGCTGGCGGCAGGCCCGAATCGCCGCGTCGTGCAGGCGGCGCTGCAGCATGTCTGGGTGGGCGGACACGACGCCAACGACCCCGCGCGTCTGGCCACGCTGCGCCATCAACTGGCCCCGGCACGCGACCCCGACGGCGACGAAGTCAAGGCCGAGTTGCGCGCCCTCACCGACGCCGCCGTTGCCGCCGGCCTCTTCGGCGTGCCCACGCTCGAGCTCGAGGGCCGCCACTACTGGGGCCTGGATGCGCTGCCCATGGTGCTCGATGCGCTGCAGGGCGGCGCCTGGTTCGATGGCCCGGGCTGGGCCGATGCGAGCATGCCCCGCGCCGGCGTGGTGCGGCGCCTCACATGACGATGTAGCGCCCCGGCCGGTGGTTGACGGCCAGCGTCATGTTCAACACCAGCGCGCCGATCAGTGAGTAGCCGATGCGCGCCGGCGCCACCACGAACAGCGCCGCCCCCACGATGGCGCAGTCGATCGCCAGCTGGACATGGCCGGCCCGCCAGCCCTTGTCGCGCTGCAGCACCAGCGCCACGATGCCGACACCGCCCAGGCTGGCGTGGTGCCGAAACAGCATCAGGAAGCCCGCCCCCATGAGCAGGCCGCCGATCACCGCGGCGTACAGCGGATGCAGCGTCTCGATGCGCAGCACCAGGGGCTGGAACTCCGTCAGCACCGACAGGCAGGCGACGCTGGCGAAGGTCTTGAGCGTGAACTCGCGCCCCATGCGGTGCCACGCCAGCCAGTAAAAGGGCAGGTTGATGAGGAAGAACAGCTTGCCGAAGCTGATCCCGGTGGCGTAGTGCAGCAGGAAGGCCAGACCCGCCGTGCCGCCGGTGAGCAGCCCGGCGTGGTTGAAGAGCATCACCGCCAGCGAGATGAAGAGCGTGCCGGTGAGCACGGCCTGCAGGTCTTCGAGCGGGGTGTGGTGGTCGATCGTTGCTGACATCGCCTTGGCCGGGCTGGCACGGTGGCCTGCATTGTCCCTGCTGACGCGTCAGCACCGCCGCGCCAGGCGCGGCGCCGGGGAGCAGACTTCGCAGCCGCGGATCCGAGCCGAGGACCCCCAGGAATACCCGTGGCACGTAAGCCGCCGTTGGCCTGGTGTCAGAACAGGGTCAGTGCAGGTGTCGATAGTCCGCCTCACGCATCGCTGTGAAGGCGATGCTCGCCCCAAGCACTTTCGGAGACAAACATGGAATCGAACCTGGCGCAGCGCATAGCCGCCCACCCGTCGTACCAGCAACTCAAGGCCCGCCGCACCAGCTTTGGCTGGTGGCTCACCGGCGCCATGATGGTGGTGTACTACGGCTTCATCCTGCTCGTGGCCTTTAACAAACCGCTGCTGGCCAGCCGGCTCGGCGACGGCGTCATGACGATGGGCATGCCGATCGGGCTGGCGGTGATCGTGTTCACGATCGTCATCACCGCCATCTACGTGCGGCGCGCCAATGGCGAGTTCGACCGCCTGTCCGAAGAAGTCAGCAAGGCGGTGACGAAATGAATTCGCGCAAGCTCCTCATTGCACTGACCCTGGCTGCGGCCACGGGCATCGTGCTGGCCGCGGGCGCCGACCTGGGCCAGGCCGACAAGCAGGCCACCAACTGGACGGCGATCGGCATGTTCGGCGCCTTCGTGCTGTTCACGCTGTGGGTCACCAAGTGGGCTGCCGGCAAGACCAAGAGCACGGCCGACTTCTACACCGCCGGCGGCGGCATCACTGGTTTCCAGAACGGCCTGGCGATCGCGGGTGACTACATGTCGGCGGCGTCCTTCCTGGGCATCTCCGCGGCCGTCATGGCCAGCGGCTTCGACGGCCTGATCTACTCGATCGGCTTCCTGGTCGGCTGGCCGGTGGTCACC
>JANMVM010000257.1:0-2360 GCA_031392695.1 Rubrivivax sp.
GTGAGGTAGTTGCGCGCGCCGGCCGGCAGCGGCGGCAGGCCCGGGACGCCGTCGTCGTCGGCGTCCTCGTCATCGGACTCCTTGACGAAGGCCTTGTTCACGGCCGGCTCAGCGCAGCGTCTCGAACTTCATGACCGCGGCACCGTACTCGTCGGCACAGTCCACGCCGCCAGGGCATTGGTGGCGACCCGCCAGGGGCGAGTTGGGGCCCTTGAACTGCGCTGCGATGGCGGTGGCGGCATCGCCGGTGGCCAGCAGCTGGATCGGTCCTTCGGCCCTGGGCTGCATGGCATCAAAGGCGCGTGGCTGCGCCGACACCATCACCAGCACGCGCGAGGTACCGGGCGGGTCGCCGGCCGGAAGGTAGAAGCCGTCCTTGGTCGGAAAGCTCCAGGTCTGCCCCTTGCGCACGCGCACGGTGCGCGTGTTGGCGTTGGGCACCAGCAGCGCCAGCGAGCCGTCGGGGCTGTGCCCCAGCACGTAGACATAGCCGTCGCGGTCGGCCGTGACGCGGAACTTGAACTCATCCTTCCTGGCAATGCTGAGCGAGGTCTTGACGGGCTCGGCGCGCACGTCAAAACCCGCGGTCTGGGCTTGCAGCACGCGATCGAATTCGCGCTCGGGTTCGAAGCGCACCGGGGCCACCGGCGGCGTCACGGCTGGCACGGGAGCGGGCGCCGGTGACGGCACGGGCAGCGGCGCAGCAGCGGCGACAACCGCTGGCGGCGGCGCGGGCGCGGGTGCCGGCGCAGCCACCATGCGCCAGGCGCCAAAGCCCAGTGCCCCCAGCGCGCCCAGCGCCAGTATCCCGGCGCCCACCAAAACGCCCTTGCCCGGGCCGGCGCCCTTGGCGGCAGCAGCAGCAGCAACTGGCGGCGCGGCCACGGCCGCGGCCACGAGCGGGGCCACGGGTTGCGGCGCCGGAGCCGCTGGCGTCACGAACAGCGCCGTGGGCGGCAAGGCCGCCAGCAGCACCGTCGGCTCGCTCGCCAGATGCTGCGAGGGCAGCAGCCGCGTGGTCGGGCTGTCGGGCGCCGGGGCGACGAGTCCGAGTGCTTCGCGCAGTTCGGCGATGGTTTGTATCCGGCCGTCGGGCCGCACCGCCAGCGCCCGGTCGATGGCGGCCAGGAACCGCTCGCTGTAGCGGCCGGCCGCCACCTGCACCAGCGGCTGGTAGGTGTCGTTGAGCAGCCGGCCCACCGACGGCGGCGGCGTGCGCCCCGTGATCGCGTAATGCACCACCGCCGCCAGGGCGTAGACGTCGGTCCAGGCGCCCTGCTTCATGCCCGGGATCTCGGCGTACTGCTCCACGGGCGCGTAGCCCGGCTTGAGGATGACGGTCAGCGCCTGCGTCATGTCGCCGATGACGCGGCGCGCGGCGCCGAAGTCCAGCAGCAGCGGGCGGTTGCTGCCGGCCAGCATCATCACGTTGTCGGGCGCGATGTCGCGGTGGTAGCACTGCTCGGCGTGGATCACCGACAGCGCTTCGGTCAGCGGCAGCAGCAGCGTGCACAGCCAGGCTTCGTCCGGCGTCTGCGCCGTGCTGCGCAGCGTGTCGCGCAGCGTCTTGCCTTCGTAGAACGGCATCACCATGTAGGCGGTGCCGTTGGCCTCCCAGAAGCGGTAGACCTTGACCAGCGACGGGTGGTCGAACTGGGCCAGCAAGCGGGCTTCGTTGATGAAGCTCTTGCGGCCGGCCTCGAAGGTCTCGCGGTAGCGCTCGCTCTTGACCTGGACCTGGCTGTCGCCGCTGCGCGAGGCCAGCGAACTGGGCATGTATTCCTTCAGTGCCACGCGGCGCTGCAGCGAATGGTCGTGCGCCAGGTAGACGATGCCGAAGCCGCCTTCGCCGAGCAGCTTGAGGAGCTCGAATTCACCCAGGCGGGTGCCGATGGCCAATCCGTTGCCCATGTCGCTGGGCGGTGTCGGGGCCGGGGCCGAGGCTGGGGCCGGTGTGCCATAGACCTGGGTCTTGTCGAAGCCGACGGTGCGGCCGCCGGAGCCGGGCGGCTGGATCAGGGTGCGATCGCTGTCGGGCTCATCGGGGGTCATGACCGGGCTGCGCAGTTCGTGAAGAGCCGCATTGTCGCAGCCCAGGCGGGCTGCGGTCCAAAAGCCCGGGCCCTACGGCAGCTGACCGTCGCGCAGCAGCATCCGGTGAGCGAGCAGGAAGCGCCCGACGAAGGCCTGCGTGGACAGCGGCGTGGCGGGCGACGAGGCCATGGCGTGCAGCGCGTCCGAACTGCGCCAGGCCAAGTGGCGGGCCACGTAGCCTTCGTTGTAGCGGTCGATGGCGGCCTGGAAGACATGCATCTCGTAGACCACCCAGGTGGTGCAAGCGGCGAAGATGGCAAAGCCCG
>JANMVM010000308.1:0-24877 GCA_031392695.1 Rubrivivax sp.
GACGCCGCGCTCGGCCGCCTGGGCCTGGACGAGGTGGTGCGCCACCCGGCCGTGCAGCGCTTTGCGATCGCCAACCCCGAACACGCGCCCTACGGCCAGCGGGCGATGGAGGCGCTGCGCTCGCGCGGCCTGATCGAGGCCGTCACGCCCAAGCTGGTGCTGGGCGACAACGTGTCGCAGGCGGCGCAGTTCGTGCAGACCGGCGCGGCGCAGGCCGGCATCGTCGCCTACTCGCTCGTGCTGTCGCCGGCGCTAGCCGGCCGCGGCGCCTTCACGCTGCTGCCGCAGGCCTGGCACACGCCGCTGGAGCAGGCCTTTGTCGTCACCCGGCGGGCGGCTTCGTCGCCGCTGGCGGCTGCCTTCGTGCAGGCCCTCGACACTCCCGCGGCACGCGCCTTGTTGCTGCGCCACGGCTTTTCCGTGCCCGCCCCCGGCGCGGCCAGCCCGCCATGAGCGCCGGCGACCTGCAGGCACTGGCCGTCACCCTGCGCCTGGCGGCCACCACCACGGTGCTGCTGCTGCTGCTGGGCACGCCGCTGGCCTGGTGGCTGGCGCGCACGCCGTCGCGCGCCGCGGCCTGGGTCGATGCCCTGGTGGCCTTGCCGCTGGTGCTGCCGCCCACCGTGCTGGGCTTCTACCTGCTGGTGCTGATGGGCCCGCAAGGCGCGCTGGGGCAGGCCTTGGCAGCCCTGCAGCTGCCGGCGCTCGTGTTCAGCTTCTGGGGCCTGGTGGTGGCGTCGGTGATCAGCTCGCTGCCCTTCATGGTGCAGCCGCTGCGCGACGCCTTTGGCGCCGTGGGCCCGCGCCTGACCGAAGCCGCGGCGACGCTGCGCGCATCGCCGCTGGACGCCTTCTTCACGGTGGTGGTGCCGGTGGCGCGGCGCGGATTCTTCTCGGCCGTGACGCTGACGTTCGCGCACACGGTGGGCGAATTCGGCGTCGTGCTGATGGTCGGCGGCAACATCCCCGGCGCCACGCGCGTGCTGTCGATCGCCATCTACGATCACGCCGAGGCCATGAACCACGGCGCTGCGCATCTCTTGGCGGGGCTGCTGCTGCTGGCCTCGTTCGCGGCGCTGCTGGCGCTCAACCTGCTGCAGCGGCGGCGCGCGCCGGGGGCCCTGTGATCGAAGCCCGCTTCGCGCTCGGCCAGGGCACCTTCACGCTCGATGTCGACCTGCAACTACCGGCCGCTGGCGTGAGCGTGCTCTTCGGCCCCTCGGGCTGCGGCAAGACCACGGTGCTGCGTTGCCTGGCCGGCCTGCAGCGCGCGCCGCAGGGCCGGCTGCGTGTGGCTGGCGAGGTCTGGCAGGACGCGGGCGTCTTCGTGCCCGCGCACCGGCGCGCCGTCGGCTTCGTGTTCCAGGAAGCGAGCCTGTTCCCGCACCTCACGGTGCAGGGCAACCTCGACTACGGCCTGCGCCGCACACCGAGCCGAGAGCGCCGTGGCGCGCTCGACGAAGCAGTGGCGCTGCTCGACATCGGCGCGCTGCTGGCGCGCCGCCCCGCCACACTGTCGGGCGGCGAGCGCCAGCGCGTGGCGATCGCGCGCGCCCTGGCCGTGAGCCCACGCCTGCTGCTGATGGATGAACCGCTGGCCGCGCTTGACGCCCGCCGCAAGGCCGAGATCCTGCCCTTCCTGGAGCGGCTGCAGGCCGCGCTGACGATCCCCATCGTCTACGTCACGCATGCCGTGTCCGAGGTCACGCGGCTGGCCGACCACCTGGTGCTGCTCGACGCCGGCCGTGTGCAGGCCGCGGGCAGCCTGCACGAGCTGAGCGCGCGGCTGGACGTGTCGCTGGCCCAGGACGAGGACGCCGGCGTGGTGGTGGACTGCAGCGTCGGCGAGCGCGACAGCGCCTGGCAGCTCACACGGCTGGACTTCGACGGCGGCGCGCTGTGGACGCGCGACGCCGGCCACGCCCTCGGTCAGCGCGTGCGCGTGCGCGTGGCGGCGCGCGACGTCAGCCTGGCGCTGGCCGAGTTGCCCGGCACCAGCATCAGCAACCAGCTGCAGGGCTTGGTGGAGACGATCGCGCCCGACGCGCAGCCCTCGCAGGCGCTGGTCCTGGTGCGCGTGGGCAGCGCGTTGCTGATGGCGCGCCTGACGCGCCGCTCGGTGCAGCGCCTGCAACTGGTGCCGGGCTGCCGCGTCTGGGTGCAGGTGAAGTCGGTGGCGCTGCTGGCTTGAGCGTCGCTTGCGGTGCATCGTGCGGGCAATGCGCGATCGGCGGTCAGCGGTCAGCGGTAAATGGCTTTTCCGCCTTCTGGCCAGTGCTGAGTAACGTGGGCGGGGGTTTCGGCCCCGCGGCCGACTCACTTTCTTTGCTGGTGCAAAGAAAGTAAGCCAAGAAAGCACCTCGAAGGCGTGCAGTGGCCGGCGTAGCGATCGATCGCTGCGCTCCGGCCGGTGGCGCGCAGGGACTCGCGCAGCAGGCGCTCGACAGCGCCACTGGGCAACAGCGTGGCGACTCTGCGCGCTTCGCGCTGGACGCGCCGCAGGCCCTGGTGGCGCGCGCTTGACGTTGTCGTGCGCCACCCTGCTCGCACGCGCCCAGCGCGCTGCGGACCCCAGCAGCCCGGCTCGCGTCAGTCGCGCTGTCGAGCGCCTGCTGCGCGAGACCGAGCGCGCCACCGGCCGGAGCGCAGCGATCGGCATCATCGATTGCCACTGCACGCCTTCAAGGTGCTTTCTTGGCTTACTTTCTTTGCACCAGCAAAGAAAGTGAGTCGGCCGCGGGGCCGAAACCCCCGCCCACGTTACCCAGCCCAAGCCAGAAGGTGGAAAAGCCACTCACCTCGCACCGCAAATCGCAAATCGCAAATCGCGAACCGCAAATCGCAAATCGCGAACCGGACCCCATCACTGGCGCAGTGCCGCAGCGCCACCACGCCGTGCTGCAAGCGCCGCTACGGTTGCGCAGCCCCGGCCTCGAACCAGCGCTTGATCAGCGCCCGTTCAGCATCGGTGACCTGGGTCGCGTTGTTCATCGGCATGAGCCGCAGCACCACCGCCTGCTGGTAGACGGCCTGCGCGTGTTGCTGGATCAGCTCGGGCGTATGCAGCGCCACGTTCTTCTGCTGTACCTGCGCGTTGTGGCAAAGCACGCAGCGCTGGTCGATGACGGCCTTGACCTCGGCCAGAGACACCCTGGCCGGCGCCGCGGCGGCCGGGGCCTGCGGCGCCGGGGCGAGCCAGATGGCCACGCCGATGACGAGCGCGGTGCCGCCGACGGCATATTCCCAGGGCACGCGCCGGCCTTGCGCCAGCGCCTTGTGGCGCACCACGAAGCTGTGGCGGATGAAGGCGCCGGCGAGCATCAGCAGCACCAGCACGAGCCAGTTGTGGCGGCCCTGGTAAAGCCAGCCGTAGTGGTTGGACAGCATCGCCACCAGCACCGGCAGCGTGAAGTAGGTGTTGTGCACGCTGCGCTGCTTGGCGCGCTGGCCGTGGATCGCCTGCACCGGCTGGCCGGCCTTCATCTGCGCGATCACGGTGCGCTGGCCGGGGATGATCCAGAAGAAGACGTTGGCGCTCATGGCCGTGGCGATCATCGCGCCCACCATCAGGAAGGCGGCGCGGCCGGCGAAAAGCTGGCAGGCGGCCCACGAGGCGGCCACGATGTAGACCAGCACCAGCGCGCCGACGATGGCGTCGCCGCCGACCCTGCCCTGCTTCTCGCCGACCCAGCGGCAGATCAGGTCGTAGATGATCCAGAACAGGGCCAGGAAGGCCAGCGCCGCGGCCACGGCGGCCGTCGGCGACCAGTCGAAGACGTTCTTGTCGACCAGGAAGGTGCTGGCGTTGAAGAGATAGACCACGGTGAAGAGCGCAAAGCCGGTGAGCCAGGTCGAGTAGCTTTCCCAGAAGAACCAGTGCAGGTGCTCGGGCAGGGACTTGGGCGCCACCAGGTACTTCTGCGGGTTGTAGAAGCCGCCGCCGTGCACCGCCCACAGCTCACCGTCGACGCCCTTGGCCTTGAGCGCGGGGTCCTCGGGCGCGAGCAGGCTGTTGTCGAGAAAGACGAAATAGAACGAGGAGCCGATCCAGGCGATGGCCACGATCACGTGAGCCCAACGCAGCAGCAGGCTGGCCCAGTCGAGCAGGTAGGTGTCCATCGGCAGTGGATCAGTTCTTGACGTCGGCGGCCTTGATGGCCGGAGCCCAGTCGTTGATCTGCTTGACGACGAAGCTGGCGAACTCGCTGCTCGACATCTTCACGGTGGTGATGCCCAGCTCTTCGAAGCGCTTGACGATGACCGGGTCGGCCACGATGTCGGCCAGCGCCTTGGCGAGCTTGTCGGTCACGTCCTTGGGCAGGCCGGCGGGGCCGGAGACGCCGAAGTAGTTCTCGGCCAGCAATTGCGGCAGACCGAGCTCGAGCACCGTGGGCACCTCGGGCGCCAGCGGCGAGCGCGTGCGCGACGTCACCGCCAGGCCCTTGATCTGGCCGCTCTTCATCATCGGCACGTAGGCCGTGATGACGTCGATGCCCAGCGGGATGGTGCCGGCGATGAGGTCGGTGGTCATCGGCGCGCCGCCGCGGTAGGGCACGTGCGTCATGCTGATCTTCATCGCGTCCTTGCTCATCTCGCCCACGATGTGGCCGATCGAGCCGGGGCCGCCGCTGCCGAAATTGGTGGGCTGGGCGGCGAACCTGGGCAGGTCCTTCAACGACGCCGGCCCGCTCTTGGGGTTGGCCATGATGAGCACCGGGGCGATGCCGAGCATGGCCACATGCGTGAACTGCCGGGCCGGGTCATAAGGCTGCTTGGGCACCGTGAAGGGGCCGATCGACAGCGGCGTGCTGTTGCTCAGCATCAGCGTGTAGCCGTCGGGTGCCGAGCGCACCACCTCGAGCCCGCCGATGGTGCCGCCGGCGCCGGGTTTGTTGTCGACGATCACCGGCTGGCCCAGCGAGCGCGACAGCGGCTCCGAGATGGCGCGCGCCACGATGTCGCTGGCGCCGCCGGCGGCAAAGGTCACGACGATGCGCACCGGCTTGTCGGGGTAGGCGGCCAGCGTCGTCAGCGGCAGGGTGGCCAACGCCAGGGTGGCGATGGCGGTGTTCAGGCTCAGGGGACGGGACATGGTGTTCTCCGGGAGACTCAGCGCACAGGGGGAGCAAGAGCGCAGGGGAGCAGGCGGCAAGGGACGCAAACGGCGTGCCGGTGGGGCCCGGTTCAAGACCCGCGGTAGGTGCTGTAGGCCCAGGGGCTGACCAGCAGCGGCACATGGTAGTGGCCGGCGGCGTCGGCGATGCCGAAGTCCAGCTGCACGGTGTCGATGAACGGGGGCTCGGGCAGCATCACGCCGCGCGCCCGGAAGTAAGGCGCCACCTCGAACAGCAGCCGGTAGCGGCCGACCACCATCTGGGCAGCGGACAGCAGCGGGCCTTCGGCGCGGCCGTCGTCGTTGAGCACCAGTTGCTTGAGCGTCAGCGGCGCACCTGCGTCCAGGCGCTGCAGCGTGACCTGCATGCCGGCGGCGGGGCAGCCGTGTGCGGTGTCGAGCACGTGGGTGCTGAGGTGTCCCATGAGGCAGGTTTCCTTCGGGCGGCGTGGATTCGCAAAGTGTATACACGTCGGAATGCACGTCAACGGCCTTGGCTTCCGGAAAGACCCTGATAGATGCCTTGGCCTGCCCGCGGCCCCGGGACCGCCGGCCCCGGCCGGCACGGCTGCCACCCACCGAGCGCAGGCGCCGCCGCCGCCGCGCGCCAGCCCAGGTGAGCGCGCGCACCGGGTTCGACCTGCTGCAGCCCGGTGTCCGCGCCGCGGCGGGTGCCGAGCGCATCGATGTGGTGCAAGCACCAGGGCCGGGCCGAGCACGGAACTTGCAAAATGGCAGCTATCCACCCCATCGCACCCCGGAGCTTCCTGATGACCCCGCTGTTCAAGACTGTCACGCGCCGCACCTGGCTGGCCATCGCCGGCCTGCTGGCGCTGCCCGCGCTGGCCCAGACGCCCACGCCGATCAAATTTCAGCTCGACTGGCGCTTCGAAGGCCCGGCCGCACTCTTCCTGGCCAGCACTGCCAAGGGCTACTACAAGGCCGCGGGCCTGGACGTGACGATCGACGCCGGCAACGGCAGCGGCGGCACCGTCACGCGGGTCGCCAGCGGCAGCTACGACATGGGCTTTGCCGACATGGCCGCGCTGATGGAGTTCCATGCCAACAACCCCGACGCGCCCAACAAGCCGGTGGCGGTGATGATGGTCTACAACAACACGCCCGCCGCGGTGCTGGCGCTCAAGAAGAGCGGCATCAGCAAGCCCTCGGACCTGAGCGGCAGGAAGCTCGGCGCCCCGGGTTTCGACGCCGGGCGCAAGGCCTTCCCGATCTTCGCCAAGGCCAACAACATCAGCGGCGTGCAGTGGACGAGCATGGACCCGCCGCTGCGCGAGACGATGCTGGTGCGCGGCGACATCGACGCCATCACCGGCTTTTCCTTCACCAGCCTGCTCAACCTCGAGGCGCGCGGCGTGAAGGCTGAAGACATCGTCGTACTGCCGTTCCCGGCCTACGGCGTCAAGCTCTACGGCAACGTGATCATCGCCAGCCCCAAGCTCATCAAGGACAACCCGGCGGCTGTCAAGGCCTTCCTGGGGGCCTTCGTCAAGGGTGCCAAGGAAGTCATGGCCAACCCCGACCCGGCGATCGAGTACGTCAAGGCGCGCGACGGCATCATCAACGTCGATCTGGAAAAGCGCCGCCTGCGCATGGCCATCGACGCCGTGGTGGCCAGCCCCGACGCCCGCGCCGAGGGTTTCGGCGTCGTCGTGCCGGCTCGGCTGGCGCTGATGGCGTCGCAGGTCTCGGATGCCTTCGCCACCAAGACGCGCATCGACCCCGCAGCCGTGTGGACCGCTGCGATGCTGCCGGCGAAGGCCGAACTCAACATCCTGCCGCCGGCCCGGAAGTAGGCCGCCATGGGCCGCCACGCGGGCTCAGCGCAGGTCGTAGGACAGCTGGATCATGAGCCCCGCGTCACCCAGCATGTGGCCGGTGACGGAAAAGTGGGGGTTGAACTGCCAGCCCAGCCCGATCAGCGCGCCCGGCGAGAAGCCCTTGTGGTTGAGCGGCACCTTGCTCTCGTACTTGCCGCGGTAGCCGTAGAGCATGCCGGCCGAGGCCTGGGCAAACAGCCGCGGCTCGCCCAACAGACCGGGCCAGCGCTTGCCCACATAGAGGTAGGCGCTGGGCTGGCCGAAGGAGTTGCGGAAGTAGGAGCCGCCGGCGAGCCAGTCGTCGCTGCGCTGCCATTCACCACCCGCGGCCCACACGTAGCGGTGCTCGGCGCTGTAGCGGAAATGCTGCGAGAACGGCGACACCGCGACGCGCCAATAGCCGTCCCCCATCAGCCGGCCCACGAAGCCTGGGCCATCATCGGCCCGGGCGACACCCGGTAGGAACAGGACGATGGCCGCAGCCGCTGCAGACAAAACGAAGGCCCCCAGGGGCCGGTGGACAACCGATTTCATGCGCCGCATTGTCGCCGCAGTCGGGGCCCGGTCTGGCCAGCCGCTGGCCCGACGCTGCTGTTGGGTGCTGATGTGCGCGCTGCCGCTGGCCGGCTGCGGCGGGCTCGGCGAGTGGCAGCGCCAGGCTGCGCTGCGTCCGACACCGACGCAGGCCGGGCAGGCCGAAGCGGCGGCTTCGTCCTGGCGGCCGGGCGATGTGCGGCTGACCCTGCCGGCCACCGACGCGCCGCGACAGCAGGTGGCGATCTGGTGGCTGCCGCAGCCCGACCCGCAGGCGCCGGCGCTGCTCTACCTGCACGGCACCTTTCGCAACCTGTACCACAACCTGCCCAAGATCGAGGCCCTGCGCAGCGCCGGCTTTGCCGTGCTGGCAGTGGACTACCGGGGCTGGGGCGACAGCAGCGTGATGGTGCCGTCCGAAGCCAGCATCAACGCCGACGCGGCCTTGGCCTGGGCCGAACTGCAGCGCCACCAGGGCGACCCGGCGCGGCGCTTCATCTACGGCCATTCGATGGGCGGCGCGGTGGCCGTCACGCTGGCCAGCGGCTTGAAGTACGGCAGCGACTACGCCGCGCTGGTGCTGGAGTCGACTTTCACGAGCCTGCCCGAACTGGCCGCGGCGGCCGGCTTCTGGGGCCGCATCGCCGGCGCTGCCACGACGCTGGAGTTCGATTCGCTGTCGCGCATCGGCCGCGTCGATGCGCCCCTGCTGATGCTGCACGGCGACGCCGACAAGACGGTGCCGGTGGCATTGGGCCGGCGCCTGCGCGACGCCGCACCAGCCGGCGTGCGCTGGGTCGAGATCGCGGGCGGCACCCACAGCCGCCTGGACAGCGAAGCCCCCGAGATCTATCAGCAGGCCCTGCGCCAGATCATGAACACCACCAAGACCCGTATCCCGGCGCCGAGTCGTGCGTCAAGCCCGTGAACCCGTGAACCCGTGAGCCTCTGAGCCCGTGACACCATGAGCGCATTCGTCGACTTCCGCAACGTCTGGCTGGCCTACAACGACGAGCTGCTGGCCCAGGGCCACTACGCTGTCGAAGACATTTCGCTGCAGGTGCAGGGTGGCGAGTTCATCGCCATCGTCGGCCCCTCGGGCTGCGGCAAGAGCACCTTCATGAAGCTCACCACCGGCCTGATGATGCCCAGCCGGGGCAGCATCCACATCGGCGGCCAGCCGGTGACGGGGCCGCTCAAGATCAGCGGCATGTCGTTCCAGGCGCCGAGCTTGCTGCCCTGGCGCACGACGATCGACAACGTGCTGCTGCCGCTGGAGATCGTGGAGCCCTACCGCACCCACTTTCGCAGCAAGCGCGCCGAGTACACCGCCAAGGCGCGCGAGCTGCTGCACAGCGTCGGCCTGGCCGGCTACGAGGACAAGTTTCCCTGGCAGCTGTCGGGCGGCATGCAGCAGCGCGCCAGCATCTGCCGCGCCCTCGTGCACGCGCCGAAGATGCTGTTGCTCGACGAGCCTTTCGGCGCCCTCGACGCCTTCACGCGCGAAGAGCTGTGGTGCACGCTGCGCGACCTGCAGGCAGCGAAGAAGTTCAACGTCATCCTCGTCACCCACGACCTGCGCGAGAGTGTCTTCCTGGCCGACACGGTGTACGTGATGAGCAAGAGCCCGGGGCGCTTCGTGGTGCGGCGTGACATCGACCTGCCGCGCCCGCGCGACCTCGAGCTGACCTACACGCCGCACTTCACCGACATCGTGCACGAGCTGCGCGGCCACATCGGTGCCATGCGCCAGCCCGCGGCCAAGCCCGCAGCGGGGCTGCGGCCATGAAGGTCTCGCGGCGCGTCGAACGCTGGTCGCCGCTGATCGTGCTGGTGGCGGCACTGGCGCTGTGGCAGCTCATCGTGGTCGCCTTCAGCATTGCTGACTTCATCTTTCCCAGCCCGTGGCAGATCGCACTGCAGTTCGTCGAGTTCAAGGGCCCGCTGATCGAGGCGGCCTGGAAGACCTTCTGGGTCACGATGCTCGGCTTCGCACTGGCCATCGTGGTCGGCGTGATGCTGGGTTTCCTGGTCGGCAGCAGCCGCCTGGCCTACACCGCGCTGTACCCGCTGATGGTGGCCTTCAACGCCGTGCCCAAGGCGGCCGTGGTGCCGATCCTGGTCGTCTGGTTCGGCATCGGCCTGGGGCCCGGCATCCTGACCGCCTTCCTGATCAGCTTCTTCCCCATCACCGTCAACATCGCCACCGGCCTGGCCACGCTGGAGCCCGAGCTCGAGGACGTGCTGCGCGTGCTGGGCGCCCGGCGCTGGGACGTGCTGGTCAAGGTCGGCCTGCCGCGCTCGATGCCGTTCTTCTACGGCAGCCTGAAGATCGCCATCACGCTGGCCTTTGTCGGCACCGTGCTGGCCGAGATGACGGCGGGCGATTCGGGCATCGGCTACCTGATGCAGTCGGCGGGCAGCCAGCAGCGCATGCCGCTGGCCTTCGCCGGCCTCGTCACCATCGGCGCCATGGCCATGGCCATGTACGAGCTGTTCAGCTGGGTCGAGAAGCGCACCACCGGTTGGGCGCACCGCGGCAGCCAGGGCGAGTGAGTCGCTGATGACGCCCCAGCAGCAGCTGCGTCGCCTGCGTCGCGCCAACGAGTTGGCGCGCGCAGCCGTGGCCCAGGGCCGGCACCCCTTCGGCGCCCTGCTGGTGGCCGCCGATGGCGAGACGGTGCTGCTCGAGCAGTGCAACGTCGACACCGTCAACCACGCCGAGGCCGTGCTGGCGCGCGTGGCCGCGCACCGCTTCGATGCCGCGGCGCTGTGGGGCTGCACGCTCGTCACCACTGTCGAGCCCTGCGCCATGTGCGCCGGCACGCAGTACTGGGCCAACATCGGCGCGCTGGTCTACGGCTTGAGCGAGAGCCGCTTGCTGGCGATCACCGGCCGGCACGAGCAAAACCCGACCCTCGACCTGCCCTGCCGCGACGTCTTCGCGCGCGGCCAGAAGGACATCCAGGTCAGCGGCCCGGTGGCCGAGGTCGAGCAAGAGATCGCCGAGGTTCACCGCGCGTTCTGGCCCGCGCGGTGAGCTGGCAGGCCCGGCTGGCGCTGCAGTACTGGCGCGACGGCGAACGCACGCTGTCGCACGACCGCCATGAAGGCCCGCTGCGCGTGCTGCAGCGCCTGTACCCCGAGGGCCCGGCCATCTGCCACCACGTGGTGCTGCACCCGCCCGGCGGCGTCGTCGCCGGCGACGAATTGCACCTGCACGCCACCTTGGCCGAAGGCTGCCACGCGCTCATCACGACGCCAGGCGCGACGCGTTTCTATCGCAGCGAAGGCGCGCTGGCGCTGCAAAGCGTGAAGCTGCAAGTCGCTGCCGGCGCGCGCCTGGAATGGCTGCCGATGGAGACCCTGGCCTACAGCGGCTGCGAGGCGCGCAGCGTGGTGCGCATGGACCTGGCGCCGGGCGCCGAGATGATCGGCTGGGACCTGCTGGCGCTGGGCCTGCCGGCGGCCGGGCAGCTGTTCGAGCACGGATCTTTCAGCCAGCACATCGAACTGCCCGGCTGCTGGCTCGAGCGCGGCCGCGTAGCCGCAGCCGACGCCACGCTGCTGCAGGCGCCGGCCGGCTTCGGCGGCCGCACGGTGCTGGGCACGGCCTGGTTTGCCACGGGCCAGAGCCTGCAGAAGGCGCGCCGCGAGCGGCTGCTGGCCTGCGCGCGCGATGCCGTGCAAGGCGACGCGCTGGCGGCCAGCGCGGGCGTCACGTCGCCGCAATCGCGCGTCGTCGTGTTGCGCGTGCTGGCCCAGGGCGTGGAGCCGGCGATGGCCCTGCTGGCCCGCGTGCGGGCGGCCTGGCGCCAGGCCGCGTGGGGCCTGGCGGCCGCGCCGCCGCGCATCTGGCGCACCTGAAGACGCGGCGGCAGCCGCTATTTCAGGACGCTGCTGGCGTCGGCGTCGGCGATGAGCTTGTCGACATCCGCTTGCAGCATCAGACCCTTGCCGGCCAGTGCGCGCGCGGCCCGTGCGATGGCGTCGACGTAACCCTGGTGGCTGCCATACAGCTCGCTCAGCGAAGGCCGCGGATCGCCGGCCGCCATGCGCTCGGCCAGCGTCGTCTTCAGCGCCACGGTCATGCCCGTGAGGTCGCACAGGTCGCCGGCGGTGAACTCGGCGCGCCGCGTGTTCCAGCCGGTGAGCGTGGCCACCGGCGCCTCGACCAGCGGGTGGCGGATGCCGGCGATGTCGTTGCCGAAACTGTCGACTTGCGGCACCAGGACGCGGTGCTGCGTGTACACCGTCGGCGACAGGTTGTCGACGACGCCGCTGTTGCCGCGCACGCGGTGGCCGAAGTCACGGTCGCCCGAGCGGTTGTACAGCCCCAGGTAGGTCACGCCCGGGATGGACGGGAACGCCAGGAGCGAGGGCCGCACCAGTGTGCCGTCGTGAATCGTCGGCACCTCGCTGCGCGGCGGCGGACGGTGATGGCGCACCCACTGGTCCAGCGCCACCAGCAGCGCCCGCGACATCGGCCCCGGGTGGGTGACGTTGGACAGCTGCTCGCACTGCCGGTTGCCGATGCCGAAGTTCGGCGTCGCGCCCTTGGTCGGGAAGTGCTGCGTGCTCGAGTACAGGTAGCGGCGCACGTTGTGCGGGCGCTGCAGGTCCTGCGTGCCGTGGTCGTCGGTGTCAACGAGCGAGGAGCGGAACTGCCAGTACTCGGTGCTGCTGTCGGTGTGGATGACCTTGGGGTCGGTCTCGTGCTCTTTCAGGATGCCGTCGCGGCGGCCGCCGAAGGGGTTGTGCTCGACCTGGTAGCGGCGTGGGAAGTTGGCGTCGGGAACATAGCGCTCGCGGTGCTGGACGCTGAACGGATTGGGCTGGGCGAAACGGTAGTTGAGGTAGAGCTTGTGCACGCCCGGGATGTGGATGTGCACGCCGTCGCAGACGCGGCGGCCGCGCTCGTCGCCGTTGAAGCCCTGGTAGAGGTAGTCGCGGTAGTACATGCCCGAGGACGAGATGCCTAGGCAGAAGGCGTTGTCCAGGCCCGCCACCGGGTTGGGCGTGCCGGCCTCGTCGCGTCGCGCGTGCTTGAGGAAGGACACGAAGTCGCGCGAGGTCAGGTAGCCCAGCCCCATCACCGGCGACTTGGTCGCCCGGTAGCGCAACTCGTAGACCATGTTGTTCTGGAAGCCGCCCGCCAGACAGATGTGGTTCGGGCTTGGCGTGCCGGGGCCGCCGGTGGGGCAGTCGGCGAAGGACCATTCACCGGCCGGCACCAGTTCGCCGGCAGGGATGGCGGCAGAACTCGGGCGCGGAGAATCCGAGGGACGCCGGCGCAACTCGGCCTCGGCCACCGCCGGCGTCGTCGACACCGATTCGTAGGACTTGAAGGCCAGGCCGCCGGACAGCGGCAGCGAGAACGGCGTCGCGCCGCCGAAGTTGCGGTCGGAGTACTCGGTGACGATGCGCTCGGTGATCGGCTGGCCGTGCTGCATCGCGAGCGGGAAATTCACCGTCAGGCGGCTGTTGCCCGGCGCGATGTCGGCGCCCCAGCCGACCCAGGCCACGACGTAACCCTGGCGCATCAGGAAGCCGTTGCCGAAGTCGGCGGCGGCGCTGGGGTTGTTGTTGTTCACGCCCGGCGGCGTGTCGTTGAACATCGGCAGCGCAATCTTGTTGCCGCGGTTGTTGACCTCGAAGAAGAGCTGGCGGTTGGCCTTGCTCATGTCCAGGGGCTTGAGGATCACCGCGTCGGCCGAGAACTCGACGCGGCCGCGCGCGTTGCGCGGCGCCTTGTCGAGGTCGAACACCTGCTCGTTGGCGTCGTCGCGCGGGTCGACCTCGAAGTGGGCGGTGGCGGTGAGCTTTTCGTAGGCGCCGGTGGCGCCGAAGCTCATGCCGCCGGCGACCACCTCGCGGGCCGTGATGTCCAGGCGGACGAGCTTGGCATCGGCGGCTGGCGCCAGCACGGCTGCGAGCCCGACGCAGCAAGCGGCCAGGGTGTGGGGGCGAAGGCTTCTCATCGTGTCTCCTCTGTGGCTGAGGCCCGTCAGGGTCCGAAAAGAAATGTGACGCCGGCCACGATAGCCAGTGCCGCGGCGGCTGTCGACGCAAGCCGCCAAATAAGATCAATTCGACGCAATCAAAAGCGAGAAATCGAAAGCGAGAAATCGAAAGCGAAAAATACCGCCTGGCGCACTGCCCTCGGTCGCCGTTCGATTCCGGGGGCGCTTGGACGACAATGCCTGGAGTCGCGCGGTTTGCCGGTTTGCGTTTGCGTTTGCGCTTGCGCTTGCCTGCGGCGCCGGCCAATGCCTGCATACCAGTCATCAGGGGTATCGCCATGCCAGCCTTCGTTGATCCTGGATGCCTGTTCTGCGCCCAGCCGCCGGTGGGGCCGCGCGCCGCCGTGGCGCCAGGGCTCGACCCGAGCGGTGGCGCCTGACGGCGCGTTCGCTGGCATGCGACATCTCAATCTCGGCGTCCTGGCAGCCACCTCGAGCGCCGCCACGGTGGCGCGCAGCAGCCGCACGCAACCCGACTTCCTGCTCGCCCCGGATCGCGGCGACGGCCTCGTGGCCGCGCGCTGGCGGCGGCGCCGGGCGCGGCTGCCGGAGCCACAACGTCTGGACGACCATGTGCTGTCGTATTGCGTGTCCGGGCGCGCGGAGTCGACCATCGTCGTCAGCGGCGTGGCCACCCGCCTCCAGCATCGCGCGGGCTCGATCACCTTCATCCCCGCCGGCCAGCCCGTGCAGTGGTCGCTGGACTCGGATTGCGAGGCGGTGCACCTGCACGTCTACATCGCGCCCGAGGCCCTGCGTCTGCCGCTGCCCGGTGGCCTAGCGCCGGCATTGCGGGCCAGCATCTGTGACCCGTGGCTGGACGCCTACTTCAGGCTTTTGATCGCCGAGCTCGAGCGCTGCCTGGACGGCGCGCGGCTGGGCGACTCCGCCTTCCTGGACGAAACCGCCGGCCTGCTGATGCGGCAGCTGCGCAGCGTCGTCTCGCCAGCCACGGCCGCGGCGCCGAAGCCTGCCGCTGCGCCTTCGCGTGTTGCTGCGCTGCGCCCCTTCATCCTGCACCGCATCGAAGACTTCGTCGATGCCAACCTGGCGCGCGACATCCACCTCGGCGCGCTGGCCGACGTGGCATCGATGTCGGTGGGTCACTTCCTGCGCGCCTTTCACAGCGCCACCGGTGCCACGCCCTACCAGTACCTGCTTGAGCGCCGTCTGGACCGCGCTTGCGCGCTGCTGCGCGACAGTACCGATCTGGTGTCGGCGATCGCCTTGCGTTGCGGCTATCGCCGCGCTTCGCACTTCGCCTCGATCTTTCACGTCCACCGCGGCTGCACGCCGACGCAGTATCGGCGGCGCTATTGAGAGGTTGGCCGCGCCAGCGTCGCCGCTGCGGGCGTCGACCGGCTTCAGGGACCGATGGCGGGGATGCGCTGCGCGCGCGGCGCGGCCGGCGGCGGGCCCGGAATGGGCGCTGCGTCAGGCGGGCACCGCGCGGCATTTCGGCTCGCGGGTGGCAGGCCATGCAGCCGGCCTTGCAGCCGCTGGCGCAGCCTCAACAGTCGCCCCTCCTGCAGCCGGCCGGACAAGGCCAGCGCCACCGGCAGCGCCAGCGCCAGGGCGCCCCACAGCAGCAGCAGGTGCTGGCCCGCGGTCCAGTGGGCCAGCGGCCGCGCGATGCCGAAGAAGCCCGCCATCAGCCAGCTCGTCGTGCTGACCGCGCCACAGCTCATCAGCGCCCAGGCCTCGGCGCGCTGCAGCGGCCGCTCGCTGATCAGGCGCGGGAAGCACCAGTGGCGCAGCAGCACGCCGTTGAGCGTGAGCAGGCTCACGCACACCAGCTTGGCCACGAGCTTGGGGCTCTGGGCGATCTGCGACGCGCCATCGAGCAGCACGATGGCGCCCCCCGTCAGCCACAGGCCGCCCAGCAGCAGCACGACGCGCCGGTGGGCCTGCAACAGGTGCCGGGCGCTGATGCGCGAGCGCAGCAGCCGCCAGTCGGTGCTCAGCACGGTGTGTAGCGCAAACACGCACAGCAGCAGGTGCGAGTACAGCAACAGCAGGCGACAGACGCTACTCAGACCCAAGTTCGACTCCGGTGGTGCCCAGTGTGTACGGCGCGCAATGCGCCTGATTCCCGGCGACACAGACTGTTGCGCCAGTCACATCGCACGGGCGTGCGGCGGGCCGTGCCGGCGGGCAGCTATCCTAGCGCCATGTACGCGCCGTTCTTCGGCTTGAGCCGCGAGCCCTTCTCGCTCGCCCCCGACCCCCGTTTTCTGTTCATGAGCGAGCGCCACCGCGAGGCGCTGGCGCACTTGCTGTATGGCGTGGGCGGCGGCGGTGGCTTCGTGCTGCTGACGGGCGAGATCGGTGCCGGCAAGACAACCGTCGTGCGCTGCTTCCTGGAGCAGTTGCCGCCGCACTGCGTGGTGGCCTACATCTTCAACCCCTGCCTGAGCGTGATCGAGCTGCTGCAGACCGTGTGCAGCGAGTTCGGCATCGAAGCGCTGCCCGCCGGCGCCAGCGTCAAGGCGCATGTCGACGCGCTCAACCGCTTCCTGCTCGAGGCCCACGCCAAGGGCCGCCATGCGCTGCTCGTGATCGACGAGGCGCAGGCCCTGGAGGCCCCGGTGCTCGAGCAGCTGCGCCTGCTCACGAACCTCGAAACCGCCGAGCGCAAGCTGCTGCAGATCATCCTCATCGGCCAGCCCGAATTGCGCGACCGGCTGGCCGAGCCCGGGCTGGAGCAGTTGGCGCAGCGCGTCATCGCGCGCTACCACCTGGGGCCGCTGGGCAGCGCCGAGACGCGCCAGTACGTGCAGCACCGCCTGGACGTGGCGGGGCCTCATGTCGCGGTGCCCTTCGACGCGGCGGCGCTGCGCCGCCTGCACCGGCTGTCGGGCGGCGTGCCGCGGCGCATCAACCTGCTCGCCGACCGGGCCCTGCTGGGCGCCTACGGCCGGCGCCAGCGTCACGTCGACGCACGCATGGTCGTGCAGGCCGCGGCTGAGGTCTTCGATCATCGAGCTGCTGCAGGCTGGCGCAGACACCTGCCGCGCGCTGCGCTGCTCGGCGCGCTGGTGGCCGGCGTGGGCGTCGCCTCATGGGGCTGGCTGCGCGACGGCGAACCCGCGGCAGCGGTGGCCGCGGCGGCCGGCCCGGCGCCGGTGGCTTCAGCGACTTCAGCGACTTCAGCGGCTTCAGCAGCCTCAGCGGCTTTGGCAGCCGTGGCCTTGGCAGAGTCGTCCGCGTCTTCTGCGGTCGCGGCGTCCTGGCGGCCGCAGGCCAGCGACGATCCGGCGGCCCTGCTGGCCGCCGCCCACGTCAGTGAAGCACTGGCCTGGCGCGAACTGGCCTTGCGCTGGAACGTGGCCATCGGCGAGGGCGATCCCTGCGTGGTGGCAGCGCAGGCCCAACTGGCCTGCTACCGCAGCGTCAGCGGCGGCCTGCAGCTGGCGCGCCAACTGGCCCGCCCCGCCGTGCTGCAGCTGCGCCCGGCCGCGGGCTTGAAGCTGTACGCCTTGCTCGTGGCGCTGGACGAGCGACGCGCCACGTTGCAGGTGGGGCGCCAGCGCTTCGAGCTCACGCTGCCGGCGCTGGCCGGGGTCTGGCGCGGTGAGCTGGCCACCTTCTGGCGCACGCCGCCGGGCTGGAGCAGCGCGGCCGATCAGGGCTTGTCGTCGCCGGCACAGGCCTGGGTGGAGACGCAACTCGACGGCCAGAGGCCGGCTGACCAGCCACCGTCGGCGCGTGCGCTGCGCGAGCGTGTCGCCGCCTACCAGCTCGTGCAGGGCCTGCCGGCCGACGGCCGCGCCGGACCCCTGACGCTGATGCACCTCAACCGCAGCGCCGGTGTCGATGAACCGCGGCTGGCCGCACAACCCGGGCGCTGAGCAGCATGTCCTACATCCTCGATGCCTTGCGCCGCGCCGACGCGGAGCGCCAGCAAGGGCAGGTGCCGGGCCTGCATGCCGCGGCGGACAGGCCGGCAGCGCCGCCCTGGACAGCCCGCCCGGCTTTGCTGGGCTGGGGCGCGGCAGTCGGGGTAGCCCTCGCCGGCTTGCTCGTCGTGGTCTGGCCGCGGACGCCGACGCAGCCCGTCGCGGTGCCACCGACCCCGGCCTTGCCCGCGGTGGCGGCTCGTGTCGCGCCAGCGCTGCCGCTGGTCGTCGCCAGCGCCGCCAGCGCCGCGGCGCTGGCTCAGCTGCCGATGGTCGTTTCTGCCGCTGCGCCTGCGGTGCCTGCCGTGATGCCGGCGCCGTCAGCCAACAGGGCCGCTGCACCCACTGCATCTGCTGCAGCCCTTGCAGCGGCCCCCAAGCCGCTGCCCCTGCAGCAGCTCGGCGCCGAGCAGCGCCGTGAGCTGCCGCGCCTGGCGGTGGGCGGCTCGGTGTGGTCGGACAGCGCAGCCAGCCGCTTTGTCATCCTCGATGGCCAGGTGATGCGCGAGGGCGACAGCGTGGCGCCCGGCCTGGTGCTGGAGAGCATCCAGCCCAAAGCCGCCATCCTGCGCTGGCGCGAGCTGCGCCTGGAGCTGGCGCTCTGAGGCTGCGACGCGATGACGTTATGAAGCTATGAAGAGGCGACGATCGAAACGCCCTTGTCGGCGAGCGTGAGCCACAGCGCATCGCCCACCTGCCAGCGGCGCGCGACGTCGGGCGAGACGGCGAAGATCTCACCCAGCGCGGTGGCCACCGTGAGCTCCTGGACGTTGCCCAGGTAGCTGCACTTGGCCAGCGTGCCGACGACGGCTGCGGCGGGCGCGGCCGCACCGGCAGCGCCGATCTGCCAGGCCTCGGGCCGCACCGCCACCTTCACGGCGCCGGCGGCCACGGCGCGGCGCGGCTGCAGCGTCAGCGGCCCCAGCTGCACGCGGCCCTGGGCATCGGCCACGGCGCTGAAGAGCAGGGCCTCGCCCATGAAACCGGCCACGAACTCGCTCTGCGGCTCTTCGTACAGCTGCTGCGGCGTGCCGGCCTGGGCGATGAGTCCGGCGTTCATGACCACGATCTGGTCGCTCACCGCCAGCGCCTCGCTCTGGTCGTGGGTGACGTAGGCCACGGTGAGCTTCATGCGCTGCTGCAGCGAGCGGATCTCCTCGCGCATGCTGCGGCGCAGCCGGGCGTCCAGATTGGACAGCGGCTCGTCGAAGAGCAGCACGCGCGGCTCCAGCACCAGGCTGCGCGCCACCGCCACGCGCTGTTGCTGGCCGCCGCTCAATTCACTCGGTAGCCGGGTGTCGTAGCCGGCCAGGCCGACGCTGTCCATCACGGCCTGGGCGCGGCGCGCGGTCTCGGCCTTGCCCACGCCGCTGACGCTCAGGCCGTAGCCGACGTTGTCGAGCACGCTCATGTGCGGGAACAGGGCATAGCTCTGGAACACCATGCTCACGTTGCGCTCGGCCGGGCCGAGCCGGGTGACGTCGTGGCCGTCGATGAGGATCTGGCCGCCGCTGGGTGCGTCGAGGCCGGCGATCATGCGCAGCGTCGTCGTCTTGCCGCAGCCGCTGGGGCCCAGGATGGTGGTCAGCGTGCCGGTGGGCACGTGGATGTCGATGCCCTTGACGACGAGCGGCGAAGCGGCGCCACCGTAGCGCTTGCTGACCTGGCGAAATTCAATGCTCATGGGGGCACCCTAAGGCCTGCGGCCGGTCCCGCCCGGCGGGAATGAGCCCTCGGGAGACCCTCGGTGCTCATGGCGGCTCATGCTTTCCTGCGGCCGAGCTGGCGCTCGCCGACGAGTACCTGGATCAGGGCCGTGGCCAGCGACATCAGCACGATCAGCACCGTGCAGTAGGCCAGCGCCACGCCGTAGTCGCCATTGCCCACGCGGCCGATGATGTAGGTGGTGGCGAGTTCGTTCTCGGCCGTGACCAGGAAGATCACGGCCGAGACGGTGGTCATGCTGCGCACGAAGCTGTAGACCAGCGCCGCCACCAGCGCCGGCTTGAGCAGCGGCAGCACGACGCGCCGCAGCGTGGTGGCGGTGCCGGCGCGCAGCATGGTGCTGGCCTCGTCGAGCGAGCGGTCGAGCTGCTTGAAGCTGGCGGTGCCGGCGCGCACGCCCACCGGCAGGTTGCGAAAGACGAAGCACAGCACGATGATCAGGCCGGTGCCGGTGAGCTCGAAGGGCGGCACGTTGAAGGCCAGGATGTAGCTCACCCCGAGCACCGTGCCCGGGATCGCAAAGGCCAGCAGGGCGCTGAACTCGAACACCTTCTGGCCCACGAACTGGGTCCGCGCCAGCAGCCAGCTGATGAGCAGGCCCAGCCCGGCGCACAGCGGCGCGGCGATGGCCGACAGCCGCAGCGTGGTGAAGAGCGAATTCCAGGCCGTGCCGGCCCACACCCAGCCGTGCTCCGACCACTGCAGGTCGAAGGCGGTGACGAAGTGCCTGAAGGTCGGCGTGTAGTCGCGCCCCCAGGTCTGCACGAAGCCGCCGATGAAGGCGAACAGGTAGACCACCACCGTGAAGGCCAGCCAGGGCCCTGCCAGGCCCAGGCAGAGCCTGCGCACGGCGTCGGGCAGCGGCATCGCCAGGCCGGCGTCGCCCTTGCCGCTGACGGTGGTGTAGCTGGTCTTGCCCAGCACGCGCTGCTGGATGAAGAACACCGCCAGCGCAAAGCCGGTGAGGATCAGCGCCAGGCTCGCGGCGCGCCCCTGGTCGTACTGCGCGCCGACGATGGCGAAGAAGATGTCGGTGGACAGCACCGCGTACTGCCCGCCCACCACCACCGGGTTGCCGAAGTCGGCCATGCTCTCGATGAAGCCGACCAGGAAGGCATTCGCCAGCCCCGGCTTCATGAGCGGCAGTGTCACCGTCGTGAAGGTCTTGATGCGCGAGGCTCGCAGCGTCTGCGCCGCTTCTTCCAGGCTCGGGCCGATGCCGGCGACGACGCCGCGCATGATCATGAAGGCGATCGGCGTGAAGGCGAACATCTGCGCCAGCCAGACCCCGAGCAGGCCGTAGAACCAGCGCGTGGGCGCGATGCCGAAGGCCGCTTCCAGGCCCTGGTTGACGAGCCCGGCGCGGCCGAAGAGCAGGATCAAGCCAAGGCCGACGACGAAGGGCGGCGTGATGATGGGCAGCAGCGCCAGCACGTTCAGCGGCTGGCTCAGGCGCGGGTTGCCGCGCTCGGCATACAGCGCGATGAGCGTGCCCATGGCGGTGGTGCCGGCGGCCGTGAGCAGGGCCAGGAAGAGCGTGTTCCAGGCCACGCCGCAGCGCACGCCGCCGATCAGGCACTGCAGACCCCAGACGCGCTCGTTGCCCAGGCGCTCGCCGATGGCGCGCGCGGAAAAGACGCCGCTGTCGTCGAAGAAGGCACCCACCAGGCTCTTGGCCACCGGCAGCGCCACGAACAGCAGCAAGAGCGCCGAGCACAGCAGCACCGCGCCGGCGACGAACAGGTCGCCGCGAAAATAGCCCAGCCGCGCCACGCCGGCAGCAGCCAGCATGAGCAGCGCCAGCAAGGCCAGCGCGCCACCCAGGCCGATGCCGAACTGCCCCACCGGCAGGGCGCCGAACAGCGGCGTCAGGGCATCGAATGACCAGCCGCGCGCGCCGATCGCAAAGCCGCTGGCCAGCAGCCCCACGACACCCAGCCCGCCGCCGCCCAGCAGCAGCGCGCCTTGCAGCCGCGTCGGCGGCAGCCAGCAGCCGACGCCGCACAGCGCCAGCGCCAGCAGGCCGAGCGCGAGCCAGGGCCTGCCGTGCTGAAGCGCCTGCACCAGGCCGCTGGCGGTGTCGGGCCCGGCCCAGATCCCGGCCAGTGCCTTGAGCAGACCCAGGTCCTGCTGAAAGTACCAGGGCAGCAGCGCATAGGCGGCCAGGCCCAGCAGCCACCAGGCCAGCACGCTGCTGCGCGTGCGCGCGGGGCCGCCGCTCATCGACATCTCAACGCGGCAGCGAGTTGACGTCCTTCTCCCACTTGCCGATCAGGCGCTTGCGTTCGGCGCTGGCGCCGTACTTGGCGTAGTCGTAGTTGATGAACTTGATCTTCTTGAAGTCGGGCACGCGCGGATCGACCTTGGCGGCCTTGTTCGACGGCAGCTGGAACTGCTTGGCGGCGGCGCCGATCTCCTGCGCTGCGCCGGTGAGGGCCCATTCGTAGAACTTCTTCGCCGCTTCGACGTTGCGCGCGCCCTTGATCAGGCTCATCGAGCCGATTTCGGCGCCGGTGCCGTCGGCCGGCGTGATGGTCTCGATCGGGAAGCCCTGCATCTTCTCGCCCGGGCCGTCGTGCACGAAGCTGATGCTGATCGTGGTTTCACCGCGCGCCACCGCCTTGATGGGGCCGGTGCCGCTGCGCGTGTACTGGCTGATGTTCTTGTGCAGCGCCTTCATGTAGTCGAAGGCCTTGTCCTCGCCCATCAGCTGCACCAGCGTGGCCACCATGGTGTAGGCGGTGCCGCTGCTGGCCGGGTTGGCGACCTGGATCTCGCCCTTGAGCGCGGGGTTGAGCAGGTCGGCCCAGGTCTGCGGCACCTTGAGCTTCTTCTTGGCCAGCAGCTCGGTGTTGTAGCCAAAGCCCAGCGGGCCGCTGTAGATGCCCACGGTCTTGAACTGGCTTTGCTGCGCCTGCTGCTGCGCCCAGGGGTGCAGCTGCTGCAGGCTGGGGCTCTTGTAGACCATCGACAGGTCCTGCTCGGCGGCCTGCAGGTGCGGGTCGCCGGTGCCGCCGAACCAGATGTCGGTCTTCGGGTTGGCCTTCTCGGCAACGAGCTGCGCCAGCGCCTCGCCCGAGCCCTTGAGCGACATGTTGACCTTGACGCCCGTGGTGCGCGCATACACGGTCTGGATCAGGTTGCACCACTCGGCCTGCACCGAGCAGATGATGTTGATCTGGCCGGCTTCCTGCGCCAGGGCTGCGGTCATGGGCAGCAGGGCCACCCAGGCGGCCAGTGTTCTCTTCATGGATCGTCTCCGGATCGATGGGGCTGCGCCGAGCGACAGCGTCGGCGCCAGGGCCCGAGCATCGCACTGCCGGGGGCGCTACCGCTACGGGGGAATCACCGGCGGCTGGATGCGGCCCCGGGGCCCCGCACCTGGGGGGCGGATGCGGGTGTTTTCCGAGCCGGCCGGCCCTGCGATGCGGAGATACTCAGCGCCGCAAACGACACGAAGACAAAAGCCATGGCTCTGGGACCGGACTGCAAGACAGCGCGTCGTGCGCTGCGCATCAGCCTGCTGCTGGGGGCCTGGTGCTTCGCCGGGCTGGCCCTGGCGCAGACGACCTGGCTGGCCGGGCCGCCCAATTCCGGGCGCACGCTGGCCGACGCTTTGCGCCAGGCGCAGGACGGCGACACCATCGAGCTGCTGTCGGGCGACTACCCGGGCGGCGTGCTGATCGAGCAGCGCCATCTCACGTTGCGCGGCATGCCCGGGGCCAAGGCGCCGGTCATCAAGGGCGATGGCAAGCCCGGCGCCGCCCAGGCGCTGTGGATCGTGCGCGGCGGCCAGGTGACGCTGCAGAACCTGGAGTTCCGCGGCGCCCGCTCGTCCGATGGCAGCGGCGCCGGCGTGCGCCAGGAAGGCGGCTCGCTGAGCGTCGAGCGCTGCACCTTCTTCGACAACGAGCACGGGTTGCTCAGCACCAACGACGAGAAAGCCGAGCTGCGCATCGACGCCAGCGTCTTCGGCGCAGCGCCCAAGGTGGTGGGTGGTCTGCATCACCTGCTCAACGTCGGTCGCATCGCCAAGTTGAGCATCAGCGGCAGCCGCTTCCAGCAGGGCTTCGAAGGCCACCTCATCAAGACGCGGGCGCGCGAAAACCTCATCACCTACAACTTCATCCACGACGGCGTCCGTGGCGGCGCGTCGTACGAGATCGAGATCGCCAATGGCGGCCTGGCCACCGTGGTGGGCAACGTCATCGGGCAGGGCGCCGAGTCGCAGAACCCGGTGATGCTGGCCTACGCCACCGAGGACCGCGCCTGGGACAAGAATGCGCTGTACGTGGCGCACAACACCTTCGTCAACTACGGCTGGCTGCCGGGCTGGGTGATGCGCGTCGTGCGCGCCCATCTGCCGGCCGACACGCCGGTGCGTGCGGTCAACAACCTCGTCGCCGGGCCTGCCGTCTTCTGGCTCGGCGCCAGCGGTGACTTCCAGGGCAACCGCCACGCCACGCTGGGCATGCTGCGCGACATCGATACCGGCGCCTTCGAGCTGCCGGCGGGGTCGATGTGGCGCGGCAGCGGCGTCGACCCGCGCAACATCGGCGGGCGCGACCTCTCGCCCAAGGCCGAATTCGAGTGGCCCATCGGTACCAAGCCCCTGAGCCCCGAACGCAGCACCTGGGCCCCGGGCGCGTTCCAGCGCTGAGCCCGCGCTGGGCGCAGCAGTAGCATCCAGCCCACTCGCACCTTGCGTCGCCGCACCCTGCCCATGGATCCCAAGAAGGCCCACCCCGACACCACCCTTGCCCAGGCCCTGGGCTGGATCGACGAGGCCACGCGCGCCATCACGCCGCCGATCCACGTCTCCTCCACCTACCTGCGCGACCCCGACAACCAGTACCGCTCCGGCCGCGTCTACGCGCGCGCCGACAACCCGGCCTTCGACCAGGCCGAGGCCGTCATCAACGCGCTCGAAGGCGGCCACCAGGCGCTGCTGTTCGCCAGCGGCATGGCCGCGGCCACGGCGGTGTTCCAGGCCTTGGCGCCTGGCGACCACGTGCTGGCGCCCCAGGTCATGTACTGGTCGCTGCGCAACTGGCTCATGACCTTCGCCACCCAGTGGGGGTTGCAGGTGGAGCTGATCGACATGACGAGCCCCGCCGCCGTGCAGGCGGCCGTGCGCCCGGGCCAGACCAAACTGGTGTGGGTGGAGACACCGGCCAACCCGCTGTGGACGGTGACCGACATCGCGGCCACGGCGCAGATCGCGCATGCCGCCGGCGCGCTGCTGGCGGTGGATTCCACCGTCGCCACGCCGCTGCTCACGCAGCCGCTGGCCTGCGGAGCCGATGTCGTGATGCACGCCGCCACCAAGTACCTCAACGGCCACTCGGACCTCATCGCCGGTGTGCTGGTGACGCGCGAAGACAGCGCGTACTGGCAGCGCGTGCGCAAGGTGCGCGCGCAACTCGGCGCCACGCTCGGGTCCTTCGAGGCCTGGCTGCTGTTGCGCGGCCTGCGCACGCTGCACCTGCGCGTGCGCGCGGCCTGTGCTTCGGCGTTGCAGATCGCGCAGCATTTCGACGGCCACGCGCTCGTGGCCGAGGTGCTGTACCCGGGATTGCCGGCCTGCCAGGGCCATGCCGTGGCGCGCTCGCAGATGAAGGGCGGCTTCAGCGGCATGTTGTCGATCCGCGCCCGTGGCGGCGAAGCGGCGGCGATTGCGGTGGCGGCGCAGACGCAGCTGTGGAAGCGCGCCACCTCGCTGGGCGGCACCGAGAGCCTGATCGA
>JANMVM010000383.1:0-1667 GCA_031392695.1 Rubrivivax sp.
GTGCACGACCTTCTGGAAAGCGGCGCTGACCTCCGCGTCGTGCGGTGCCACGCGGTAGATGCGCGCCACGTAGGCGTTGACCAGGCGCAGCGGCAGCGCTCGCTTGCCGGGTACGGTGTCGATCGACAGGTCGCCGCCCACGGCCAGCTGCCAGGGAATGTCGACGACGCGGGCGGCGGCGCGAAAGAAGCGCCGCGCCAGGCCGGCCTGGCCCAGCGCCAGTTGCTCGCGCAGCGCCAGCGCCTCGCAGGCGGCCACCGTCATGCCCTGGCCGTAGATCGGGTTGAAGCTGGTCAGCGCATCGCCCAACACGAGCAGGCCGGCCGGGAAGCGCGCCAGCTTCTCATAGTGGCGGCGCTGGCTGTGCGGCATCGTGTAGCGGATGACCTCGCCGATCATTTCGCCCTCGTGCGTGATCTTCACCAGCTCGGGGCTGCCGATGTCGGCGGCTCTTTCGCGCAGCGCCTGCAGCGTGGCCGCCGCATGGTCACCGGCGAAGCCGCCCACGCCGACGACCCAGCGCGGCACGCCGTCGGCAGCGGGCTCCTGCGCAATCACGACGCCGGGCCGCGGCTGTTCGTTGGTCACCGCACCGAAGGCGGCCACCTTGTCCAGGCCCGGGCCCAGGGCACAGGCGCCGGTGCGCTTGAAGTAGGCGCTGGTGTAGCAGATGCCGATGTCGACGCGCTCTTCGGCCGCGGCGCGGTAGCCCCAGTCGGCCAGCCACTGCGGCGTGCGCGAGCCGCGCCCGGTGCAGTCGACGATCAGCGCCGCTGCCAGCTCGTGCTCGACCGGCGTGCTGCCGGTGGCACCGTCGCGCCGCGCGTAGCGCGCGGCCACGGCCCGCCCTTCGGCCAGGCGCGGTGCGAGCACATCGACGCCGGTGACGGCGCGCACGCCGCGCAGGGCCAGCACGCGGCGGCGGACTTCGGCCTCGATGGCCAGCCGGCTCGCGCCCAGCGCCGCCTGGCCGGCAAAGCCGCTGGCAAAGCGCTGGCGGGATGCCTCGAAAGCCAGATCGCGCTGCAGGTCGCCGAGCAATGCGCCGCGCGCCACCAGGGCTCGTGTGAAGCCCGGGAACAGCTCTTCCAGCACCTCGAGTCCGCGCGCCAGCAGCCCGTGCGGGTGCGCGGCGTGCGGCGTGCCCTTGCGCGGCGCGGCTTGCTCGGGGAGCTCGTCGCGCTCGAGCATCACGACCTCGGTGAAGTGCTCGCTGAGCACGCGGGCCGCCAGCAGGCCGGCCAGGCTGGCGCCGAGGACGACGGCGCGCGGGGTGGAGGGAGGCGGGGTGGTATCCATGGTCGAAACCTCGGGCGTTGTCGATGCCCGGATTACGCAGTGACGACGATCCTGGATGCGCCGCAGCCTGCTTTCCCAGCGCCTGCTCCGTGCCAGATCAATGACCGATCAGTAGGCGCAAGCGGTACAGCGCGTCCAGCGCTTCGCGGGGGCTGAGCTTGTCGGGGTCGATGCCCAGCAGCGCCTGCTCCACCGCGCTGGCCTCCGGCGCCGGGGCGGCCGCGGGTGGCGGCGCAAACAGGTCGACCTGCGCGCGCCCGGCGTCGGCCCGCGCCTCCAGCGCCTCGAGCGTGGCGCGCGCCTGGCGGATCAGCGCTGCCGGCATGCCGGCCAGCCGCGCCACCTGCACGCCGTAGCTGCGGCTGGCC
>JANMVM010000407.1:0-3779 GCA_031392695.1 Rubrivivax sp.
GCCAGCAGCACGGTGCCGTAAGGGCCGGGCAGCAGCGCCGAGAAGTCGACGATCTTCAAGCCATCGAGCAGGGGCGTGCTGCTCATCGAGCAGAGGCGCGAGCCGGGGCGCGGGCGGAATCGGCGCTGTTCATGGTCACAGGTTACGACACCCGCCAGTTCAAACCAATAGGGATCAATATCGACCCGTCAGTATGGTGCGACGCCCGCGATTTCAGCAGCCGAAAGAAAGTACCCCATTCATTGGCTGCCACCCGGCCGCTGCATCTCACCTCAAGGCTTCGACCATCGGTGCGCCGACAGGCCAAGTTTGCGTGTGATTGAACTCTATGGTACGTTCAAATACCAACGAGTCAACACGACAGAGAGACAGACAATGATGAAGCAACGAGCATTCGCCAGCGCCACCCTCGCCGCCGCAGTCTGCATCTTCGCGTGGCTGGCGGCCACGCGGCCAGCCGCTGCCCAGGACGCCTATCCCAACAAGCCCGTCAAGGTCATCATCAATTCTTCGCCCGGCGGCCTTACCGACGTCATCGGCCGCTTGGTGACGCTGAAGATGGGCCAGAACATGGGCCAGCAGTTCGTGGTGGAGAACCGGCCCGGCACGGCCGTGGTCGGGGCCAACGCCCTGGCCAAGTCGATCCCCGACGGCTACACCATCGGCGTGCTCGGCAACGCGCTTTCGGCGCTGCCGGCGATGTTCCCGAACCTGCCTTTCAACGTTGAAGCCGACCTCGTGCCGGTGTCGCTGCTGATCAGCTCGCCGCTGATCATCGACACCCACAGCCATTCGCCCTATCGCACGCTGGGCGAGTTTGTGGCGGCGGCCAAGGCCAAGCCGGGGCAAATCCCGTTTGCCTCGGGCGGCCTTGCCACCATGAGCCACCTGCTGGCCGAGCAGTTCCAGTCGAGCGCCGGCATGCAGCTGATCCACGTGCCTTACAAAGGCGGCGCGCCGGCCATGACCGACCTCATGGCCGGCCATGTGGCGGTGTTCTTCGACCCCATCAGCACCACGCTGCCCTTGGCCCGCGACGGCAAGATCCGGCCGCTGGCGATCGTCGCCAAGACCCGTTCACCGGCCCTGCCTGATGTGCCCACGATCGCCGAAGCAGGCTTCCCCGACGTGCAGGGTTCCAGCTGGTTCGCCATTTTCGCGCCCGCCGGCACGCCGCCGGAGCTGGTGGCCAAACTCAACGCCGAAGCCACCAAAGCCTTGAATTCGCCCGAAGTGCGTGAACGCCTGGCGGCACTGAGCGCCGTCTCCGAAGGCGGGCCCCCGAAGGTGCTGGGCGACCTGGTGAAGAGCGAGATCGCGCGCTGGACCAAGCTGATCCGCGAACGCAACATCAAGGTCGACTGAAAGCCATTGATGGCAGCCGCACATGAGCTGGTGATTCGCCGCGGCACGGTCGCCGACGGCCTGGGTGGAACGCCGTTTGAGGCCGACGTGGCCATCAGCGGCCGCACCATCACAGCCGTCGGCCGCGTGGCCGGCAGTGGCCGCACCGAAATCGACGCCAAGGGCCTGCTCGTGACACCGGGCTTCGTCGACGTGCACACGCACTACGACGGCCAGGCCGTGTGGGACTCGCAGCTCACACCGTCTTCCCTGCACGGCGTGACCACGGTGGTGATGGGCAACTGCGGCGTCGGCTTCGCACCCGTCAAGCCGCAGGACCGCGAGACCCTGATCCGGCTCATGGAAGGCGTCGAGGACATCCCGGGCGCGGCGCTGCACGAAGGGCTGGACTTTGGCTGGCAGTCCTTCGCCGAATACCTGGCCGTGCTGGCCAAGCGCCCACGCGATGTCGACCTGGGCGCCCAGCTGCCGCACGCCGCGTTGCGCGTCTACGCGATGGGCGAACGCGCGCTGCGGCACGAGAAAGCCAATGCCGACGACATCGCGCTCATGCGCCGCATGACGGCGCAGGCCGTGGCCGCCGGCGCTTTGGGTTTTTCAACCTCACGCACCATCCACCATCGCTCCATCGACGGCGTGCCCACGCCAACCCTGCGCGCCACCGAAGACGAGCTGCTCGGCATCGCCATGGGCATGGCCGACGCCGGGCGCGGCGTGATGCAGTACGTGTCGGACTGGGACACGCCCAGCCGGGCGAGCGAATTCGCGATGCTGCGGCGCATCGTCAAGGCCTCAGGCCGGCCCCTGTCCTTCACGCTCTCACAGCGCCACAACGAGCCCGACGGCTGGGTCGAAGCGCTGGCCCTGCTTGAACAAGCCCACGCCGCTGGCCTGCCAATGCGGGCCCAGGTGGCGCCGCGCCCGGCCGGTGTGCTGATGGGCCTGCAGGGCAGCCAGAACCCTTTTTCCGACCATCCTTCGTACCGCCCCATTGCCCACCTGCCGCTGGCCGAAAAACTGGCGACGCTGCGTGACGCGGCCTTCAGGCGCCGGCTGCTCGGGGAGACGAGCACCGTCGATCCGCGGCTTGCAGCTTCAAGACCGCTGCAGCAGTTCGAGTACATGTTCCCTTTCGATGAGGTGCCCGACTACGAACCCGGGCGCGACGCATCGGTGGCCGCGATCGCGCAGCGCGAGGGGCGCACGACGCATGAGGTGGCGCTGAACCTGCTGCTGCGCGACGAAGGGCTGTCGTTCCTGTTCGTGGCCATGACCAACTACGCCGGCTTCAACCTGGACGTGTGCCGCGCGATGATTGAACACCCGCTCACCGTGGCCGGCTTGAGCGACGGCGGTGCCCACGTCAGCTACATCTCTGACGCCAACTTTCCGACCTTCCTGCTCAGCTACTGGGGCCGCGACCGCGGCGCCGACCGCTTGCCCCTGGGCCGGTTGATCAAGCGCCAGACGGCAGACACCGCGCGCCTGGTCGGGCTGCACGACCGCGGCGTGATCGCACCCGGCATGAAGGCCGACCTCAACGTCATCGACTTCGACCGTTTGCGTCTGCACAAGCCGCGCATGCTGGCCGACCTGCCGGCGGGCGGCAAACGCCTGATGCAGGGGGCCGACGGTTACGTCGCCACACTACTTTCTGGCCAGGTCGTGCGCCGCGACGGGCAGGCCACGGGCGCCCTGCCCGGCCGACTGCTGCAAGGACTGCTGCAAGGACTGCTGCAAGCCACTGGAAGCGCATGAGCACCACATCCACCAAACCCCTTGGCCGCCGTTGGTTGGCGCTGCTGTTCGCCGCGCTGCTGGGGCCCTTTGCCCTGGCGCAGGCCCAGGCGCAAAGTCAATCGCCGGCCTACCCGGCCAAGCCGATCCGCATCGTCTTCCCCTTTGCAGCGGGTGGTGCGGGCGACGCGTCGATCCGCCTCATCGCGCGCCATCTGGCGTTGGCGCTGGAGCAGACCGTCATCGTCGAGAACAAGCCCGGCGCCAATGGCGTGATCGGCATGCTGGAAGTGGCGCGCGCCGCGCCCGACGGGTACACGCTGGTCTACGGCAGCACGACTTCGATGGCGGCCAACGTCAGCCTGATGAAGAAGCTGCCCTACGACCCGGTGAAGGACTTCGCGCCCATCACGCGCATCGGCCTCTTGCCCTTCATGCTGGTCAGTACGACCACGCTGCCGTTTACCACGGTCAAGGAACTGGTGCAGTACGCCAAGGCCCACCCGGGCAAGGTTTCGTTCGCCAACCACAGCGCACCGGGCCATGTGGCGGGGGTGCTGTTGTCGCAGATGGCCGGCATCGAGATGCTGCGCGTGCCCTACAAAGCCAGCTCGACGGCGTTGACAGAGATGGTCGGCGGCGACGTGTCGATCATGTTCATCGACATCGCACCGGCG
>JANMVM010000154.1:0-23886 GCA_031392695.1 Rubrivivax sp.
CGCGATTTGCACGGTGTCGCACTCAGGCTGGTGCGCCGGGCCGCGCCCTCAGCAGGCTCAGCGCGGCGGCTCGACGCGTTCGAGCTGCATGCGGGCCAGCGTCAGGTTGCTGCCAGTGGCTTGCAGCACCAGGTGCAGGGCCACCCCCGGATGGCCCGCGACCGGGCGCAGCAGCAGGTGGTGGTTGGTGGTGCTGATGCTGGCTTCGGCGCGCGCCGGGCCCAGGCCCAGGGCGCGTGAGGCGTCGTTCATGGTCGACAGCAGCACCGCTCCTTGCTGCGCCAGGCGCTCAGCCGAGGGCGGGCCGCCGGTGAAGGCCATCGGCTGCATCGAATGGGTGTCGAAGACACAGCAGCTGATGGTGCCCTTGATCAGCGCGCAGCGGTCGACATAGGTCTGCCAGCTCGTGGCGCCGGGCACCGGCATCGGTGTCACGCTCGACACCAACGGCGCCATCGTCGGCGCGGATGGCGCGGATGGCGCCGCCGCGGTCGCGGCCTTGGCCTTGATCGAGTCGAGCGGCATCGGCTCGGTCGCGGCCTCGGGGCTGGGCACCCGTGGCTTGGGAATGGCGCGCTCCAGATCGGTGGGCAGGGCGCGCTCGCCGTTGGGCGCACCGTGGAGGCGGTTCCAGGCGCCGCCGACGAAGGTCCACACGTGTTTGGGCTTGGCGGCGTGCGGCGTCACATGCACCTCCACCGGTGTCTGGTGGGCCAGCTGCGCACCCAGGGCCGCCAGCGCGGTGCCCGAGCCCAGTGGCACCATCAGCAGATCGCGGTTGGGCCAGGGCCCGCGCACCAGGGCGTCGTGCAAGGGCGCGAGCTGTGCGCTCAGCGCGTGCCCCGGCAACTCGCCCACCATCAGCACGCCCAGGCGGCTGAAGGCCAGCAGCACGCGCGCCATGTGGGCCCGCGCGGTGCCGTCGGCGTTGATGTCGGTGGAGTAGACGCGCACCAGCGTGCCGTTGGCCAGCGGCACCTCGACGAACTGCACGACGGACAAGGCGACGCCATGGCCCTGGCGGCGGATCGACAGCCGCTGCACGCGGGCGCCGGCGGCACCGGCCAGGCTGCCCAGCAGGCGCAGCGACGCGCTCACGCCGAGGTCGTGCAAGGTGATGAACTCAGGCGAGTGGAGCGAGAACTCCTGCTGCAGCGCCGACGCCACGTCACCGGCCACGAAGAGCTCGACCTGGTCGTCGGCGATGCGCCGGCCGACATCGTTGCGGCCCTGCCCCAGGTAGGCGTCGCGGTCGTTGACGATCTGGGTGCGCGGCGAGAGCAGGTCTTCGCGGCTCGGGATGCGGGCGGTGTCGGGCCAGGGGCTGTCTTCGCGGCCACGGTTCATGGGATGACCTCTCCTTGATTTCTGTCCGGCTCATGATAGGGCGCGCTGGCGTGCCACGGCCACCCTGGGGCGGTATCGGCGGGTGCGTGCTCCGTAGAATCCGCACGGCCCGGCCAGCTTTTGGCCCCGAACAAGGCCGTTGCCGTGATCCTCCAATCCCTTCCCTCCCTGATGCCCGAACCGGTGGTCGTCGTCGGCGCCGGCCTGGGGGGGCTGACAGTGGCGCTTCAACTGGCCCAGCACCGACCGGTCATCGTGCTGGCCAAACGCGAGCTCACCGAGAGCGCCACCGCCTGGGCCCAGGGCGGCATCGTCGGCGTGCTGGGCAGCGACGACAGCGTCGCTTCACACGTGCACGACACGCAGCAAGCCGGCGCCGGCCTCGTCGACGAGCACACCGCGCGCTACATCGCCGAGCACAGCGCCGCGGCCGTGCAGTGGCTGGTGGACGCCGGCGTGCACTTCTCGCCCGACCCCGACGGCCCGCTCGGGCTGCACCTCACGCGCGAGGGTGGCCACGCGGTGCGGCGCATCGCGCACGCCGCCGACGCCACCGGCAAGGCGATCCACGACGCGCTGCTCGAGCGCGCTCGCGTCCACCCCAACATCACGCTGCGCGAGCGCTGGATGGCAGTCGACCTCATCACCTCGCGCCATCTCAAGCGACAAGAGGCGGCACAGTGCTACGGGTTGTATGCGCTGGACATGGACCACGGCCACGTCGAAACGCTGCCCGCGGCGGCCGTGGTCCTGGCCACTGGCGGCGTGGGCAAGGTCTACCGCTACACCAGCAACCCTGATACCGCCACCGGCGACGGCATCGCGATGGCCTGGCGCGCCGGCTGCCGCGTCGGCAACATGGAATTCATCCAGTTCCACCCGACCTGCCTGTACCACCCGCAGGAGCGCAGCTTCCTGATCACGGAGGCGCTGCGCGGTGAGGGCGCCTACCTGACGCTGCCCAGCCTCGGGCCCGGCGACCCGGGTGGCACGCGCTTCATGGCCGGCCACGACGCGCGGCTGGAGCTGGCGCCGCGCGACATCGTCGCCCGCGCCATCGACTTCGAGATGAAGAAGCACGGCCTGGACCATGTCTGGCTCGACGCGCGCCACCTCGGCGAGGCCTACCTCCAGGAGCACTTCCCGACCATCCACGCCCGCTGTCTGCAGCTGGGCATCGACATCGCGCGCCAGCCCATCCCGGTGGTGCCTGCGGCGCACTACACCTGCGGCGGCGTGGTCACCGACCTCGACGGCCGTACCGATCTGCCGCGCCTGTATGCCGTGGGCGAGACGACCTACACCGGCCTGCACGGCGCCAACCGGCTGGCCAGCAATTCGCTGCTTGAGTGCGTCGTGCTGGGCCGCAGCTGCGCGCTGGCCATCGAGCGCCAGACGCCGGTGGCCGAGCTGGTGCTGCCGCCCTGGGACGAGAGCCAGGTCGAAGACGCCGACGAGCAGGTCGTGATCGCCCACAACTGGGACGAGCTGCGCCTGCTGATGTGGAACTACGTCGGCATCGTGCGCACCACCAAGCGTCTGGAGCGGGCTCTGCACCGCATCAAGCTGCTGCGTGGCGAGATCGACGACTACTACGCCAACTTCCGCGTCAACCGCGACCTGCTGGAATTGCGCAACCTCGTCGTCTGCGCCGAGCTCATCGTGCGCAGCGCGCTGCGCCGCCACGAGAGCCGAGGCCTGCACTACAGCCGCGACTTTCCGCATCCACTGCCGGTGAGCTTCCCGACCGTGCTCACGCGCCAGGCCAAGAGCGGCGCCAGCCGCAAGTAGGCCTGTTCAGCCGAGCGTGCCGAAGCCGGTGCGCGGCGCCTGTTCGATGCGCGCGCGGCCGCGGTTCTTGGCCGCGTACAGCGCGCGGTCGGCGCGCGACAGCAGTTGCTCCAGCGTGCTGCCGTGGCGCGGAAAGAGCGCGATGCCGGCCGAGAACGACGCATTGGGCGTGCGCCGCCGGCCGGGCTCGGGCGGCAGCGACTGGAACGATTCCAGCAGCCGGGCCAGCAGGGCCTGCGCGTCGTCGCCGCTCAAGTCGGGCATCACGGCCACGAATTCCTCACCGCCGTGGCGGCACACCACGTCACTGCGGCGCAGCATCTGGCGCAGCAGGTTGGCAAAGCGCTGCAGCACCAGGTCCCCGGCCTGGTGGCCATAGGTGTCGTTGAGCAGCTTGAAGTGATCGAGGTCGATCAGCACCACGCACAGCGGCTTGCCCTGGCGGCGCGCCAGGTCGAGCAACCCGGGCGCGACCTCGAACAGGTAGCGGCGGTTGTGCAGCCCGGTGAGCGGGTCGCTCAGCGCCTGCTCGCGCAGTTGGGCATGCAGGCTCTCGGTCTGGGCGATCTGGGCCTGCAGCGCGCCGTTGAGCTCGGCCAGGCGGTGACGGTCGTCTTCGGCCGTGCGGCGCGAATCCACGGCCAGGTCGCGCTCGCGCTCGGTGGCGGCCAGGTGGTGGCTGATTTCCAGCGCGATGTAGCGCGCCCGCGCGCTGCGGCCCACCAGCTGCTCGTAGCGCGCATGCACCTGGCGCATGCAATCGAGCGCGGCGCGGTGGTCGCCGAGCTGCTCGCAGGCGTCGGCGAGCGCTTTGTGCAGCTCCATCATGTCGTAGGGCTGGTCGGTCAGGCGCTGCTCGCGGCGCTGCTGCAGCGTGCGCTCAGCCAGCTCGCGTGCACCGGCGGCGTCGCCCTGGGCGAGCAGGCAGCGCGCCTTGACCCAGGCCCAGGGGCTCAGGCCGTCGCCGTCGGCCACCGCCGTCACGGCGCCGGCTTGCAGGTAAGCCAGCGCGACGTCGATCTCGCCCACCGCCAGGTGCCCCAGGGCCAGTGACACGGCATAGCGCCGCAAGGCGTTGGGCACCAGCTCGTCCTGGTGGGCGACCATGAATTCGACCATCGCGCGCGCCTGCTGTGGCTCGCCGCCGGCGTAGTAGATCGTGATGAGGTTGGTGGCTGCGGTGGTCAGTGCGGGCCGCGCGCCGGCTTCGCGCGCCGCGCTCAAGGCCTCTTCGCTCAGGCGCCGTGAGTCTTCGAGGTTGTACAGGTCGTGGTTGTAGCCGCCGAGGTTGCTCAGCGCGGTGATGCGCGGGCCGGCCCAGCCGGTGCGGCTGGCGGCGTCGCTGGCGGCGTAGAAGTGGCGCAGCGCGGCATCGGTGTCGCCGAGCAGCTTGGCCGTGATGGCGCGCGAGTTGTGGGCCACGAAGCGGTGCATGGCGTCGCGCTGCACGTCGGCGCGCTGGTCGATCTGGCCTTGCAGCCGGGCCGCGCCGGCGTAGTCGCCGGCGCGGCGCAGCAGGATCGCCGCGACTTCGTCGCACCAGGCCAGCCCGGTGGCATCGGGCGCCACGCCGTAGGCCGCGCGCGCGTGGTCGACGGCCTGGCTGGCGCGCCCGGCGTCGCCGGCGCGGGCCTCGGCCAAAGCGACATGCAGCCAGCCGGTGGCCGCCGCCGCGCCGCCCAGGAGCACGAGGCGGTGACCGAGCTGGCGCGCTGCCTCGTGATCGAGGTAGCACTGCTCCCAGGCGGCCTGGATCAAGGCGTCGGCGTCGGCACCAGCGTCGGCACCGGCAGCGGCAGCGGCAGCGGCAGCGGCGATCGGGCTGGTCATGGAAGCCCGCGGCGTGCCAAGGCCCGGCTCATCAGGCGGCGCCGACATGACGCACGAAGCCGGCCTGCGGCTGCACCAGGCTGGCCGGGTTTTGCTTGACGAAGTCGAGCATGCGCTCGATGCAGGCCAGCGCCTGGCTGCGCGTGGGTTCGGGCACGTGGACCTCGCCGCCGCCGCTTTCCAGGCAGGCCACCACGCCTTGCAGCGCGTTCATCGCCATCCACGGGCAGTGCGCGCAACTCTTGCACGTGGCGCTGGTGCCTGCGGTGGGGGCTTCGATCAGCGTCTTGCCCGGTGCCAGCTGGCGCATGCGGTGCAGGATGCCGTTGTCGGTGGCCACGATGTAGGTCTGGGCCCTGCCGCCGACCACGGCGTTGAGCAGTTGCGTCGTGCTGCCCACCACGTCGGCCTGCTCGACCACGCTGCGCGGCGACTCGGGGTGCACGAGCACCAGTGCCGCGGGGTGCTGGCGGCGCAGAAGTTCGAGTTCCAGGCCCTTGAATTCGTCGTGCACGATGCAGGCGCCGTCCCACAGCAGCATGTCGGCGCCGGTCTGCTCTTGAATGTAGCGGCCGAGGTGGCGGTCGGGCGCCCACAGCACTTTGTGACCCTGCGCCTGGAGGTGACCGACGATGGCCAGCGCGCACGAGCTGGTGACCATCCAGTCGGCGCGCGCCTTCACGGCTGCGCTGGTGTTGGCGTAGACCACCACCTGGCGCTCGGGGTGGGCGTCGCAGAAGGCGGCGAAGGGCTCGGGCGGGCAGCCCAGGTCGAGGCTGCAGGTGGCATCGAGGTCGGGCATCAGCACGCGCTTGTGCGGGCTCAGGATCTTGGCCGACTCGCCCATGAAGCGCACGCCGGCCACCACCAGGGTCTGCGCCGGGTGGTCGCGGCCGAAGCGCGCCATCTCCAGCGAATCGGCGACCATGCCGCCGCTGGCCAGCGCCAGGTCCTGGATCTCGCCGTCGACGTAGTAGTGGGCCACCAGCACCGCGCCCTGGGCCTTGAGCAAGGCGCCAGCGCGCTCGCGGGTGCGCTGGCGCTCGGCCGGGCTCAGCACCGGCGGCACCTTGGCCCAGGCCTGCGCGGTGCAGCTGGCGCCCGTGGCGTCCTGGCGCGTGTAGTCGAAGAGAACTTGGTTCATGGCGATCCTTCTACCTCAAGCGCTCAGCCGGCCGCGAAAAAGCGGCTCGGTGGCATGCCCACCGAGCGCCGCACCATGGCGGCGAAGGCGCTGGCGCTGGCGTAGCCGAGTTCAGCGGCGATGTGCGCCATCGGGCGCTTGCGCGCCGCCATCGACAGCGCCTTGGCCAGCAGCACCTGCTGGCGCCATGCGGCGAAGGTGGTGCCGAGCTCCCGGCGGAACAGCCGCGCCACCGTGCGCACGCTGGCGCCGGCCTCGCTCGCCCAGCCCTGCAGCGTGGCGTGGCGCGCCGGGTCGTCGAGCACCGATTCGCACAGCGAGCGCAGGCGCTTGTCGGCAGGCAGCCCGACACCCAGCCGCACCGGGCGGGCGCGGCGCAACTCGTCCTGCACCAGGGCGACGAGGCAGCGCTCGCGCGCCGATGCGGCCTCGTCGGGCAGCGCCACCAGCTGCTCGACGAGTTCGCGCAGCAAGGGTGAGACCTCGAGCACGCGGCAGCGCTCCCAGTCTGCCGCGCCGGGCGTGCCGCGCAGCAGGGGCGCTGGCGCGGCGTGCCCCGGCGGCAACTGCAGGTACAGCGTGCGCAGTTCGGCGTCTTCCACGACCGTGACCACGTGCTCGACGCCGGGCGGGATCCACACCGCGCGCGAAGGCGGCACGATGTAGGTGTGGCTGCCGGCGGTGACGCGCAACACGCCGGCAGCCGAGTAGGCGACCTGGGCCCAGGCATGGCGATGCGGCTCGATGCGCGTGGCGGCAGCCAGCCGGCGCGCTCGCACGCGCAGCGGGCGGGCCGCGTCGGGCACGGCTGCATCCTGCGTCGGCGCTGTGGCCGCGAGCACGTTTGGGCTCGCGTCGCGCGGGCGCGGCCGCTGGCATGACCCGGGGTTGGAGGGCGGTGGCATGAATTCGACACAATTTGGCCGTCTATCGTAACCCGGCCGGCCGGGGCTGACTTACGCTTGCCGCATGTCAACGCTCGCCACTGTCACTGCCACTGCCACGGCTTCGAGGCTCGCCCCGAGGCGCACCGATTTCACCGTCATCGGCCTCATCGGGCTGGCCCACGGCACATCGCATTTCTTCCACCTGCTGCTGCCACCTCTGTTCCCGGCCTTCATCCGCGAGTTCGGCCTCAGCTATTCCGAACTCGGTTTGCTGGTGACGCTGTTCTTCGCGATTTCGGGCATCGGCCAGGCCGGCTCGGGCTTTCTCGTCGACCGGGTCGGCGCGCGCCCGGTGTTGTTGACCGCGCTGGCGTGTTTCGTCGCTGCCGGGGTGGCGGCCGCGGGCGCGCAGGGGCTGTCCGGGCTGATGCTGGCAGCGGCCCTGGCGGGCCTCGGAAACTCGCCCTTCCACCCCGCGGACTTCACGATCCTCAACCAGCGGGTGTCGCCGGCGCGCCTGGGGCATGCGTATTCGGCGCACGGGATCTCGGGCAACCTGGGCTGGGCGTTGGCACCGGTCTTTCTCATCGGCCTGTCCGAACTCACGGGCAGCTGGCGCGTGGCCTGCCTGGCAGCGTCGCTGCTGGCGTTGCTGGTGCTGATGCTGCTGGCGCTGCGCCGCGACGACATCGACGATCGTCGCGAGGTGCCGGCGCCCGACAAGCCCGGTGCCGCCGCCGGCTTGGCTGCGGAGCACCCGATGGCCTTCCTCAGGCTGCCTTCGGTGTGGCTGTGCTTCTCGTTCTTCTTCTGGAGCACCGCGGCCTTGTCGGCGATCCAGAGTTTTGCCGGCCCTGCCCTGGCCGGCATCTACGGGCTGCCGCTGTCGGCGACGGCGTTCGTGGTCACGGGCTACATGCTGTGCGGCGCGCTGGGCATGATCGCCGGCGGCTTCGTCGCGGCGCGCGTCGTGCAGCTCGAGCGCACGATCGCCGTCGCGATGGCTGCCTCGGCGAGCCTGTTGCTGCTGGTGGCCACGGGGCTGCTGGCACCGCTGGCGGCAGCCGTGGTGGTGGCGCTGGCCGGCGCCGGCACGGGCCTGGCCGGGCCTTCGCGCGACCTGCTCATCAAGCGCGCCTCGCCGCCTGGCGCCACGGGGCGCGTCTACGGCACCGTGTACTCGGGCCTGGACGTCGGCTTTGCCGTGTCGGCGCCGGTCTTTGGCTGGTTGCTCGACCACGGTCATGCCAGCAGCGTCTTCGTCGGGGCTTCGCTCGCGCTGCTGTGCGGCGTGGCCTGCGCCGGCCTGGTGGCGCTGCGCGTGCGTGCCAAGGCGGCCGCCTCTGGCATGGCCGATCGGCCGTCGGCCGCCCGCGAGCCAGCTGGGCGGGGTGTTGCCTAGGGGGCCGACGCGGGTTTACAAGGGCGACGCCCGCACCTAGCATGGAGCGGCTGTGACCCCACTGCACGATGCCGCCTCGACCGTCCTTGCCACCGCGCCACCGAGCTGCCGGCGGCCTGCTGCATGAAGCCGCTCAAGGACTGCGAGTTCACGGCCTTCATCAGCTACGCGCACGCCGACGACGCGGCGTGGTACGACTGGGTGACCCAGTTCCGCAACGAACTCGAGCGCGGCCTGGCCGCGCTGCTGCGCGGCGTGAAGCTGCCGCGCATGCACCTGTCGGGCGAGAACGGCCCGGTCGCGGGCATGTTGAGCGACGAGCTGCAAAAGCGCGTCGCGGGCTCGTTTGCGATGATCATCGTCGTCCACGACAACTACGCCCAGAGCGACTGGTGCCTGCGCGAGCTGGCGTACTTCAAGTCGCTGTTCGGAGAAGCCGGGTTTCGCGATCGCCTGTACATCCTGGCGCTGTCCGAGAGCGCCATGCTGTCGGTCAGCGGCGGCAGCGCCTGGCAGAGCCTGCTGCCCAGCTCCGACCAGGTCTGGTTGCCGTTTTTCGACGCCGTCGATCGCAACCGGCCGCTGGACATCTACATGGGCCCGGGCCTGGTGTCGCTGGCGTTCCGCACACCCTTCGAACGCCTGCGCAGCGACCTCGCGGCCAAGCTCAAGGCCGCCACGTCGGAAGTGCTGCCGCCGCGGCCGAGCCTTGAAGCCGCAGCCACGCCGGGCAGCGCAGCGCCGGCCCCTGGCGCGGCTGCTGGCGGGGCCAGTGCGGGCGCGGGCGGCGCCGTGTTCGGCTTCGTGCCAGCGGCCTGCGCTGCCGCGACAGCGGCGGTGGCGGCGCGCCTGGCCGGGCGCGGCCTGCCGGCGCGGCTGCTGACGCAGGACGCGGTGTTCGGCGAGTTTGCCGAACTGGACACCGCTGCGCATCTGGTGCTGGCCTTCGACGACACGCCCGCCATGCTCACCACGCTGGCCCCGGGCGGCCACTTGCAATTGCAGCGCGACGCCTGGCTGAAGAAGGGCAAGGCCGCCGATCAATTGCACTGGCTCGACCTGCGTGCCGACCAGGCGGCGGCCGGTCAGGGCGCCGCTGCGCTGGTGGCGGGCCTGGGCGGGGCCGGCGTGACGGCCGACGCGCTGCTCGACCGCCTGCGGCCGGCGATCCACCCGGCGGCGACCCAGGCGGTGCGCATTTACATCGAAAGCAACCGCCACGAGCGCACGCTGTGGGAACCGCTGGGCGAGCAGATCCGCAGCAAGTGGGACGAGCTGTGCAGCCAGCTGGCACCGGGCCGCGTGCCGCCGCTGAGCCTGCGCGCGCGCGGCCTGCCGGTGGACGAGATCGACAGTTTCGCCAGCCTCGACGACGCCGATGGCGTGGTGCTGCTGTGGGGCCGCAAGACCTCGGATGCGCTGGTGGCGCAGATCAACAAGGTCGAGAACAAGTTGGCCCCTGGGCGCGACGCCGCGCCCGGCATCGTCGCCTACCTGATGCCGCCGCAAGAGGCGAGCGAGCCGATCCCGGCCTGGGGCTGGCAGGTGCTGCGCTTCGACGCCACCGACGAAGAGCACATCGACGTCGTCGACGCCGAGCGCGACGAGCTCAAGCGCTTCCTGCGCAAGGTCTTCGACCGTCGCCAGCAGCGCGACAAGGCAGGTGCACCATGACACCCCGCAACGCCGACGCGCGCGTGCGCCTGCCGCGCGAGCCCTACCCGGGCCTGCGCCCTTTTCTCGACTTCGAAGCCGCGCTGCTGTTCGGCCGCGAGCGCCAGGTGCGCGAGGTCATCGAGCACCTGCGCGGCACCCAGTTCGTGACCGTGCTGGGCGGCTCGGGCTCCGGCAAGAGCAGCCTCATCCACGCCGGCGTGGTGCCGGAACTTCGGAGTTATGGCATTCCCGGCGCGGGGGACTTGTGGTTGCCGATGACCTGCACGCCGGGCACCAACGTCTCGGCCGCCGACAGCCTGGCCCGGCTGCACAGCCCGATCACCCGCCTGGCACGGCGCTTTGCCGGCCTGCTGCGTTCGAGCGGCAGCGAAGCCGCCGATGCCCAGCGCATCGACGACATCGCCCAGGTCTTCCGCCAGGAGTCCGGCTTCGCCCGTCTGCTCGACACCTTCGGCGGTGAGCTGGCGGTGCCGCCGGGGCCCGACCCGCAAGAGGCCCGCGTGCTCTTCGTGCTCGACCAGTTCGAGGAGATCTTCCACCCCACCAACAAGCACGCCGAGGACGCCACGCTGCTGGTCGAGCGGGTGCTCGACCACTTCTTCAATCCGCACCCGCGCTGCTACGTGGTGCTGACGATGCGCAGCGAGCACCTCAACGACTGTGCCGCCTTTCTGGAGCTGCCCGACGCGATCAACAAGTCGTCGTACCTCGTCCGCCGGCTCGACCCCGACGAGCTGCGCGGCGCCATCACCGGACCGGCGCAGCGCTTCCTGCGCCTGATGGCGCGCAGTGACCCCCAGGCGCCGCTGCCGGAGCAGGTGGTGTTCGAGCCCGCGGTGCTCGAACGCCTGCTGCGCGACGTGCAGGCCATCACCCACGATCCCGATCACCTGCCGCTGCTGCAGCACCTGCTGGCACGGCTGTGGGAAGCCGCACTCGAGCGCGAAGAGATGGACGTCGCGGTGCCGGCGCGCATCACCGAGCGCGACCTCGTGCGCGCCGTCAACGCCGCGGCGCGCGGCGATGAAGAGCCGCTCGACGCCAAAGTCAACACCTTGCGCGCCTGTGTCGAGAACTGGCCCGAAACCTTGTACCAGTGGCACGACGAGGCCAAGCGAGAGCAGTTCGACGCCCTGTTCCGACACCTGGCCTTCAAGGACCCCAACACGGGCCTGTACTCGCAGCAGCGCATCGATGTCGACAGCGGTGCTTTGCTGCTGGGGCCGGACAAGGTGCGTGCCGACCTGCGCGCGCTCATCGCCGAGGGCTTCCTGGGCTCCGTCGACTACCTGTTCTGGGACGAGGAAGACCCGACGCGCGTCACGCTCAAGGTCTCGCACGAATCCTTCATCCGCGGCTGGAGCCGCTTTCGTGCCCTCATCGACGCCGAGTCGGCACAGTTCGATGAGTTCCTGGGCGTGTTGCGCAAGTGCGCCGACTGGTCGACCGGCCAGCGCACCGAGGACTACCTGCTCGAGGCCGGCGAAATGCGCCGCCTGGTGGACAGCGGCTTTGCCAGGCGGCTGCGCCAGAGCGACAAGCGCAGTGCCTGGCGGCGCTTCCTGGCGCTTGACCGCGATGGCGTGCGGCTGGCCCGCCACGAGGCGGAGCTGGACGATTTCTTCGGCGCCGCCGAGCGTCGCCTGGCTGAGCGCCAGAGGCGCGAATCGCGCCTGAAGCTCAGCCGCAAGCTGATCCTGGCGGCCACGGTGCTGGGCGCCTTGCTGCCCACGGCGCTGTTCTCGGTGTTGGTGCAGGGCCCGACGATGCGGCGCGCCGAACTGCTCTTCGATGCCGGCAACCGCGCCAATCGCGCCGTGCTCAGCGCCAGCCAGGACAAGGTCGGCGACGGCAGTGCCACGCTCGACTCGCTGCTGCGCGCGGCCGAGCTCGTCGAGGCCGCGCGCCAGGGCGAGGGTTCGGTGCGCATGGAACTGTCGCGCACGCTGCTGCAGGGCCTGGGCGGCTGGCCGCTGTTCCGCGACCAGCGCGACTTTCTCGGCAGTGTGTTCACGCAGGCGGAGCCCCCCGTCAACGGCATCCTGCGCCAGTTGCTCACGGGTGCCGTCTGGCGCGCCAAGCCTGCCGTGGCTTCACCTGCAGCCGAACTGCTGCCGGCGCCGCTGGTGACCGAGGAGGCGGCCTGCGCCACCAGCGAGGGCGGCGAGACCGCGGGCGGCAGCCGCGGCCGGCTCTTCGTGCAGGTGCGCAGCGACGCCAACGACCCGCGGCCGCTGCGCGCGCTCTTCGTGCCGCAGCGGCCCAGCTTCGACCGCGCGCTCGAGATCTTCGGCGCCAGCGTCGACAAGACCAGCGGCCTGTGCACCTTGGGGGCGATGGTGCTGTCGAGCCCCGAGGCACTGGACTCGCGCGTCGTCTTCGACGCCACGCTGCGCTACTTCTACTACACCGTCAAGGGCGCCAGCAGCCCGGTGCCGGCGGTCATCGTGCAAGAGGTCGACTGGGAGCGCAGCAGCGATGGCCAGGTGCGGGCGCTGCAACGCCAGACCCTGGCCACCATCACCGACCCCGAAGCCCTGAACGCCGTGCTCGCCGCCGCGGCGGGCCAGCGCGCCGCGGCGGTGCGTACCTGGCGCCTGCCGGGCGGCCGCCAGGTGGAGGTGGGCGGGAAGGTCTGGCGCATCGTCGGCGCGCAGGCGCAGCGTGTCGATGTCGGTGTGGACGCCGCCAAGGTGTTGCCGCTGCAGACTTCGCTGGCGGGCTCGACCTGCCTCGACCTGGCGCTATCGTTTGCCAGCATGCCGGGCTTCGAGATCGAGCATCTCGAGACCGCCGAACATTGCTTCTTCGTGGCGCGCGGCTGGCCCTCGGTGTCTGGCGCGCCGGACCCGGCCCGACCGGCCCGCGACGAGGTGCGCGTGGCGGTGCACGAGCGGCCGCTGCGCGCGGTGACGTCGCGCCTGGCCGAGAACCCGCCGGCGCCGGTGGCTGGGCTCGTGCCCTACACGCGTCTGGCACCCGACGACGCCAAGCCGCTGCCCGGAGGCCGCTGGTTCGTCGGCACCGCCGGCCCTTATGCCGGCTGGCTGCTGATGAAGATCGACGACCGTGGCGGCACGCCACGCTTCATCGGCCTGCCCTGGAGCACCTGCGCGCTGTGGCGGCAGGGGCACGATTTGCAGGCCGTGAATGTGCCGCCGGGCGTGGCGCAGGCCGGACAGTCGAGCGCCTGCCTGGCGCCCTGACGGCGCAGCGCGCCGCTGCGGCTACAGTGCAGGAATGCCTGCAGCCCAACCCGCCATCACCGCTCTCATCGCGCCGCGCCCGGCCGGCCACGTGCTGGTCGAAGCCCTCATCGCCCAGGGCATCGACACCTGCTTCGGCGTGCCCGGTGAGAGCTACCTCGCCGTGCTCGACGGCTTCTACGAACACGCCGGGCGCATCCGCTTCATCGCCTGTCGCCAGGAGGGAGGCGCCGCCTTCATGGCCGAGGCGCAGGGCAAGCTGACGGGCCGGCCTGGCGTGTGCTTCGTGACGCGTGGGCCCGGTGCCACCAACGCCAGCATCGGCGTGCACACGGCGTTCCAGGACAGCACGCCGATGGTGCTGTTCATCGGCCAGGTGGCCAGCGACCAGCGCGACCGCGAGGCCTTCCAGGAGATCGACTACCGCCAGATGTTCAGCCCCGGCACGCTGGGCCTGGCCAAGTGGGTGGCCGAGGTGCAGAGCGCCGACCGGCTGCCCGAGTACGTGGCGCGCGCCTTCCACACCGCGATGCAGGGCCGCCCCGGCCCGGTGGTGCTGGCGCTGCCCGAGGACATGCTGACGACGCTGACCGCCGCGCCGGTGCTGCCGCGCGTCGAGCCGGTGCGAGCCTGGCCCGCACCCGGCGGGCTGCGCGACCTGCGCGCGATGCTGATGGCGGCCCAGCGGCCCATCGTCATCGCCGGCGGATCGGGCTGGGACGCCGAAGCCGCCCATGCGCTGCAGCGCTTTGCCGAGAACTGGCAGCTGCCCGTGGCCTGTGCCTGGCGCTTCCAGGACACCTTCGACAACCGCCATGCGTTGTACGCCGGTGATGTCGGCATCGGCACCAACCCCAAGCTGGTGGCTCGCGTCAAGGACGCCGACCTCGTGATCGCGCTGGGTGTGCGCCTGGGCGAGATGACGACGCAGGGCTACAGCACGCTGCAGGCGCCGCGGCCGCTGCAGAAGCTGGTGCATGTCCACGCCGGCGCCGAGGAACTGGGCCGTGTCTACCAGGCCGATCTGATGTTGCAGGCATCCATGGCCTGTGCTGCCAAGGCGCTCGTTGCGCTGGCGGCGCCGACGACGCTGCCCTGGGCCGCGCACGCCGCCGCGGCTGGCGCCGACTACGAAGCCAACCTCGCCGCGCCGCCGGTCGAGCCCTTCGACATGGCCGTGCTCATCAAGGCGCTGCAGCGGCTGTTGCCCGAGAGCACCGTGTACACCAATGGCGCCGGCAACTTCAGCGGCTGGTTGCACCGCTACTGCCGCCATCCGGGGCTGCAGCACCATGGCCGCACCCAGCTGGCGCCGAGCTCTGGCGCGATGGGCTATGGCCTGCCGGCGGCGGTGGCGGCGGCCTTGCTGCAGCCCGGGCGCTGGGTGGTCAACATCGCTGGCGACGGCGACTTCCTGATGAACGGCCAGGAGCTTGCCACCGCCACGGGCTACGGCGCGAAGAAGCTGATCTGCGTCGTCGTCGACAACGGCACCTACGGCACGATCCGCATGCACCAGGAGCGCGAGTACCCGGCGCGCGTCAGTGGCAGCGACCTCTTCAACCCCGACTTCGCGGCGCTGGCACGGGCCTACGGCTGGCGCGGCGAGTTCATCGACGGTACCGCGGCCATCGAGCCGGCCCTGCTGCGCGCCATCCAGGCCGGCACGCCGACGCTGCTGCACGTCAAGCTCAGCGCCGACGTGATCACGAGCCGCACGACCTTGAGCGCGATACGCCAGTCGGCCCTCAAGCCCGCTGCCTGATGCGCCGCAGCGGCTTCAGCGGCGCCCGCTGAGCATCAGCACCACGCTGGCGGTGACGAGCGCAGCGGCCAGCCATTCGCTGGCATGCAGCGTCTCGCCGCCCAGCGTCACCCCGAGCATCAAGCCGATGAGCGGGTTGACGTAGGCGTAGCTCGATGACACCGCCGTGGGCGTGCGCTGCAGCAGCACCATGAAGGCCGAAAAGGCCACCAGCGAGCCGGCCAGAACGAGGTAGATCCAGCTCGCCAGCGCCAGCGGGTCGATCGGCCAGCTGGGCCTTTCGCCGAAGACCAGCGACGCGAGCATCAGCACTGCGCCGCCGGCCAGCATCTGGCTGGCAAAGCCCATCGCGCCTGGTGCCAGCTCCAGGCTGCGGCCACCCAGGGCGCGGGGCAGGCCACGCAAGCTCCAGACGCTGCCCAGCTTCCAGGCCACCGAGGCCACCAGCACCGACGCCAGACCGAGCGGCGAAGCCGAGAACCCCTGGCCCACGGCCAGCCCCATCACCCCGAGCAGGCCGAGCGCGATACCGGCCGACTCGCGCCGCGTCGGCCGCACGCCGTAGGGCAGTTCCATGGCCGCTTGCAAGGCCGGGCCGATGGCGATGAAGGCCACCACCAGGCCCGAGCTCACCGACTGCTCGGCCACCGCCGTCAGGCCGTAGGCCACGCCCAGCATCAGCGTGCCCAGCCATGTGGCGTTGATCCACTCACTGCGGCTCGGCCAGCGCGTGTTGCGCCAGCGCAGCCAGGCCGCCAGCAGCGCGCCGGCGACCAGGAAGCGCGTGCCCATCTGGTAGAAGGGCGGAAAGCTCACCAGCGCCCACTTGATGGCCAGGTAGGTCGAACCCCAGATCAGCCAGGTTGCGGCCAGGCAGGCGACGATCAGGCCCGACTGGCGGGTCGGGGCCCGGGCTGGAAGTGCGGCGCTCATCATGGGCCTGGATGCTACGCAAGTGGCCGCCAGCGATCGATCGGCGATCAAAGCTTGCGCAAGGTTTTGACCTTGCCTTGGCAGGTTCTGCAGGGCACATTCCTTCAAATGCAAAGCGTACCCCAGCTCGATGCCTACGACACCCGCATCCTGGCCGAACTGCAGGCCGACGCCCGCTTGAGCTGGGCCGAGCTGAGCCGCCGCGTCCACCTGAGCCAGCCCGCCGCCACCGAGCGCGTGCGCAAGCTCGAGGCGGCGCGCGTGATCAGTGGCTACCGCGCCACCGTCAACCTCGCGGCGCTTGGCTACGGCATCCGCGCCCTGGTGCGCGTGGGCCGCACCGATCACAGTCGCATGGTGCATCTTGTCGGCCAGTTGCCCGAGGTGGTGAACGCCTGGAACGTCACCGGTGAGGACAGCTGGCTGCTCGAGATTGCCGTCGTCGACGTGGCCCATCTCGACGCCGTGGTGTCGCAGATGTGCCTGCTGGCCGAAACGTCGACGTCGATCATCCTCAAGACCGTGCGCGAGCACCAGGTGATGCTGCCGCGCGTCAAGGAGCCAGCAGCATGACGGCAGCGCCGATCGACTGGGAGGTGGTGGACGGCCCGGGTGCCGCTTCCAGTGCCGACCTGCAGGCGGTGGCGCGCCGCTGCCGCAAGAAGGTGGCGCAGCGCGCGCTGCTGGCTGCTGGCGTGGCCATGGTGCCGGTGCCCGGGCTGGACTGGGTCACCGATGTCGCGCTGCTGATGAAGCTGCTGCCGCAGATCAGCGCCGAGTTCGGCCTCTCGCCGGCGCAGGTCGAACGCTTGGCGCCCGAGCGGCGCCTGGTGGTCTACAAAGCCATCAGCGCCGGTGGCGGGCTGCTGGTGGGCAAGGTCGTGACGCGCGAACTGGTGCTCAAGCTGGTGCAGCTGGTGGGCGTGCGCCTGAGCACGCAGCAGGCCGCCAAGTTCGTGCCGCTGGCCGGGCAGGCGGTGTCGGCGGCGCTGACCTTCGGCGCGCTGAAGTTCGTCTGCGAGCAGCACATCCGCCAGTGCATGGCCGTGGCGCGCCAACTGCAGCTGCCGGCACCGGCCACGACTTGATTCGGCCGCGGCGGGCCTGGGCCGGCAGCTACAATCAAGGCCTCGGGGTGTAGCGCAGCCTGGTAGCGCATCTGGTTTGGGACCAGAGGGTCGAAGGTTCGAATCCTTTCACCCCGACCATCTGAATCGACGGGTTGGCTCGCGCAAGCGGCCAGCCCGTCTTGATGGACGGGGACGCCCGCTGCGGTGGAATCACGCTCCGCACAGCGGATCGGCCCGATCACGGCGTCGCGCAGGTCTTGCGCCATGTCCTGCGCCATGTCCTGCGCCTTGTCCTGCGCCATCCCTCGGCTGCCACGCTCTCTGCCCGGCCAGGACGCCGTGTGGCGGGCTACTTCAGCGCATAGCCCGGCACGCCCATCTGCCACAGCGTGAAGGCAAAGAGGTCGGCGCGCTCGTCCAGCACCTGCGCCTTGGTGCTGCCGATGCCGTGGCCCGAGTCGTAGTCCAGCCGCAGCAGCACCGGCTTGCCGCTGGACGACGCGGCCAGCAGGCGCGCTGCCGTCTTGGTGCTGTTCCAGACCTCCACGCGCGGGTCGTTCACGCCGTGCGCAAACAGCACCGCCGGGTAGGCCACGCCGTCCTTCACCTGGTGGTAGGTGCTCATCGCCAGCAGCGCTCGAAAGCCGGGCTCGGTGGCGCGGCTGCCGAACTCCGGAATGTTGGGGATGCCGTTGGGCGTGGTCTCGGCACGCACCAAGTCGAGCGTGCCGACATCGGGCAGCACCACCGCAAAGAGATCAGGCCGCGTCGTCATGGCGCGGCCGACCAGAATGCCGCCGGCGCTGCCGCCCCAGATCGCCAGCCGCGCCGGTTTTGTCCAGCCCTGCGCGACCAGGTACTCGGCGCAGGCAATGAAGTCGAGCCAGGTGTTGGGCTTGTTCGCCTTCTTGCCGTCTTCGTGCCACTGCTTGCCAAAGACGCCGCTGCCACGCGGGTTGGCCACCGCAAACACGCCGCCCGCGTCCATCCAGGCCAGGCGGCTGATGCTGAAGAAGGGCTCTTCGGTGACGCCGTAGCTGGCGTAGCCGTAGAGCAGCGTCGGGTTGTTGCCGTCGAGCTTGACGCTGGCCTTGTGGATGATCGACATCGGCACCATGACCCCGTCGTGGCTCTTGACCATCACCTCGGTGGCCAGCACGTCACCCGGCGCGTCGTAGGGGCCGGCGGGCTGCAGGCCGGTGTTGCTGACGCGGCCGTCTGCGGCCACGGCATAGATCTGGCGCGCGCGCGTCCAGCCCTGCAGGTCCAGCAGCACACCGGGCAGGTCGGCGCGCGCACTGCCGCCGCCAAAGCTGAAGGCGCCGACCACGGGCAGCGGCACTTCTTGCGGTGTCGGTGCTGACCCCGAGCCGTCGGCGTGGGCGAGCTTGTAGAGGCGCTTGACGTTGCCGTCGCGCGCTTCCAGGTACAGCGCGTCGGACGCGGCCGTGATGCCCGACAGCACGCGCGCGCTTTCGGGCACCAGCACCGTCGCGGTGGCTGGTGAGTAGCCGTCCAGCGCGCCGCCAAGCAGCTTGTAGCGCGACGCGCCCTGGTGCGTCAGCACATACAGCCGGTCGCCCTTCACGGCCACAGCGGTGATGCTGTCTTCGCGGCCGAAGAGCTTCTGCCACGCCGGCTTGCCGGCGCGCAGTTGCGCCAGCGTCGTGTGGTACGCGCCGATCTCGGGCGAGACACCGTCGAAGACCTGCGCGATGACGCGGCCATCGGGCTGCACGTCGATCGCCGGGAACTCGGTGGCCGACACCGCCACGACGCCGGGCTCACCCGCGCGCAGCACGGTGCGGATGCCGGCTTCGCCTGCACCCGATCGCCCCGGCCTCATCACGATGACCATGCTGCGCTGGTATTTGTCGGTCGCCGGCATGCCTTTTGTCAGCGGCTGCAGGCGGTGGAAAAACAGCTCCTGGCTGTCCGGCGTCCAGCTCAATCCGCCGAAGTTGGCGCGGCTGATCTGGGGCCCGACCTGGCGGCCGCTCTTCGTGTCCAGCACGCGCAGCGCGGCTTCTTCGCTGCCGCCGGCCGACACGCCCAGCGCCACGCGCTTGCCGTCGGGCGAAGGCGAGAAGTAGTTGATGGCGTGCGACTTGCCCGTTTGCTTCTTGAGCCTTTCGGGGTCGAAAAGCAGCTTCTCGGCACCTTGCAGGCCACGGCGCATGTAGAGCTTGAACTGGTCTTCCCTGGCGCCGCGGCGCTGGTAGAAATACAGCTCGCCGGGCAACCGCACGACTTCCACCACGCGGCCTGCGGCAGCGCCTTCAAAGCGTTCGAGCGTGTCGCGCAGCGCGGCGCGGCCGTTGATGCGCCTGAGTAGCGTGTTGGCGTGCTCGCTGTGCGCCTTCATCCAGGCCGCCACGGCAGGCGCCTTGATCGTTTCGAAGTCGCGGTAGGGGTCGTCCACCGGGGTGCCGAAGAAGACTTCGGGCACGTTGCGGATGGGGGCCGTGGGCAGCGTGGTCTGCGCTGACAGCAGCGCGGGCAGCGCCAAGACAAGGGCGGCCAGCGCCCTGGTTGCGCGGTGCAGGAAGTCGGGGTGCATGCGGGCGTCCTGTGGATCGAAAACCGCGATGCTAGCCGCGCTGGCCCGGTGAGCCCGGTGAGCCCGGACCGCTGGCGCAGTTGCTTCAGGGCCCGAAGCGCCGACGTGCCGACAGCAGCGCTGTGCCCGCCAGCACCAGCAGCGCCGTCGCTGGCTCCGGCACCACCTGCACCACCTTGCCGCCGTAGTCGACGATGTAGAACTCGCCGCCGGCGCCCTGGCCGAAAGAGGACACGTTGCCAATGGCGCCGCCCTGGCCGGCGTCGAGCAGTGCGGTCAACTCGGTGGCGCCGGCCAGGGTCTGCACGCTGCCGTCGGCGGCGATGGAGAAGATGCGGCCGCTGACGAAGTCGCCGAAGACATAGCGGCCATTGAGCGGCGAAGCGGCGTCGCGCACGACATAACCACCGGTGATGGCGGCACCGAAGCTGTGGTCATAGTCCAGCAAGGGGTTGATCAGCCCTGCAGTGGGTGGGTCGCTGATGCCCGGCTTGGCGATGTTGCCTTCGCGCTGGCGCCAGCCGAAGTTCTGGCCGCCGGCGCTGGCTGCGGCGATGAAGTCGATCTCCTCGTGCTGACCCTGGCCGACGTCGGCGATCCAGAGGTTGCCGGTGGCGCTGTCGAAGCTGTTGCGGAAGGGGTTGCGCAGGCCAAGGGCGTAGATCTCGCCGCGCGCGCCGGCCTGGCCGACGAAGGGGTTGTTCGGCGGCACGCCATAGTTGATGTTGGCGTCGGCAAAGTCGTCGCGGTTGATGTCCACCCGCAGCAGTTTGCCCAGCAACTCACCCTTGTTCTGTGCCCGGTTGTCGGGGTCGTTGCCACCACCACCGTCACCGGTGGCGATGTACAGGTTGTTGGCGTCGCCTGGTTTGAAGCCGATCCAGCCGGCCTTGTGGTTGTCCAGCCCTGCCGGCTGATCGATGCGCAGCACTTCGACGCGGCTGGTCGGGTCGGCCAGGCCGGTGGTGGCATTGCGGCGGTAGCTGGCCACCACGGTGTCGAGCGTGCCGGGGTCGACGGAGTCGACGAAGCAGCGACGGTAGCCGGCTGATGCGGTATTGCCATAGCCGGGGTCGAAAGCCAAGCCCAGCAGCCCTTGCTCACCCCCTTGCTCACCCCCTGTCGCCACTGGCAGGCTGAGAAACGTGCTGGCCACGCCACCTTGCACGACCTTGATCAGCCCGCCTTTTTCCACCATGAAGAGCCGGCCGTCGGCCAGCGGCCCGTTGGCAAGGAGCGGCTGGTTCAGGCCGCTGGCCATGAGCCGGCTGTCCAAGGTTTGCGCGGCGGCGGCGCCCGCGATCACCAGCAGCGCCAAGCCCGTCAGCGCGACAACACCTTGCGCGCCGCGGTGGGCGGGATGGCGGCGGAGAAGGGAAGCGTTCGGCATGGAGTGCTTCTGAGCGTCATGCAAACATAGGCAAAGCAAGCTTGCCGCGGTGTGCGCTGCCGTATCGAGCGACACACAGCATGGTGTCGATCGGTGAGCGCCGGGTATCGGCGCGGCACGGTTTGCCGGCCCCGCCCCACGTGCGGTCCAGGCCGACGACTGCGGTGGCGGTTGCCGGTTGCCGCCTGCGGGTGCGCCAAGGCGCGCTCGTCGGAAGCCACTTCGACGGGCCCTCACGAAACCCCGGCCAGGTTCACCCGCGTCCGCGGCCGGCGGCCGGCGGGCTGCTGCGCAGCGCTTGCCCATGATCCAGTTCCGTGACAGCATGCCTTTGGACGATGCAGGTGTCGACGCGCCGCTGCCAGACCACCTCAAAAGGGTGCTTCAGGAAGACGGCGAATCCTGGGCTGCCGCGGTGCATGGCGCCAGGCGCGGGGGGTCGACGCCAGCCGCCCGTTGCAGGCCCGGGCGCAGACACCTTTGCAGGCCCTGCAGCGCAACCCGTTGAACTGAAAGGACGATGCGATGAACCTGACAAGACAGGGGCGCCGACTGGCGGTCTCCTCGATGGCGGCGATGGCGATGTGTTGGGTCGGTGCGGGCGTGCGGGCCGACGACGACTCGGCGCGCACGTCCACGCGCTACAACGAAGCCACCGTGGTGCAATTGCAGGCCGATATGGCTGGCGGCCGGCTCACGTCAGAGGAACTCACCCGTTATTACCTGGCGCGCATTGCGACGCTGGATCAAGGCACGCTGGGTGTGAACTCGGTGATCGAACTCAACCCCGACGCACTGGCGCAGGCGCGCCACGCCGACCTGCTGCGCCGCCAAGGCACCGTGCTGGGCCCCCTGCACGGCCTGCCGGTGCTGCTGAAGGACAACATCGGCACCGGCGACAGGATGCAGACCACTGCCGGCTCGCTGGGCCTGGTGGGTCGGCCGGCACCGAACGACGCCACCGTGGTGGCCAAGCTGCGCGCCGGTGGCGCCGTGATCCTGGGCAAGACCAACCTGTCCGAGTGGGCCAACTTCCGCTCCTTCACCTCCACCAGCGGTTGGTCGGGCCGTGGCGGGCAGACCAACAACGCCTACGGCATCAACCGCAACCCCTGCGGTTCCAGTTCGGGTTCGGGTGCGGCCACGTCGGCCAACTTTGCCGTGGTGGCACTGGCCACGGAAACCGACGGCAGCATCGTCTGCCCCGCAGCCGTCAACGGCGTGGTGGGCATCAAACCCACCGTCGGACTCACCAGCCGCGCCGGCGTGGTGCCGCTGTCGCACACCCAGGACACCGTGGGCCCGCACGGCCGCACGGTGGCCGATGCGGCGGCCGTGCTGGGTGTGATCCAGAGCCGCAGCTTCGATGGCCGCGACGCCGCCACGGGCACCGTGCCGCTGGGCTGGCGCGGCCGCGCGCGGCCAGCCAACATCCCGGCCGACTACACCGCCTTCCTGGACCGGCGCGGCCTGTTCGGCGCGCGCCTGGGCATCACGCGCCAGGGCGTCGACGCAGCGCCAGCACCGGTGGTGGCGGCGTGGGAGGCGGCGGTGGCACAACTGCGCGCCGCGGGTGCCACGGTGATCGACCTGGACGCCGCCGGCTTCACCTTCCCGCCGGCCGCTGGTGAGTTCCTGGTGCTGGTGTACGAATTCCGCGAGGACCTGAGGGCCTACCTGGCCACGCGCACGGGCGTGCCACTGGCGGGCAAGACGCTGGCCGACGCGATCGCATTCAACAACGCCAACGCAGCCACTGAAATGCCTTTCTTCGGCCAGGAGATCTTTGAATTGGCGCAATCGCTGGCAACCGGCCCGGACGACCCGCAGCCAGCCTTTGGTGGCCTGACCTACAACCAGGCCCTTGAGTTGGGCCGCATCGGCGGCGTGAACGGCATCGACAGGGCCTTGCGCGACTATCAACTTGATGCGGTGGTGGCACCCACCGACACGCCGGCCTGGGTCACCGACTTGCTCTTCGGCGACAACTTCAAGTTCGCCAGCTCGGGCCTGGCGGCGCCCGCGGGCTACCCGGTCGTGCAGGTGCCGGCCAGCACGGTGTTCGGGCTGCCCTTCGGCATCAGCTTTCTGGGCACGGCCTTCAGCGAACCCAAGCTCATCAAGCTGGCCTCGGGCTTTGAAGCGGTGACGCTGGCGCGCAGCAAGAACCTGCCTACCTTGGCGCCGTTCACACCGTCGAACAACACAGCCGGCACGACACCGCGGCCGCCCAGGAACGGCAGTGAAGGACCGGCCGGCAGTGGCGTCGACAAGCGCGAGAAGCCGCGTCGCATGTAGCGCCGTCGACGCACGGCGGCAGCCGCAATCTGCGGCCCGCCGGGCCGAGGTGCGCTCGAGCAGCGCGCGCCGCTGCCGGTGGCGCGCGGTGGCGCGCGGTGGCGTGCGGTGGCGCGGTTTCTATCCCGATCGAGCCGCTGTTGTGCCTCTTCCGCTGGCCGCCCTGGCCGCTTTGAGCGTCACCGAAACGGGCCGGACTTGGTGGGCCCGCTCAGCGATGCGCCGTACAAGCCCCGAGCCCCGAGCCTCAAGCCGCGCCGCCGAGTGCCCACGCCGACATCACCGCACCTCGACCTGCGCCTCGAACAGATAGCCCGCCAGGGCTTGCTCGACCGCCGGTGCTGCCGCATGGGCGGCCGCCGGCAGCGTGACCTTCACGCGCAGGCCGCGCGGCCCGCCCTCGGTGGCTTGGACCTGCGCTGTGAGCAGCGCCAGCTGCTCGCGCACGACGCGCGTCACCAGCCGCGCTGCGGCGTCGCAGCGCAGTTGCGGCTTGTAGATCTTGCCCACCGAGGTCAGCGGGATCGCATCGACGATATGGATCTGCTTGGGCCACGCGGGGCGCTCGCCGATCGTGCGCTGCGCG
>JANMVM010000032.1:0-15728 GCA_031392695.1 Rubrivivax sp.
GACCACGAAGGCGATCAATGCATTCTGGAAGCCGACGCCCGGCGAGACGGCGTAGATCGGCATCAGCATCACCCCGGCGAGTGCTGCGGTGGCAATGCCCAGGCCGAAGACGAGCACGTCCACGCGATCGACGTCGATGCCCATCAAGCGCGCGGTGCGCCGGTTCTGGGCAGTGGCCCGGATCGCCTTGCCGAACAGCGTGCGTTGCAAGAACAGATGCAGGGCGACGACCAGGATCGCAGCGACCCCAAAAGCGACGAGGCGGGTCAACGGAATCTGCACGCCGAAGAGGTTGACCAGATGGCTGCTGTACTCGGTGCGGATCGAGCGGTAGTTGCCCTTCCACAGCACGAGCGCCAGATTCTGCAGCGCGATCGACAGGCCCAGCGTTGCGAACACCTGAACCAGCACCGAACTGCGCACGAGCCAGAGGATGAACGGCCGCAGCAGCGTCACGCAGACCAGGAAGCCCAGCGGCACCACGGCCAGGCCGGTGAGGTAGGGGTCCCATCCGGCCAGCTCATGCGCCCAGTAGACGGCGTACATCGCCAGCATGATGAATTCGCCGTGGGCGAAGTTGATCACGCGCATGACGCCGAAGATCAGGCTGACGCCGATGCTGACGGTGACATACAAGCCACCCAGCAGCAGGCCCGCCACGATCAAGTCCACGCGGTTCCCTGGCTCGGCCTGTGCGCTGCGCTCAACCCGGCCGCCTTAGGATCTCAGCGCTTGTTCCAGTCGGCAAGCGGCACCGCAATCGGCTGCGCAACGGCGAATCGTTGCGGCCACACCGTGACCAGCTTGCCGTTCTGCCATTGCAGGATGACGTTGAACGCGCGCTCGTTCTGACCGTTCTCGGCAAACTTCAGCCCGAAACCCAGGATCGTCGAGCCCACCGGATCGTCCAGTGCCATCACCGCCTTGCGGACCGCGTCGGGCTCGAACGAGCCGGCGGCAGGCAGGATGCGGGTCAGCAGCGTGTGCATCGCCGAGAAGTGGCGCGTCGCATGCGAAGCCGGTGCCTTGCCCATCTTTGCCTGGTAACGCTTGAAGAATTCGTCCTGCAAGGTGCGCGCTTGCGGCACCAGCGCGTCGGGCTTGACGCCCGACGATGGCACGTCGCTGAGCAGCACGCCTTCGCCGTCCTTGCCCACGCCCTTGTAGTAGTCGGGCGTGGCCTGCCCCGCGCCGATGGCGATGAAAAAGCGCGGGTTGTAGTCGTGGTTGCGCGACTGGCGCCAGAACAGGATCGCGTCGTTGAAGTATTGCGTGGCGACGAGCACGTCGGGGTTGGCCTGCTTGATGCGCAGCACCAGCGGCGAGAGATCCTGCGTCGCAGCCGGATACGGCTCCATCGTCACGCTGCCGCCCTTTTGCCTGATCTGCGCTTCGAAGGTCTTGGCAATGCTGGTGCCGAAGGCGCTGTCCTCGTGGATCATCGTGATCTTCAGGTCCTTGACCGGTTTGCCGAGCTTGGGCTCGAACATCTCGACCACTGCCTGCACCAGTCCCGCCGACATCGCCGTGGCGTTGTCGTTCATGCGAAACACATACTTGTAGCCCCGCGCTGTCAACTCGTCGCTGACTGCAGAGCCTTCCCAATAAGGCACGTTGAACTGATTGGCCACGGCGGCAATCGCCAGCGCGATTGAACTGCCATAAGTGCCCGTCAGCAGCTTGACGTTTTCACGCGTCAACAAGCGCCTTGCTTCATTGGTCGCGACCGCTGGGTTGGTGGCGTCGGCCGTGACGAGAACGATCTTGTTGCCCTTCACGCCCCCCTGCTCATTGACCATGTCGACGGCAATTTGATCGCCGGCAAGTGCCTCGGTACCGAGCACGCTCAAATTGCCCGACAACGGAAACAACGCGCCGATGCGCCAATCCTCGGCCCGGCTCTGCAGGGGTGCGAGCAACAGGCCGGCCGCGAGTGCTGTCGCGCCGATGGCATGCGACAGCGAAGCGATCGATCGGCCCGGCCTGACAGGAAAGCAAGCGCAACGGGGTTCGTGAGGGATGAACATGATTCACTTTCAGGCGCAGGGGACGCGACAAATTGTTAGGGCTGACTGTCCACCTGCCCGTCTGGATTTGCGGAAGCCAGTGTTCGCAGCAGGCGAAGCCAACAAGACTTCATACGGGGCTCGACGCCATGCACTCCAAGTGCCTCTGAGCAAGACCATGATCTACCGACTGAGTTATTAAACTACTTAACGGTAGGTGCAAGTACCTATGGGTGAAAGTTTCGTCGGCGCTAAGGTCTTCAGCAATGGCGTGAACCACGCCCGGCCCGGCGCAGGGCCGTCCATCAAATCCGAGGTCTGAATCGAGGTCTGAATGAAGAATCTCCATAGCGGTATCGTTGTAGCGGTCTTGGGCACGATGGTGGGATGCGGCGACAGCGGTGGCGACACTGCGGCCCTGCCGCTGAGTTGCGCGCAGTCTGCGGCCAGCCTTGCGGCCAACCCCGTCAGCGGGGCGGTGTTGCGCGTCACCAAGGCCGAGGATCAAGCCGCAACGGCCACCATCAAGGCGCACTGCTTGATCGAGGCCTCAATCAACGAGCGCGTCAGCGCGGTTGACGGCCAGCCCTATGCCCTGAAGATTCGCATGCGACTGCCTCTTGCCACCGACTGGAACGGCAAGTTCTTCCAGGAAAGCGTGGGCGGTTCGGTTGGCGCGCTGACCACAACGTTCGGGCTGACATCGGGCATGACGAGCAGCGCGTTTTCGCGTGGCTACAGCGTCATCATGGGCGATTCCGGTCACGATACGTCCATCAACACAGATCCGGCTGCGGGTGGTGCGTCTTCATTCGCGCGCGACCCGCAGGCCCGCACCGACTTCGGCTACGCCTCATACGACATCGTTGCGCGGGTCGGCAAGGCACTGTCAAAGGCCTACTACGCGAAGGACTCGTCGCGCTCGTATTTCAGCGCCTGTTCCGATGGCGGCCGCCAGGCGGTCGGCATCGCGCAGCGCTACCCGCAGCACTTCGACGGCATCCTCGCAGCGGCGCCGGCTGTCGACATTCCCCACATGACGGCGTATGTGCCGCATCTGCTGCAAACCCTTGCGCCATTGGCGATTGCCGGCGGTTTCATCGATGCCAACGGCAGGCCGCTGATCAACAAGGTCTACTCCAACGGTGACCTGCAGCTCGTGTCTAATGCCGTCGTCGCCGCATGCGACAGCCTCGACGGCTTGCAAGACGGCATCGCCAACAACATCGATGCCTGCACCGATGCGGTGGTGATGCCGAAGTTGAATGCTCTGACCTGCACTGCGGGCAAGAACGACAGTTGCCTGACCGGCGCGCAGATCACCGCGTTGCAAAAGGCGATGGCCGGCCCGAAGACATCGACAGGCGTTCAGGTGTACTCGGGCCACAGCTGGGACCCGGGCATCGGCGGCATGAACGGAGCGACCTTCAACTCGGGATTCCGCGCCTTCTGGTTCGGTGCCTACGACTCGACGACCAACACGGCAACCAAGCTGACGCTCAGCGCGCCGCAGGCCGCGATGCTGTGGAAGACGCCGCCGACGCCGAAGCCGACGCCGGAGTACATCGACTACTTCATGGCCTACAACATCGACAACACCGAAGCCAGCATCAATCAGAAGACAGCCACCTACACGCAGTCGGTCGTCGAATGGGGTTTGATGAACTCGCCCGACCTCTCCGGCTTCAAGCAGCGTGGCGGCAAGATGATCTCCTGGATCGGCAACGCCGACCCCGCGGTGAGCCCCCGCGACACCATCAAGTGGTACAAAAGTGTCGATGCGCGCGAAGGTGGCAAGGCTGGCGACTTCCTCAAGCTGTTCGTGATCCCCGGCATGAACCACTGCGCCGGCGGTGTGGCAACTGATCGCTTCGACATGCTCACACCGCTGGAAGACTGGGTCGAGCGTGGCGTGGCACCGGCGAGCGTGCCGGCCGAAGCGTCCAACCCAGGCTACTTCGGCGTCGCCAGCCGCACCCGGCCGCTGTGCCCCTATCCGCAGTACGCGCACTACAACAACTCGGGCGACATCAACGTCGCGAGCAACTTCAGCTGCCGTTAGACAGGGGTTAGACAGGGCTCTGGTCTTTTGCCGCAGGCAGCGGCGGCGCCTGATGCGCGCGCTGCGCTCGTTGGCTCATGGTCGGTTCACGTTGCAGACCATTCGCTGTCGGCAGCCGCCGTGCCGCACGGCCTGCCGCCAAGCGGTGCCGACACAGTCTCGCGCGCCGACGCAGCCGCCGGCCACATCACCCAGTCGGCGTCGGATGTTCGCCGGGCGCCAACGCTTTCCCGTGCTGTTCCTCATCACGCTGGCCCTCGGCCCGTCGGGGGTCGATCGCGCAGCGGTGTCGAATGCCGAGCCGCTGCTCGCGAAGGAACTCGCGCTGGAAGCCGTCCAGCTCGGCTGGCTCTTCTCGGCCTTCACGTGGACCTATGTGGTCGCGCAGTTGCCCGGCGACTGGCTGGTGGACCGGATCGGTGCGCGCAAAGCGATTCTTGCCGGGCTGCTGCTCTGGGCCCCGAGCAGCGCGCTGATGGGCGTAGCTGGCTGGCCGACCGCCACGGCTGGCCATAGATGTTTTTCACGCTGGCGACCGCGGTCACGGTGTTGGCTGCGGCCTGGTGGGTTTTCTTCGACATGCCCAGCCGGCATCGCCGCGTCACGCCGGCGGAACTCCAACCGGCTCGCGGTTGGCCTGTTGTCGCTGGCGCTGTTCGGCAAGGGCTTCGCCACGCTCAGCTGGACCCTGGTTGCCGAACTGTTCCCGGCCCGCACGGTGGGTGTCGCGGGCGCCTTGTTCAACACTGTGTCGAGTGCTTCGGGCATCGTCACTGCGGTGGCCTGGGGTCACCTGGTGGCGGCCACCGGCGGGTTCAACGCCGCGCTGTAGTTGATGGCCGGGAACGCGGCGCTTGCGTTTGCCAGCTGCGCCTTGCTCGTTCGCAAGGTCGAGCCGATGCTCGCCGACAGCGCGAGCCATGCCGCTCGGTAGTGACAGCCGCGCTGCGCCGGCGCGCCCTCGTCTACGGCAGCAGCAAGGGCCTGCACCGGGATACGGCCTTGTCGATCGCGGAGTGCGGTGTGCGCGTGGCCATCGTGGCGCGCGGCAGCCAAGCGATTGCGCTGGGCCCGGCACCAGACGGCGCCAACCTCGTGCTCAACGGCCACCGCGACGCCCAGGCGCTGGACGGTGTGGCCCGCGAAGTGGCCGCGCTGGGCGCGTGGGCCCTAGTGAAGCTGGCCGACGGGCCACGACGCAACCCAGGCGATCCGGCATCGCCTGGATGCGCGCCGGGTAAGGGCCTGCTGCCTACCTGCAGCTGAAATTGCTTGCCACGTTGATGTCACCCGTGCCGTTGTAGCGGGCCCAGGTCGGGTACGGGCACAAGGGTCGGGTGCGGCTTGCGACACCGAAATAGCCCGGTGTCGTCGCCGATGCAAGAACACTGTCGGGTGCGACGCCGCGTTCGACCCAATCTTCCAGAGCGGTCAGCATGTCGAACTTGTCGGTGGCCGGCCCGCCGCTGCCGTGGTTCATGCCGGGGACCAGGAAGAGCCTGGCAAATGCCGCCGCGGCACCGCCTTGCTCGGTATTGAGCTTGTTCCACCAGGCGATGGTTTCGTTGGGCGAAACGGCAGCATCGGCTTGGCCGGTGTATTGGATCAGCTTGCCGCCGTTCTGTTTGAACTTCGAGAGGTCGGTGGAGGTCGCCAGGCCGTTCTGGATGGAAGACGTGGTGTAGATCGCGGTGGTTCGTGATGCATAGGTCATCAACTCATCGCGATTGAAGGCCAGCTCCCAGGCAAAGTTTTGATCGACCGTGAGGGGAACGGCTGGGGTCGTGTGAACCATGGCGTGCAGCGGCGCGCTCAGGGTCACTTTGATCGCATTGTTCGTGCTGGAATCGTAGGAGCCCAGCCACCAGGAGCGGAAGCCCTGGTTGAGGGTGGCGCCGTTCATGCCGCCGATGCCAGGATCCCAGGGATTGCCGGCGTAGATCTGGACGCCGGCTGTGGTCTTGGGCCCGGCCATGACAGTTTTCCAGGCGCTCACTTGAGCCGCGGTCAGGCAGCTGGCTGTTTTGGCGCCGGTGCAGGTGACGGCCGTCAGCTGCGGAACGACCACGGCGTCGGTGCACGCCGCCAGGTTGTTCACCATCCCGTCCACCAGGCCGTCCTGCGCATCGCAGGCCTGCAGGATGGCGCTGGAGATCAGCTGCATGTCCGCATCGGTGTAGGCCTTGACGATCAGCGGGTTGCCGTACTGATCGACCTGGCCGGGCACCAGGGTGGCAAATGTCTGTGCCAGCAGCGATGCATAGGCCTGATGGATCGGCGTGCTCATGGCCGGGCAGCCGGCGACGACACCGTCAAAGTGATCCGGAAAGCGGTTCGTCATCATCATCGCTTCGCGGCCGCCCTCGGAGCAGCCCATGAAGTACGAATGCTTCGGTTTCCTGGCGTAAATCGATGTCACGAGCGCCTTGCCCAGCTGGGCGACGACATCGTAGGAGCGGTTTCCGAAATTGACGCGCGCCTGTTGATCGATGCCGAACGACGCCACACCGCCCCTGGCCGGGTCGGCGAGGGCGGCATCATGACCGGAGTCATGCACGATGACCGCATAGCCACGAGCCAGCGCGGAAACGAAGTTGGCGACGATGCCGGGGCCGGTGCCGGTGCCGTCGCCCAGCGTGCCGTTAGCGCCGCCGCCACCGGGCATGAAGAATTTTTCATTCCACAGGTCGGGCAGTCGCATGCGGAACTTGATCGCGTAAGCCTTGCCGTCCAGCGCGCCGATGCGCTCGTCCATGGCGCCTTCGATCAGGCAGTGAGAAGCCATGGTCTGGCTGGCGGGCTGGGCCGCCGCCAGCGTGATGCGAAGGGTCGTTCCCGCGATCGGGTTCGCCGCCGCCTTGGCCGCTGCAGCCGCGCAAGTCAACGGGACTGCGGCAACTTCAGCGGGGGTGTCGTCATTGCTGCCGCATGCGACAGCAAGCAGGGCCGTCACTGCCATCAAGCTCGTCAGTTTCATCCTGGCACTCCAGTTCGATTGAGTCAGTCGGTGCAAGCACGGTAGGCCAGGAACATACAAAACCCAACCGGTACATTCATCTACGTTTCGGTAGAAGATTCACGATGTGGACCGAGCCTCACTGTTGCCGAAGCCCCTGCTGCCATCGCCTGCGCGACTCAGCGCAACGGGGATCAAGCCGCCACCAACAGCGACAGCCACAGCCCTCATTGAACCCGCGCAGCCTACGTTGTCTACCTGCAGCTGAAATTGCTTGCCACGTTGATGTCACCCGTGCCGTTGTAGCGCGCCCAGGTCGGGTAAGCGCACAAAGGGCGGGTGCGGCTGGCAACGCCGAAATAGCCTGGGTTGGATGCCGTTGCCAGGATGCTGTCCGGCGCAACGCCGCGCTCGACCCAATCTTCAAGCGCGGTGAGCGCATCGAAGCGATCGGTCGATGGGCCGCCGGTGCCGTGGTTCATCCCCGGGATCAGGAACAGGCGTACAAACTGTGCCGCTGCGCCGTTCTGCGCCTGGTTCACCTTGTCGTAGTAGCCGATGGTCTCGATGGATGAGACGGCCGGATCGGCGCGGCCGTTGTACATGATCAGCTTGCCGTTGTTCTGCTTGAATCCCGCCAGGTCGGTCGAGATCGCCAGCCCGAAGTCGGCTGACGACGTGGTGTAAACCGACGTGGTTCGAGTCACGTTGGCCATCAACTCGTCACGGTTGTAGGCGAGCTCGCGGTCGAAGTTCTGCGCCACGGTGATCGGTACCGGCGGCGTCGTGTAGACCATCGAGGTCTGGGGCGCGCGCAAGGTCATCAGGATCGAATCGTTCGTCGCAGAGTTGTGGGACCCCATCCACCACGAGCGGAACCCTTGGTTGAAAGTGGTTCCGTTCATGCCGCCGATTCCCGGGTCCCAGGGCAGGCCGGGATAGAGCTGGACGCCGGCCGACGTTTGCGGGCCCGCAAAAGTCGCGCGCAGCGCGCTGACCTGCGCCGCAGTGACGCAAGTGGCCGTCTTCGCGCCTGTGCAGGTGATGGCGGTGAACTGGGGCACGACGACCGCATCGGTGCAGGCAGAGAAGTTGTTGACGATGCCGTCGACGAGGCCGTCTTGCGCGTCGCAGGCGGTCAGGATGGCATTTGCGACGAGCTGCCAGTCGGCGTCGGTGAAGACCTTGTTGACGAGCGGCCGGGTCGGTACGTTCGGGTCGAAGAAGCCGCCCTGGACCGCCAGCGGCGCGAACGACTGCGCCAGCAGCGACGGATACGCGGCCACCACCGGTGTGCTCATCGCAGGGCAGCCGGCGACGACGCCGTCGTAGTGGGCCGGAAACCGCTGCACCATCATCATCGCTTCGCGCCCGCCTTCGGAGCAGCCGACGAAAAAGGAGTGCTTCGGCTTCTTGGCATAAAACGCCGTGGCCAGTGACTTGCCCAACTGAGTGACCACGTCATACGAGCGGTAACCGAAGTCGATACGTGCTTGCGGATCCATGCCAAACGCCGAGCCGCCGCCGCGGGCCGGGTCGGTGTTGACCGCATTGTCATGGCCCGAGTCGGTGACGATGACGGCGTAGCCGCGCGCCAGAGCAGACACGTAGCCTGTGAGGGGGCCCGATGCGTCGCCCAGCGTGCCGTTGGAACCACCTCCGCCGGCCATGTAGAACTTTTCATTCCAGAGGTCGGGCAGGCGCATCCGGAATTTGATGGCGTAGGGCCTGCCGTCCACCGCGCTGGTGCGCTCGTTCATGGCGCCTTCGATGAGGCAATGCGACGCCATGGTTTGGTTGGCGGGTTGGACCGCCGCCGCGCTAATGCGAAGGGTGGTCCCGGCGACCGGATTTGATGCCGCGTTGGCCGCCGCAGCCGCGCACGTCAAAGGGACTGCGGCCACTGCGACGACTTCGTCACCGCCGCATCCAATACCAAGAAGCGCCGTCGCCGCAACCAAGCTCGTCAGTTTCATGCTGACACTCCGATCCGATTGAATGTGTTCGGTGAACGTAGGGCAGGCGCATCAACAAACCTACAGGTTTACAACCCTACCTGCGGGTAGATGTTTCACCCTGTGAAACGACCTCGCGCTTGGCAAAGCCCCGAGCGCAAGCGCCTGCGAGCAAGAAGCACCCGACCCACAAGGTCTATCCGTACCTGCTGATCGGGCTGAAGATCGAGCGTGCGAATCAGGTCTGGGCGACCGGCATCAGGTACATCCCGATGGCGTGTCGCTGGGTCTACCTGTGCGCCAACGACTCGGTCGACTGCGCCAAGGCGGGTCTGGCGCGCTGTATCAACGTCTACAACACCGCGCGGCCGCATTCATCACTGGACGAGAAGACCCAGTATGAGTTCTGCTTCGCGACGCTGCGGGCGACCAACCAGGCAGCTTGAGCGGTGAACACGAATTGCCCGACTAGGCACGGCCGATGGACCTCAGGCTGTTTCAGGCATCCAGGCCAAGACATCCGGATCGACGGCATCCAGGCGAGAGTCTTCCGGGAGCCCTCCACCCGAGCCAAGCGCGGCCCCGCGCCCCCGCCCACCCGGCTCAACCCGCCTCGCCCGCCACCGTCTTCAAGTCGTTTCCTAGCGCCGCCACATCCAGCGTTGCCACGCTGTAGATCTCGCGCACCCAGAGCTGGCTGTCGATCAGGAAGACCTTGAGCAGATGGTTCAGCGTGCGCGTCAGCCGGCCGCGGGCATCGGTCTCGACGCTGACGTCCTGGCCCAGGCCGTCCAGCAGCGGCAGCAGCTTGGGCACCGACGCCGTGGTCAGGAAGCGCCAGCGCACGCGTGTGGGATCGGCCTGGCCGTGGCCGTACAGGCGCATTTGCTCGGGCGTGTCGTTGCTCGGGTCGAAGCTCAGGCTCACGAGTTGCGTGCGTGCGGCCAGCGCCGCGTCACGCATCAGCGCGTTGCGCGTGGCGACCATGATGCGGTAGGCCAGCGGGCAGCCGACCGGATCGCGGCAGTAGGTGCACATGAAGCCGAGCACGCTGATGCGGCCGCGCAGCGCCGTGTGCAGGCGCAGCGTGCGGCCGTCGCTTTGCAGCACCTCGCCGTCGGGGCAGCGCTGGATGCGCGGCAGCGTGTAGCTGCCGGGCGCGGGCAAGCGTTGCACATCGACGCGCGGGCCGCCCGGCGCGGGCGCCGCGTCGCCAGCCGCGAACGCGGTGAGCGGCGCGATCGCCAACGCCAGCGGCAGGCGCAGTCGCAGGCGCAGCGTGCGCGTGCGCGTGTTCACCTTGCGCTGTTGGCCTGCGCCATCTGCTGCGCCCCGATCTGCGCCATGCTCTTGCCGCTGCTCTTCGCACTGAACTTCATGTGGTGCGCGCGGCCCAGCTTCTCTTTCGTGAAGTCGACTTCGAAGGCGGGCGTCAATTCCTTGCCGTCCCACTTGAAGGCACGCAGGAACTGCTCGCTGTCGGCGCCGCCCTTGTCCCACTTCTCGAGCAGGCTCGAAGTGACGTAGACACGCTTGCCGTCCCAGCTCTGCGAGATCATGTTGACCTGCTTGCCGGTTTGCTTTTCGTAAACCTGCTTCGGCGCCTCGGGGTTGCTGAGGTCAAAGTAGCGCGTCATGCCGTCCATGAAGGTATTGACCCACAGGCCCTTGCCGTCGGCGCTGATGCTGATGTCCACCGGCAGTGGAATCTTGGCCGGGTCGCCGATCGTGCCCACTTCCTTGGCTTGCCAGGTGGCGCCGTCGGCGCCGGGCTTGACGAGCCAGAGTTTCGACGTCAGCGCCGTGGCAGTGATGGCCCAGTTGTCACCGGCCTTGAGCGACCAGCGAATCTCCAGTGGCGCGCCGGGCACCGCCAGCACTTGCTGTGGCTTCATCGCCTTCAGGTCCCACACCACCATCGTGTTGCCGAACTTCTTCATCGCGTCGGCGTCCTTGATCAACTCGCCCAGCGGGCGCATGTAGTTGGCGCGGCCGGTGAAGCTGGAGGTCAACATCGTGTTCTTGGCCGGCGAGATCGCGATGTCGTAGCCGTAACCGTCGCCACTCGCTGTGCCGGCCGCGCCGACGCTGCCAGTAGGGATGTCGTGTTTGGCGATCAACTGGCCCCGGTTGTTGTAGGTGGCCAGGCCAGTCACGCCGCCGTCGTCGCGACCGTTCGACAGGCTCGCGATCAGCATGCGGCCGGGCAGCGCGTAGAAGGTGTGCGGGCCGACGTAGCCGGTCTGCTGGGTGAAGTTGGCGATCGTCTTGATCAGCTTTGGCTTGGCCGGGTTGGCGCCGACGTCGAAGACGTGAATGCGGCTGTCGGCCAGCCCGCCCGCCCAGAGGTAGCGCCGGTCGTCGGTGAAGCCCATGTGATGCGCCTCGCCGCGCGCGCCGGGCACCGACACGCTGCTCACCACCTTGCCGTAGGTTTTGGACGCCGGGTTGGCGTCGATCGTGACCAGCTTGTCGCGCCCGTCGCCCAGGCCCTCGACGCCGAGGGTCCAGACCTGCACATAGTCCTCCTGGCCCTTGATCAGTTTGGCGAGGTAAGGGGAGTTGCAGGTCTCGTCAGCCCGCGCGGGGCTTGCGAGCAGCGAAGAGAACACCAGCGCCGCAACCATAGCGCCAGCGCTGGCGACGACGGGCATATGAGCGTTCGACATGGCGTTCCTTGTAGCGACCGGGAGCTCATTTAAGCACCGCAGCCGCTGTGGTGCAATCCTGCGTCCACCACCGCGCGTCCCCAGGACCGGGCACAAAGTAGCCCAGAATCCCGCGCGTGTTCAGGCTGCTTGAAAGCCGCGAAGCGCTGGGACGGCTGTCGCAACTGCTCGAGCAGGTGCATACCGGGCCGGGTCGGACCGGGTCGCGTTCGTCAGCGGCGAGGCCGGCATCGGCAAGACCTCGCTGCTGCGTGTGTTCACGCAATCGGCAGCCTTCTCCGCGGCGCGACCGCTCTGGGGTGCTTGTGATCCCCTCCACACGCCGCGGCCCCTGGGCGCGCTGCATGACATGGCCGCGGACATGGGCGTCGGCGTGCGCACTGCACTGACCCGTGACGCCGGGCGTCTCGAGATCTTCGCGGCCGTGCTCGACGCGCTCGGGCGTGAGGCGCGCTGCGTCGTGTTCGAGGATCTGCATTGGGCCGACGAAGCCACGCTCGACCTGCTCGCCTACCTCGGTCGCCGCATCGACGAAGCGCGTGTCGAACTTGCCCGTGCCACCGCGCACCGCCACGTCTGGCTGGTCGGCGAACTGAGCTGGTGGTTGTGGCGGGCAGGCGTTGCGGTCGAGCTGCCCGACGCCGCCGCCGCCGTGCCCTATGCGCTGCAGATCGCCGGTCGTTGGCGCGAAGCGGCAACGGCCTGGCGCGGGCTGGCCTGCCCCTTCGAGGCGGCGCGCTCGCTGGCCGAGGGCGACGCCGACAGCCAGCTGGAGGCGCTGTCCATCTTCGAAGGTCTGGGCGCCCGGCCCGCTGCCGACGCCTTGCGCCAGCGCCTGCACGCGGCCGGTGTTCGTGGTCTCGTGCGAGGGCCTCGCACTGCCACGCGGGCCAATCCTTTCAGCCTGGCGGCTCGCGAACTGCAGGTCTTGCAGCTGCTGTGCAAGGGCCTGCGCAACGCCGAGATCGCGCAGCAGCTGTCGCGCTCGATGCGCACCGTCGACCACCACCTGGCCGCGGTATTCGCCAAGCTTGGCGTCGATTCGCGCGTGGCCGCGATTCAGGCGGCACAACGCGCCGGCCTGCAGACGCCGGCGCGGCAATCTGGGCCGCCGGTGCCGCCAAGGTCGGCAAGCTTGCCAAGGCAGGTGCCAGCCACCGCGCCCAGGCTCGACTTCGGCGGCGCCATGCCGTCGAATCTGGACCCGGTAATCGCCCTGCTCCGCCGCCTGATTGACCGCGTTGTCCCGGACGACCTGTCGATGCCGATGAACAGGTCGCAAGGCCCCAAGCCTGCGAACAGCCTGTCCTTTTCGCGGCTCGCGGCTCGCGGCCCGGGGCTCGTGGCTCGTGGCTCATGGCCCGCGGCTCGCGGCTCGCGGCCCGGGGCGTGGGGCTGCTGAGCGCAGTCGACATCAACGGCATCCCTCGCGCTTTCGAGTTCGGACCTGGCGGCATGATTCGGCTGCCGGTCGACGTGCGAATCCTGGGCGAGTCGGTCCGACGACGCCTGTCGACGATCGACATCGGCTTGCTGCCGTTTTGCGATGCGACTGTTCAGGTCCGCGTGGTCGTGCAGGGAATCCACTTCGATTCGCCAAGAGGCGCGGCGCACGGTCTGAATTGCAGCCCCCGTTCTTTGCGCCGACCCGGATCTCCGCATCCATCCTGATCGCTCAAAATCTGGTTCGACGCGTCGATGCGCCATTCAACAGCGGGCAGTGCAGTTGAGGGTTCATCAGGTTGGCGGCGGACCCGAAGCGCTGGATCAGCGTGACCGCGCCGCTGTCGGCCTCGTCTGCCTCATCTGCCTCGGGAACAGCAGCCGGCGCAGCGGCATCGGCAGAGTCAGAGTCCATGGCGGCGTGCTCTCCACAACGGCCGAGTGACGGTGCCCGCCAACGACGGCTTGGTGGCCACTCGGCCAGACCGCCTTGAACTGGCCGCCGAAGTGCAGGCGTCAGCCTTGGTGAGGGACGTGCGCGCAGCACACCCGGCGCCGTCGTGGATCAGTCCAGGGGATCTGCAGCATGAGGAGCTGCAGCATGAGGATCCCGGCGCGCAGCTTCAGGTATTCGAAGCAGATGTGCGCCGCGCTGCCGTTGCCGCCCGAGCTGTCGCTGAGGGCGACGGGCCGGGCCCGGGCGCGAGGGCGCGAACCAGGATGTCGGTGCTGCCGCCGGGCGTGAATGGCACGCTCAGGTGCACGGGCTTGCGCTGAGCGCGAAGCCCCACGCTGGCGCCGGCCGGGGCCGCCAGCAGCAGCATGCGTCGATCAAGGCGCATTGGCGTGGTTCACTCCGGCCCCAGCCGCAAGCGCGTCGGCTGGCGTCGCTCGATCGACCACTTCAGGAGCGCAGCAGCGCGGTAGACGCCGTGCGCGAACTTGCCGTAGGGCATGGTGGCAAAGAAGGCCATCACGGCGCCCAGGTGCAGGCACAGCAGCAGCGGCAGCGCCGGGGTGGACTTCCCGAGCGCCAGCGCCAGGCCGCTGCTGCCCAGCAGAAACAGCAGCGCGATGAAGCCCAGGTCCATCGGCTTTTGCGCCGCGTCGCCGTGCTCTGGATGACGGCGGCTGTTGAGCCACCCGAGGCCGGCCGCGCCGATCAGCAAGCCGATGCCGCCCAACGTGCCCAGCAGCTTGGGCACGCTCGTCCAGCCATAGGGCGCGACCCAGCCGAAGCCGTAGTGATAGACCGTGGCCACGCTGGTGGCCGCGAAGCACAGCGCGAAGCCGTAGAAGGCGAGGTGGTGGAAGCGGCGCCGCGCGTGCGTCCAGGCGTCGTCTTCGTTGTTGCAGCCCTGACCGTGGCCACCGCCCAGGTACTTCAGCCGCAGTGCGTCGTGGGCGGCCTCGGCCATGGCCGGTGTCGACGACAGCGCCGCGTCGCCCGGCGAGACCTGGCGCCAGAAGCGCGTCACGCCCAGTCCCAGCGCCAGCAGCACGAAGGCAAAGAGCGGCAGGAACAGGCTGACCATCAGGTTGTGCGGGAAGACGGCGTAGAAATTGCCGCCCGGCGCCGCGCCCCACAGCGATCCCTGGCTCAGCGCGGCCAGCATCAGGAACAGTGCCAGCGCGGCCGTCAAGGCCAGCGCCAGCGTCAGGCCGTTGCGCTGGTACAGGCGGCCCAGGCCGGGCGGCCAGGCGTGCTCGGCGTAGGTCTGCACGCGCACGCGGGCCATCGCCTGCGGCACGTTGACGGCAAATTCGTGCGGCGGCGCGTACTGGCAGGCGTGCAGGCAGGCGCCGCAGTTGTGGCACAGGTTGGCCAGGTAGTGGATGTCGGCGGGGCTGAACTCCAGCCGGCGCGTCATGGCCGGAAAGACGGCGCAGTAGCCTTCGCAGTAGCGGCAGGCATTGCAGATCTGCAGCTGGCGGCCGACCTCGGCTTCGGCCGCGCGCACCAGGTCCATGAGCGGCAGGCGGTCGGTCAAGCTGCGCTCAAGCGGCATCGGCCACCTCAAGCTGGCGCACGCAAGCGGCGGCCGAAGCTCCGGCGATACGCCCGAACACGGTGCCGATGGTCATGCCCACGCCCGCGGTGTAGCCCTGGCCCAGCACGTTGCCGGCCATCACCTCGCCGGCGGCAAAGAGGTTGCTGCTGGGCTGGCCACCGAAGTGAGCGGCAGCGCTTTCGTCCACCTTCAGCCCCAGGTAGGTGAAGGTCACGCCGGGCTTGAGCGTGTAGCCGTGGAAGGGCGGCGTGTCGATGGGCCGCGCCCAGTGCGTCTTGGCCGGCGCCAAGCCCTCGGTGTGGCAGTCGTCCAGCACCGCGTGGTCGAAGCTGCCGACACGGCAGGCGGCGTTGAAGTTGCGCACCGTCTTCAGGAAGGCTTCTGGCGGCAGGCCGAGTTGCATCGCGAGCTGTTGCAGCGTGTCGGCACGTTCGCCCTGGAACACCGGCGGCATGAAACGGCCCACGGCCTTGGCGTCGATGACGCAGTGCCCCACTTGGCCCAGCTGCTGCGCGACGAGCCGGCCCCAGATGGCGTATCGCTTGGGCCAGAAGTCTTCGCCTTCGTCGTCGAAGCGCAGCCCCTCGCGGTTGACCATGATGCCCAGCGACACCGCGTCGACCCG
>JANMVM010000057.1:0-2622 GCA_031392695.1 Rubrivivax sp.
CTTGGCCACCATGGCGCCGGGCAGCGGCTGCACACAGTAGTAGATGAGGTAGGTCGGCACGATGGTCAGCAGGATGATGGCGATGCCGAAGCGCCAGCCCTGCGGCGCCCAGGGCGCACTGGCGGTGAGGCCGCGGCGGTAAATCCAGACCAGGGCGCCGGCCAGCAGCACGTGCGCGCCAAGCATGATCGGCAGGTAGTTCTGCGCATCGGCCTCGGGCCGGAACAGCGCGGCCATGCTGGCGTAGTCGCGCTGCAGCAGGAGCCCGTGCACGATGAAGCTTTCGGCCATCCAGACCACGAAGGTCACGAGCCAGGCGATGAGGAATTTGCGGTCCATGGCGATCTCCTTGGCCGCGCCCGGCGGGCGCGGCTGCGCGCCCGTATTGAAGCACCGCGGCCCGGCGCGCGGGAGCGTGGAAACACGCCCCCGTTGGCAACCCGGCCCCAGGCTCGCCCGGCGCAGTCAGTTGAGGTACATGCCCAGGTAGCGGCGGCCGCGGCTGACCGCGGCGGCGTCGGGGCAGACCTCGAACCATTCGATGAGCTGCTGGCGCGCGCGCTCGCGCACCGGCTTGCCCTCGGCCTTGTCGCGCAGCACGACCTCGAGCAGCTGGTCGAAGGCGGCGCCGAAGTCGCCTTCGTAGGCCTGCAGTGCGGCCAGCGCAAAGCGGGCCTCGAAATCCTTGCCGTCGGCAGCGATGCGCGCAGCCAGTGCCGCGGCGTCGCCGGGCGGCTTGTTGGCCAGCAAGTGCAGCCGCTTGCGCAAGGCGCTGTCGCGGTCGCCGCGGGCCTCGGCCGGCACGGTGTCGAGCAGCGCCGTGGCATCGGCCAGCGCGCTGCGGGCGATCAGCCGTTCGGCCAGGTCGACGGTGGCGTCCGGGTGGCCGGGCACCATCGCCAGCGCCTCGTGCAGCAACGCCTCGGCCTCGGCCGGTTCTGCTGCCGCGGCGGCTTCGGCGCGGATCTCTTCCATCGGGTCGCCCGGCGGCTGCAGGTGCTTGTCGAGGAAGGCGCGGATCTGCCCTTCGGGCAGCGCGCCCGTGAACTGGTCGACCGGCCGCCCGCCGACGAACAGCACCACCAACGGGATGCTGCGGATGCGCAGCGCGGCCGAGATGTTGGGCGCCTCGTCGGTGTTGATCTTGGCCAGCTCGAAGGCGCCGCCGTAGTCGCCGGCCAGCTTTTCCAGCACCGGCCCAAGCGACTTGCAGGGCCCGCACCACGGTGCCCAGCAGTCCACCAGCACCGGCACCTGCAGCGAGCGCTCGAGCACGCGGGCCTGGAAGTCGGCCTCGGTGACGTCGAAGACGAAAGAGCCGGCCGGCGCTGCAGCGGCAGGCGCCGCAGCGTGGGCGTTTGGACCGGTCGGCGCCGCCCCGTACGGGTTGTGCGCGGCGAAGGGATTGCTGGACTTCGGGGTGTTCATCCCTTCATTGTCGCAACTTCGCGGGCGGCCTCGCCCGCCACCGTGTCAGGGGTACAAGCCCCGCTCCTCGCGCGCCGTGAGGATGCGCTCGCAGGCCACGGCAAAGGTGGCGGTGCGCAGCGTCGTCTGGTGGCGGTCGGCGGTGTCCCAGATCTTCTTCAGCGCGTCGACCATGATCTTGTCCAGACGCACGTTGATCTCGTCCTCGCTCCAGAAGAAGCTGCTGAAGTCCTGCACCCACTCGAAGTAGCTCACCGTCACGCCGCCGGCGTTGCAGATGACGTCGGGCACCACCAGCACGCCGCGGCTGGCCAGGATGTCGTCGGCCTCGGGCACCGTGGGGCCGTTGGCGCCTTCGAGCACCAGCCGGGCCTTGATGCGCTGGGCGCGCGCCGCCGTGATCTGGCCTTCGAGCGCTGCCGGGATCAGGATGTCGCACTTGACGTCCCAGAAGTCCTCGCCGCTCATCGGCTCGGCGCCCAAGAAGCCGCCCACGCCGCCGTGGGCGCGCACGTGTGCGGCAAGGTCGGCGATGTCGAAGCCCTTGTCATTGAAGATCGTGCCGGTGTGGTCCTGCGCCGCCACGACGGTGCCGCCGGCCTGCGCAAACAGCTCCGCCGCAGAAGAACCCACGTTGCCGTAGCCCTGCACCGCGACGCGCGCATGGTTGAGGTCGAGGCCCAGGCGGCGTGCCGCTTCGCGCCCGGTCACGAACACGCCGCGGCCGGTGGCCTTGACGCGGCCCAGGCTGCCGCCGAGGTGGATCGGCTTGCCGGTGACGACGCCGGTGGCCGTGGTGCCGGTGTTCATCGAATAGGTGTCCATCATCCAGGCCATGATCTGGCCGTTGGTGTTCACATCGGGCGCGGGAATGTCGCGTTGCGGACCGATGATGATGCCGATCTCGCTGGTGTAGCGGCGCGTCATGCGCTCCAGTTCCTTCAGCGACAGCGTCTTCGGATCGACGCGGATGCCGCCCTTGGCGCCGCCGTACGGCAGGTTCACCGCGGCGCACTTGACCGTCATCCATGCGCTCAGCGCCATCACTTCTTCCAGCGTCACGTCGGGGTGGTAGCGCACGCCCCCCTTGCCGGGGCCGCGCGACAGGTTGTGATGCACGCGATAGCCCTCGAAGTGGGCCACGCGGCCGTCGTCCATCTCGATCGGCACATCGACGATCAGCGCGCGCTTGGG
>JANMVM010000058.1:0-14500 GCA_031392695.1 Rubrivivax sp.
TGCAGCCGCGGGCGAGGCACCAGCGCAGCCAGGGGCTGCATGAACTCCAGCCGTGACGTCACCAGATGCGCGGTGCCGTGGTGCCGTCGCGCCAGGCTGTCTTCAGCCTGAGCACGACCTGTGCGGCTGCGTTGAGCAGCACGTGCTCATCGGCCGGAGCCGGGCGGGTGATGTAGCGGCACAGTTGTTCCAGCGCCTGTCGGTCGTCGGCGTCGCAGCGTACGGCGGCGTGCAGGCTGAACCCGTTGCTGTCGGCACACAGCGTCTGGTTGAAGTCGGTCTGCCTGGGCATCGGGCCTTGCACCGTCAGCACAGTCAGCGCCTTCTGCCCGGCGCGCGGGTCGAAGGCGATGCGGCAAGTGCATGCAGCCGCCTGCAGCGGCCTGCAGCCACCCGAGCGCACGGGCCTCGTCCGAATCGCTCTCGTTGTCGGCCAAGCAGGCTCGGCCCTGCACTTCGATCAGCACGCGGCGACGGGTGAGCAGCCTGCGTCGGTCGGGTGATGATCTCGTGCAACACCGCTTGCAGCGCCGCATCGGTCGGCGCGGGCACTTCGACGAAGACCGGTTCACCATCGGCGCCGAGCCGGTACACGCCGTCCAGCACCAGGCAACGCAGGGCACGCGGCGCAAAGCCGGCTTCAACGCCACTGATGCCCGTTGGCCTGGTCGCGAGCGCGGGCCCGAGCCGCCAGGCCGAGCACCCCCGTGAGAACGACGGACGCGGCCAGTATGACCAGCCAGTCGCTGTGGGCCCTGACCCAGGCTAGGGTGGCTGGCCCGCGCTGCAGGCCGGTACCTTCCGTGGCCCTATCCGCGGCCGCCGGCACCGCTAGCCTGACGGGCGCCGGCGATTCAACGCGCGGCACCGTGGCCAGGCAGCGTATCGGCACATCGAGCCACATCGCACTTGCGGGCCCGGCACTTTCGGCGGGCTTGCGCACATCGCTGGCACCCAGCAAGCGCAGCACCCGAACGCTGTGGGCGAAGAGGGCGCAATCCAGATCGGCATTGACGGCGCCTGCGGTGCCGTGCATCCGTGGCGTTACAGATGTCGGCGAAGGCAGGGTCGTGCGCAGGTGGTCCAGCAAGGCCGAGAGCGTGGCCGTGGCAGCGCCCGCGTCGGCACTGCCCGGCAACCCGCCGCCCTGCAGCAAGGCCTGGGCTTCTGCGTGGGTGGCGATCCGCATGTCGGCCACGATGGCCGCGCGGGTGGTGCCGGGGCTGGCGGCCAGCAGGTGCCCAGGCGGCGCGGGCTGCCCGGCGTCCAACTGCTCCAGACCGCCCGGCGCATCGATCAGCGGCGCGCGCGCCGCCGGTGCCATCCAGTCGCTGTCGGTGCGGCCTGCATGGGCGGGGGGCGTGCAGAGCGCCGCGCACAGCATCAGTACGAACCATGCGCCGCCAGGCAGCCGTGCTCCGGCCTGCGCTGCGCTGTGCTGCGGCTGCGGCTGCGGCTGCTTTTGGGACATCCAGCCCGCCGCTATTTCAGCGCCTCGCGCATCTCGCCATCGATCTGCACCGGCCTGCCAGAGGCCACCAGGCGCTTGACCTCGTCGCGCGCAGCGGGCTTGTCACCGCTGCGGGCCAATGCCAGCGCCAGGTGAATCCGATAGGTCGTCTCTTCGGGATTCAGCGACACCGCCTTCCTGAGCATGGGCAGCGCCTGCGCAGCGGCGCCGGATTCGGTGAGCGCCTGGCCCACGGTGTCCATGATGTTGGCGTCGTTGGGGCTCAACTTCAGCGCCGCCTGCGCGGTGGCCAGGCCGCGCGCGTCCCTTTGCATCAGGTAGACATTCGCCAGGTTGTTCATCGCGAAGGCGTTGCCCGGCTGGGCCTCGATGACCAAGCGGTAGTTGTCGCTGGCGGCCGCCAGGTCGCCCGCGTGCAGTTGCTGGTCGGCCCAGTAGTGGCGCGTGGCCAGGTCTTGCGGATGCTGGCGCAGCCATTGCTGCAGGCGGCTGCCGTCCACCTTGGCGCCCACCTGGCCAACCCCTGCGCGGCGCATGGCGCCGTGGTGCTTGACGGCCATGTCGCCACTGGGCGCCAGGGCATAGGCCGCGTCGTAAGCCCGCGCTGCCTGCGCAAACTGGTTCTGCGATGCCAAGACATCGCCCCGCAGTTCTTCACCCAGCGGCGACTGGGGGGCACGACGGCGCCAGTCCTCAGCGCGTTTGAGCGCCTCGGTGGTGCGGCCGGTGCGCGCCAGCAGCCTGACCATCGCGGCCACGGCACCCGGATAGTCCGGGCTCATGCCCATGGCCTTGGCGTAGGCCGCTTCGGCGGCCGCCGTGTCCTGCAGCGCCGCGTGCACGTCGCCCAGACGCACCGTGGCCTCGGGCGAGTTGGGCGTCCTGGCCAACAGCGCGGTGTAGGTGGCCAGCGCCTGCGGGCGCTGGCCGTTGACAAACTGCGCCGCACCCAAAGCGGCCAGCGCATCCGGGTTGTCGGGCGCCACCTGCTGCAGTTCCTGCGCCACCTGCAGCGCGGCAGCGATGTCGTTGTCGATCAGGTGCCGGCGCACCAGCAGCAGCCGCACGCCGACGGCCTTGGCGTCAGCGGCGCGGCCTTGCTCCAGCAGCCGCGACAGTTCGCCCGACCCACCATCCTGCTTGTCTCCCAGCTCGCCACCTTGCTTGCCCTGCAAAGCCGCCAGCGCCGTGATCAGCTCGACATTGCCCTTGTCTTTGGCGAGCAGGTTTTGCAGCCGTTGGCGCGCCAGCGCGGGCTGCCCCTGCTCGACGTCCAGAACCGCCAGGTTGAGGGCGGCGGGTGTGTGGTTCGCGTCCAGCGACAGGGCCTTTTCCAGGCTGTTGCGCGCAGACGCCGGGTCGCCCTTGCCGATGTAGGCGGTTGCCAACAGGTTGTGGACCATCGGGTTGCCCGGCTGCTTGACTTGCAGCCGCTGCGCCGCTGCCAGCGCGCGGTCGAAGGCACCCGACCGCAGGTGGGTCAGCGCCAGCACGAAGTCGGCGCCCGTGCCCTGTGCGTCGAGCGTCGATGCCTTCTCCAACTCGGCCAGGCCGCTGGCGGTGTCGCCGCGCGCCACCTGGCGCATGCCGAGCGCCACCAGGTCGCTGGCGGCGGCCGGCGATGCGGCGGCCGCCCGCGTCATCAGTGCGCTGGCCTTGGTGTAGTCGCCGGCCTGCATGTGGGCCTGGCCGGCCAGCGACAGCCAGGCTGGATCGACCTCAGCCTGCTGCAGCAGCGGCGCCAGCGCTTCAAGCGCCAGCGCGGGCTGGTTGATGCGCAGCATCGCAGCGGCATAGGAACGGCGCACGATCGGGTTTTCCGGGTGGGCCTGCAGGAGTTGCTGCAATCGGGTTTGGGCCTGCTGCACAAAACCAGTCTCCAACTCGGCCTCGGCCAGCAGGCGCACTGCAGGCACGTAGGTCGGCGCCGCGGCCACCGCCAGCTGCGCTGCTTCGCGGGCCGGCGAAAACTGCCGCTGACGGAGGTGCAGCACGGCCTGCGTGTGGTTGACCAGCGGATGTTTCGGCGCCATCTTGCGCAACGTGTCGAGCTGAGCCTGGGCATCGCTGAGCTTGTCGTTGTCGATCTGCAGCCGTGCCACGGCCAGGCGCGGCATGATGCTGCCGGGTGCGAGCTTGATGGCCTGCTCCAGCGCCTGAATGGCCCGCTCGGGCTTGGCGTTGGCTTGTGCGATGTCGGCCCTTGTCAGCCACACGTCCAGCGACTTCGGTCGCGCGGCAAAGGCGCTGTCGGCCAGCGCCGCCGCACCGGCCATGTCCTTGGCCAGCAAGGCCAGTTGCGCCTGGCCCAGCAGCGCGCGCACGCAGGCCGGCGCCGCCAGGCGCGCGGCGCTGAACGAAGCCGCCGCGTCCTGCTGGCGCTTGAGCGACAGCTGGGCCTGGCCGCGCGCAGCGAGCAGCTCGGCCGTGATTTCGGCGCTTTCGGCGCTTGACTCGCCGCCAGGCTTGATCTCATCGATCAGGCGCTGGAACTGCCCGCCAGTCAGCAGCGCCTCGGCCAACGCCACGGTGACAGCCGCATGGTCCATGCCCAGCTTTTCGGCCTTGCGGATCTCCTGCTCGGCACTGGCGGTGTCGCCCAGCGCCGCGAAGATGCGCCCCAGCAGCAACTGCGCGTCGGCATTCAGGCCGTTCTTCTGCAGCAGGTTGCGGGTCTCGATCATCGCGGCAGTGACGCGGCCTTCGTCCAGGTGCTGCAGCGCCTGGTCCATGCCGCCGGCTTCCTGCCGCGAACACGCCGCCAGCAGCAGGACCAGGCTGCACAGCAGCGGCGCCTTGAGGGTGTGTAATTGATGCGTTACGTGGCTCAGGCGATTCGTGCGCTTCGTGTTGTTCATGGGTCTGTCCTCACTAAGTGCCTTGCAACAAGGCCCGTGCCTGCGGGTCGAGTCGGATGTCCTGGCCCATGTCGAGCCGCCGTTTCACCAGCGCCCGCGCGCCGGGCTTGTCGCCAGTCTTGGCCAGGGCGATGGCCAGGTGCAAGCCGATGTCGGGTGAGTGCTCAAGCTCTGCGGCGGCCTGCCGGATCAGGCGCAGGCCGCGTGGCAGCTGATCGCTCGCGACGCCCTGGATCAGCATCCAACCCAAGGTGTCGGCAATCTGCGGGTGGTCGGGCCGCAGCCCATAGGCCGCCTCTGCGGTCTGCAAGGCGCGTGGGTCGCCCAGCGCGCGCCACGCGTTCGCCAGGTTGTTCAGCGCGAAGGCATTGCGCGGATCGGCAGCCAACACACGCGCGTAGTTCTCGATCGCCGCCGCCACCGCCCCGGCAGCGAGTTGTTGGTCCGCCAGATACTGGCGCGTGGGTGCATCGTCCGGGTGCAAGGCCAGCCACTGTTGCAGCCGCTGCAGGTCGATGCCTTGACCGCTGCCTCCGGCCTGCCGCGCGGCACCGTGCAGCTTGACCACCAGCGCGCCGCGCGCCGCGATGACAAAGGCGGCGTTGTAGGCGACTATCGCCTCGGCAAAGCGCTTCTGGCACGCCAGCAGGTCGCCCTTCAGCTCGTGCCCGGCGCCCGACCGTGGCAGGCGCGCTTGCAAGTCGTTGGCGATCTGGGTAGCCGCCGCAAACTGCCCGCGTGCAGCATGCAGCCGCGCCAGGTCGAGCATCGCGCCAGCATGGTCGGGCCGCATGCCGATGACGAGCCCGTACTCTTCTTCGGCGCGAGTCCAGATCTCGCTGGCGACGTAGGCACCAGCCAGGCGGTAACGCGCGCTGACGGCGCCGCCGCTGATGCGCACCAGTTTTTCGTACGTCGTCACAGCGTCGCGCTTGCGGCCGGCAGCGCCTTGTGCGGCGCCCAGCACGTCCAGTGTCTCCGCGCTGTCGGGTGCGATCGCGTTGGCCTCCTTGGCAACTTCCAGGGCGCCATCGGTGTCGGCGTCTGCGGGGGTGTCCGCACGAGCATTTGCCATCATCTCGCGCGCCAACAGCAGCCGCACCGGCAGCGCCTGCGCGTCGGCCGCGCGGGCCTGCTGCAACAGGCGCAGCAAGGCACCCGGTGTGCCGTCCAGCCGGGCCAGCGCGCCGATGGCGTCCACATTGCCGGGCTCCTGCACCAGCACCGCCTGCAGGCGCTGTGCCGCGCTGTCGCGGCGGCCCGTTCGCAGGTCCACCAGCGCCAGGTTGATGGCAGCGGGCCGGTAGCCCGCGTCCAGGGCCAGCGCGCGTTCGAAGCTGTTGCGCGCTGCGGCCAGATCTTCCAGGCCAACCTGCGCGGCACCGGCCAGGTTGAAGGCAATCGGATTGCGCGGCTGCTTGTTTTCCAGCTGGCGCGCGGCGCGCAAGGCGGCGTCGAATTCGCGCCGCCGCAGGTGCGACAGCGCCAGCACAAAGTCGGCCCGTGTGCCGCCAGGGTCCATGCCCGCGGCACGCTCCAGTTCGGCGAAGCCGCGCGCTGCCTCGCCGCGCTGCAATTGGTTCAGGCCCAGCCGCACCCGTGCAGCCGTGGGGTCGGCGTGCAGCGCGGCCGAACGCTCCAGGTAAGGCTGGGCCTTGGCAAAGTCGCCGGCCTGCATGTGTGCCTGGCCCGCGAGTGAGAGCAAATCGATGTCGGCCGCGATCTGCGCCTGCACCGGCGCCAGGGCCTCCAGCGCGCGCGCATGTTCGTTCGTCTGCAACACGCTGGCGACATACAGCTTGCGGGCGAACAGGTCGTCGGGCGCGGCCTGCATGACGTTCAGGAAACGCCGCTGCGCCTTCTGCACGGCGCCCTGTGCCAGTTGGGCGCCAGCCAGCAGGAAGAGCGCCGGCGCGTGGTCAGGCACCAGTTTCAGGGTGGTTTCGACAAAGGCCTGAGCCTGCGCGTCGTTGCGGTTCTGGAAGTGCAGCAGGGCCTGTGTGTAGTTGGCCGCCGCATGGTGTGGCGCCATGCGCAGCACGCGGTCGAGCCGGGCCTGTGCAGCGTCGTTGCGCCCCATGTCGATCAGGATGCGCGCGGCCGCCAGGCGCGGCAACACACTGTGGGGCAGCAGTTTCTCGGCCTGCGCGTAGGCCTGCAATGCCGCGTCCGGCTGCCCTGAAGCTTGCAGCAGTTCGCCCTTGAAGAGCCAAGCCTCGGCCAGGCGCGGTGACTGCTGCAGCAGCCGCTCAATGCGCGCAGCCGCTGCAACCACCAGGCCGGCCGCGTAGTCCAGGCGCGCTTCAGCCAGCAACGCCTCGGTGCAGTCGGGCATGGCCGCAAGGGCGAGTGCGAACGAGGCGCGCGCTTGATCCACACGGCCCGCCGCACTGCCCGCCGCACTGTCCGCCTGGCCCAGCGCCAACTGCGCCAGCCCCCGGGCCACATGCAGGCCGGCGAGCACGTCGCCGCGGTGCCGTGGCGATGGCGTCAGCTCGGAAAGCAGACGCGCCGCCTGCCCGTCCAGCAGCATCGCCTTTGCCAACACGGCGTCCAGCCGGTCATGCCCCATGCCCAGCGCCAGGGCCTTGCGCAATTCGTTCTGCGCGCGCCCCCCGTTGCCCTGGTCAACGAAGATGCGCGCACGCAGCAGCAGCACCTCGGCGTCGAGCGCGTCCTTCTCCAGCGCGACGCCGGTCGCGACCAGCGCGCGGTCGAAGTCGCCGTCGCTGTAGAGGCGCTGTGCATCCTGCAGCGACGTGGGGGCGTCGGTGCAGGCGCACAGCGCCAGCGCCAACAACAGCGCGCACGGGCCAATCACCGGTCGCGGGGGGACGGCGGCGTGTCGCCGCGCGCCGCGGTCGAGCAGGTGGGGGTCGGGTCTCAAGGGCGTTCAGTCCAGGCGAGCGAGCTGCCCAGGGCTTCAGTGGGCAGTGGCTGCGGGCCGAGCGGGCGCTCAGACGCCCATTGGCGCAGCGGGCCCAGGCCGTCGGCGAGCGAGCCGGCTCACCCCTGCCATCCCGGCCAGCGCCGTCAGCACCAACAGTGCGGCGCCGGGTTCGGGCACGGTCGCGGCAAAAGAGCTGAACACGAGATTGCTGCCGCGCAGATCCGCGCCGTTGTTGAACGAGTGCATGTTGAAGCTCGGCGTCGACAGATCGAACTGGAACTGCGTCGCGGGGTTGCCGGCGCGGTAGCCCGAGAAGCTGGCCGACGTCAGCGCGCCCCCGGTGACCGTGAATGAACCGCCAGCACCGTAGTCGTACGGCACCGTGAACGAGGCGGGAAAACTGGCACCGCTGAAACTGTTGACGAAGACGTTGGTGGCGGCTTGGGTGCCGGCGATGTTGAGCAGACCATCAATCTGCCCGAGGATGGTGCCGCCACCGGCGGTGGTGAAGGTGAAGGTCAGGCTCGCCTGCGCCGAGGCGGCGGCGAGCGACAAGGCGGCGATCAGGCCGGTCTTCAGCAGGGTGGGTTTCACGCGGGTTTCTCCAGGCAGGTTGGCCCCACCAGCGCTTGTGCCCAAGCCGATCTGGTGAAACAGGGTCGATGGTCTTCCCTACCGCCGTCAACGTGAAGCCGAGGTGCGTCCTATCAGTCGCTTGCATCTGCACCCCCTGAATGCGGGGCACGGCGCGTGGCGGCCGTGCGCAACGGGCCACAGTTGGGGGGTCTCAGGGGTGTGTGGCCAGGCCCTCAAGCGCCGCGCCGTCGCGTGGCCAGCGCTGCGGAGCCCAGTGCCAGCAGCACCAGGGCCAGCGACTGCGGCTCGGGCACGGCAGCGGCACCGATGCCCGTGCGCACGGCGACGACCCCCAGATCGGCGCTCATGGCGTTGGACTGCAGCGTATTGGCGTATGGCGAGATGAAGAAGTAGCGCGCCACAGTCGCGGTTAGCGGGTCTGCGCTCCAGAAGTCAGTCGTAGGACCCCAATTCGACACGTAGGGATTCAAGCCGGTGGGATTTGCACCAACGGAGTTGTACATCGCCGTGAATTCGGCCATGGTGGCCAACCGCCAGTCACTGAAGCCGGCAAAGCTGAGACTGGCAGCCCAGTTGTTGGCGTTGGCCCAGGTCAATCGGCCGTCGGTGGCCGACGAGCCATTGTCGAAGGCCGACCCCCGGGCCATGTTCCAGTCGGACAGCCACGTGATGTTGTTCGCGGTGTCTGAAAATGTCCCGTTGCCCAGGCTGGTCAGGGTTGCCTGCGCCGAACCTGCGAGAGCCGACATGACAAGCACGGCTGCCCATCGGGTAGCGGTATTCATGGCATTGCGCCTTTCGCTGTGGAGTTGAAGACCGGGCCAACAGTCGTGGGCACCGCGGCCGGACCGTGGTGCCCCAACCCGACTCAACGAGATTCGCTGCGCGAACCTATCAGCGTGACGCTGAAACCCCTGGTTCAGGCTTCAAGATCGCGCTGCAGTTGCGCCGACAACCAGCCGCGCGCAAAGCGCAGTTCACGGTCGATGGTGGGCACCGACAGGGCCAGCACGGTGGCGATCTCGTCGCGCTGCAGGCCGCCGAAGTAGGTCAGTTGCAGCACCTCGGCCGCGCGCGGGTCGAGCAGGGCCAACTGGTCGAGCAGCTGGTTCAGCGTCAGCAGGTCGGCGATGTTGGACTCTTCGCCCACATCCGACAGCGTGATGCCCAGGCGCTGCCAGGCGCCACCGCGCTTGTCGGTCTGGCGCGCGCGTGCGTGGTCCACCAGCACCGAGCGCATGGCGCGCGACACGGTGGCGAAGAAGTGCGCGCGGTCCTGCCAGGCCGGCGGCGCGTCCATCAGCTTGATGAGCGTTTCGTGCAGCAGGTCGCCCGCCGCCAGCGAAGGCGTCTCGGCCCCGCGCAGGCGCGAAGCCGCCATGCGGCGCAACTCACCATGCACATGCCCGATGAGCTGCGTGAAGGCCTCGCGGTCGCCCTGCTGCCAGGCCTGCAGCAGCACGGTGAGCGGGGGGGATGCGGGGCCGGACATGCGGGAATGATCCCACGCGTCGGACTAAGCCCAGGGCCGTCTACTGTGCGAGGGTGCCAGGGTCGGCCGCGACTTCCTGTTCGTGCAGGGCCCAGGCGGCCAGGATCGCGCGGTGGTCGGGGATGTTGTTCAGGAAACCCTCGCGCAAGGACGCGTCGCTGATGGTCGCGGCCACGGTCAGCAATTGGCCGTGGGCGCGCTGCAGCCAGGCATCGGCGCGCGGGTCACCGGCGCTGGACAGCACCAGGTGGCAGACCAGGTCAACCTGGTGGGGATGCTCGGCATCGTGCGCGTAGCCGCTGGCCGCCGCGCGGTCCAGCACGTGCTGCACCTGCCGCAGCGCGCCCGCCAGGTCGCCGTCGGCCAGCGCCAATCGGGCCAGGCCGGCCGAGGCGTCGTCGGGTTGTGCCATCTTGTGCTTCAGCGCCTGGGCGCGTGCCTGCTCAAACGCTTCAGCCGCGGCAGCACGGTCGCCGGTGATCCACTGCGCATTGCCGAGTCGCTTCAGCGCCATCTGCTCCAGTTGCGGCACGCCGAGGGCCAGCGCCGCCTCCAGCGCGGCCCGCGCCAGCGCCAGGGCCTGCGGGCCGTTGCCCAACCAGCGTTCGAGCTTGGACAGGTTGCACAGCGCATGGCATTCAGAGAAGCGGTGGCCCACCGCCGTGGCCAGTCGCAGGGCCTCTTCGCAGTAACGCCGGCCCACCGACAGCTCGCCCAGTTCCAGCCAGCCGTCGCCCAGATTGGTCAGAGCGATCGCCGTCTGGCGGCGGTCGTCAAGCTGCTGGTGCAAGGGCAGCGCCTGTTCGTTCCAGCGCAGGCGGGCCACCGGGTCCTGCCTCTTTTGCGCGACCATGCTGAGCGTGTTCATGCAGGCGGCTTCGATGCGCAGCAGGCCCAGTTCGCGCGCTTGCACCAGGCACTGCTGCGCCAGCCGCAGGCCCGCGTCCCAATCGCGCAGGTAGCAGTGGGCCAGCGCCAGGGTGCGCAAGGCAGCCAGCCGCAGCGCCTGCTGGTCGGCCCGCGCGGCGCAGGCCATGGTGTGCAGCGCCGCAGCCTTCATGCCAGCAAAGTCAGCCGTCAGCATCGCCAACTGACTTTGGCGCTGCCCGGCCAGGGCGCGCTTGGTGTCGTCGGCCAGTTCTTCAGCCAGCGCGGACTGGGCGTCCAGGTCGGCCCGCAGTTGAGCGCCCTGGCTGCCGTGTTCCATCATCGACGTGCGCATCCTCAGCAGCCGCCAACGCAGTTCACGGCGGTCCGGGCTAACGGCTAAAGTGTCCAGCAGCGCCAGGCCCCGCTGCGCATGCGTCGCCAAGGCGTCCAGGGCAAAGCGCGATGCCGCATGCTCGGCAGCGCGGGTGTGCTGCGCCGCGGCTTGTTCATCGTCGCCCGCCTGCTCGAAGTGGTGGGCAGTCAGGCCCAGCACCTCGCTCGCCTGCGGCCCCGTCAGCGTCACCAGCCAGCGCGCCAGCTTGCCGTGCAGGGTGCGGCGGGTGGGGCTGGGCAGGGTGTCGTAGGCCAGTTGCTGCAGCAGTTGGTGCTTGAAGCTGAACTGCGCTGCACCGTCACCCGCTGCTGCGCCTGCAGCGCCCACCCAAGCGTGGGCCAGCGTCAATTCACGCTGCATCAGTCCGCGCATGGCCCGGGCGGCGCCGGCACCCAAGGCCAGCAAGGCGCCTTGCAGAAACACGGGCCCAATGACGCTGGCCTGCTGCAGCGCGCGCCGCTCGGCGGCCGGCAGCAGGTTCAGCCGTGCGGTGAGCACGCCGGCCAGCGTCTTGGGCAGCTTGGCGGCCCGCAGCTTGGCCATGCTGACGCTCCAGTCGCCAATGCCGGCCTGAATGACACCCAGGTCGATCAGCAACCGGACCCGCTCTTCGATGCAGAACGGATTGCCTTGCGTGGCATCGACGACACGGGCCAGCAGCGCGGGTGGAATCTGGGGCAACCGCTTGAGCAGTTGGGCGGCGAGTTGTTGGCCGGCCGCCGGGTCCAGCGGACCCAGGTTGAGCCGGGTGTGCGGGCCGGCGCTCTGCGCCCACGCCGGCCGCCGATCGGACAGGGTCGGCCTGGCGGTGGACACGATGAGCATCGCGATGTCGTGGTTGGCCTTGAGCAGGTGGTCCAGGAAGTCCAGCGTGTCGCTGTCGGCCCAGTGCAGGTCTTCGATCTGCAACAGCACCGGCGCGCCGCCTGCCGCACTGAGCCGCCGCAGCAGTTGCGCCGCCGCGTTGAAGGCCAGTTGCCGAATCTGCTGCGGCGCGCTGAGCAGGCCTTGGAGGTGGCGGCTGTCTGCGAAGTCGATGCCGATCAAGTGTCCCAGCACGTGGGCCTGGCCTTCGGCGAGATCAGCGCCTTCGTCCTGCACGAACCACGGCATGAACCACGGCACGATGGCTTGTTCAAGCCGGGCCCGCGCGGCTTCGGACGTGCTGTCGCCGTCGATCTGGCAGAACGACCGCAGCAGGCCGCCGAGCAGGCCGAAGGGCTGGCCTTCGTCCTGCGGGCTGGCCTTGCCACGCAGGACATGGAAGGCCACGGGCTGGGCCTGGGCCCAGGCCGCAAATTCGCGCAGCAGCCGGCTCTTGCCGATGCCGGGCTCGGCCAGCACCGTCAAGGCTCGCGCTTGACAGCTGTCGTGCCGGGTGTCGAACAGGCGCTGGAACGCGGCCTGCAACGCCGCGAGTTCAGGCTGGCGTCCGACCAGGGGCGTGCGCACATCGTCGGCCGGCTGCAGGCTCTGCGACCTGGCTGGCCGCAACAGGCCTGCGTGCAGGGGCATCTGCAGCCCAGCGACAGCCAGAGGTGCCGGCACTTCGATGTCGAAGCGCTCGCGCACCTGCGCGGCGGCCTGCAGGCTCAAGCGCAGCCGCCCCGGTGGCGCGGCGTGGGCAAGGCACGCCGCCAGGTGTGCGGCCATCGGCCCGGTGTGCACGCCCATGCGCAGAGGGGCGCCCGCTGCGGCCAGGTCCAGCAGCGCCAGGCCGCAACGCACGGCCCGCTCGGTGTGATCGGTGTGATCGGTGTGGTCGGCCTGCGCAGATTCACCGCCGAAGATCGCTTGAAGCGCCTGGGTTGAAGCGGGGTCCACCTGGCCGCCGTGGGCCTGCACGACCTGGGTCGCGCTGGCCAGCCGGTCGCAGTGCAGCGCCTGGTCGCCGGCCCGCGATTCATTCGCCGGCCACTGCACGCAGAGCGCCGCCACGTCACGCGAATCCGCCATGTCGGGCTTCACGATGGGCCGCGCCGAGAGTGAGTCCGCGCCCGTCTGCCCACCGCTCTTGCTCCGCAAAAAGAACCATTGTCCACCGCCAATGCGGCGCGGCAATCCACGCAAGCTGGGGATATGCCGGGGATGTGCCGAGGATGTGCGCGGCTCAAAGAGCGCCCCGCGCATGGCACGATCGCCCCCATGAGCCGTTGCCCATGACCCAGGATCCCGCCACCGCGCTGTCGCGCCACGGCCTGATCAAACACCTGTTCAACGCGGTGTGCGATCTGCCAAACGCCAGCGCCCAACGCGCCGCGCTGCAGTCGCTGGGCGCCGACGACTGCACCCAGGTCGAGGTGCTGCAATTGCTGGCGCCAACCGGTGGGGCCACGCGCTTTTCAAGCTCGGTGGCGCAGGCGGCGGTGCAGTGGCTGGGCAGTCAATTGCAACCCGGCGACCGGCTGGGTGCCTGGACCTTGCTGCGTCCCTTGGGCGAAGGCGGCATGGGCCGCGTGTTCCTGGCCGAGCGCAGCGACGGCCACTACCAGCAGCAGGCGGCCATCAAGCTGCTGCTGGGCTGGTCGGGTGCCGAAGCCCTGGCGCGCCTGACCAGCGAACGCCAGATCCTGGCGCGTCTGAACCACCCGCACATCGCCAAGCTGCTCGACGGCGGCGCCACGCCGTCGGGGCAACCGTATCTGGTGATGGAATACGCCGATGGCGACACCATCGACCGCTGGTGCCAGCAGCAGCAGGCGCCGCTGGCGCAACGCCTGGCCTTGTTCGGGTCGGTGTGCGAGGCGGTGGCGCAGGCCCACCGGCACCTGGTGATCCACTGCGACATCAAGCCGGCCAACGTGCTGGTGAATGCCGAGGGGCGCGTCATGCTGGTCGACTTTGGCATTGCCCGGCTTGAAGGCCAGGGCAGCGAAGCGGCCGTGGGCATGACCGCAGGCTATGCCAGCCCTGAACAAGCGGCCGGCCAGGCCCCGGGGCCGCCGAGCGACATCTTCAGCCTGGGCCGGCTGCTGCAAGAACTGGTGCGGCCGCTGGCAGACCACCACCGGCGCGGGCCGGAGCTGGCGGCTATCGTGGCGCGGGCGACGGCGCACGACGCGGCGCAGCGCTACGACTCGGCCGGTGCACTGCAGCGTGACCTGCAGCGCCTGCTGTCGCACCAGCCGGTGTCGGCGATGGTCGGCAACGTCTATCGGCTGAGAAAGGGCTTGCGCCGCCACTGGCCCTGGGCGCTGGCCGGCGTGGTGGCGCTGGCCCTGATGTCGGCGGTGACGGCCTGGCTGGTCTGGCAACTCGACCGTGCGCAGCTTGCCGAACGGCAGGCGCGCCAGGACCAGGCGGAAGCGCAAGGGCTTGCCGCAAAGGCGCTGAACGCTGAACGCAAGGCCTTGCAGCAGATCGAGTCCGCCGGCAGGGTCGGGCGCAAGTCCTTGCGAGGCCTTGGCAATCCGTAGCTGCGTATTTCAGCCCATCGTGGACGGCATTTCAGGCTGATCGTGGACGACGGGATAGCGCGCAAGTGACTTTCTGACCGGCCTCAGGCTCACCGCAATTTGCGCTCCAACCTGATGCCAACGAACAGAGTCACGATGCGACGAATCCGAGAGACACTGCGCCTGTGCCTGCACCTGCAGGCTTCGCTGAGCTACAGCGAGGTCGCCCTCGCGCTGAAGGTATCCAAGCGCGTGGTCGGCAAGTACGTCCTGCTAGGAGCGTGGGCGGCAGAAGGTCGTCGACTGGGACCTCGCCCAGACCCTCGGCAACGAAGACCTGGAAGCCCGGCCGTACCCCCGGCAGTGCCAATGTCCAGCCACCCGTTGGCGCCCGGCTTCGCGCTGGTGGGCGGGCGCCTGCGGCGCTTGCGGCATCACCATCGCGCGCAGCTTGGCTGAAGTTGTGGATGACGGCGCCAGCACGCCTTGGCAGCGCATCAGGTGCAGCCGCGGGCGAGGCACCAGCGCAGCCA
>JANMVM010000064.1:0-5122 GCA_031392695.1 Rubrivivax sp.
CAAGGCCTTCTGTGCCGGCGCCGACCTGTCGTGGATGCGCGCCATGGCCGACTACACCTGGGAGCAGAACCACGCCGACGCCGCCGGTCTGGCGCAGATGCTGTGGACGATCTGGTCGTGCCCGGTGCCGGTGGTCGGCCGCGTGCAGGGCGACTGCTACGCCGGTGGCGTGGGCCTGGCGGCGGTGTGCGACGTGCTGGTGGCCAGCGACGCGGCGCACTTCTGCCTCAGCGAGGCCAGGCTGGGCCTGCTGCCGGCCACCATCAGCCCCTACGTCGTGCGCGCGCTGGGCGAGCAGGCATCGCGCCGCTATTTCGTCACCGCCGAGCGCTTCAGCGCCGCGCGCGCCGCGGCGCTGGGCTTCGTCCACGAACTGGTGCCGGCCGAGCAGCTCGACGCGCGCGTGGCCGAGGTCGTGGCCGCGCTGGTGGCCAACGGCCCGGCCGCGATCAAGGCCTGCAAGCAGCTCGTCAAGGACGTGGCGGGGCTGCCGATCAGCGCCGCGCTGCGCGACGAGACCGCGCGCCGCATCGCCGACATCCGCGCCAGCGCCGAGGGCCGCGAAGGTGTCCAGGCCTTCCTCCAAAAGCGTGACCCGTCGTGGCGAACCTGAACCTCGACCTGTCGCACCTGGTGGCGCTGGCCGCGGCGCTGGGCTGGGCCAGCGGCTTGCGTTTGTATGCGGTGGTGTTCCTGACCGGTGCGGCCGGCTTCATGGGCTGGGTGCCACTGCCGCCGGGCCTGCACGTGCTGCAGCACCCGGTGGTGCTGGGTGCCAGCTGCCTGATGTTCGTGCTCGAGTTCGTGGCCGACAAGATCCCGGGCGTCGACTCGCTGTGGGACGCGGTGCACACCTTCATCCGCATCCCGGCCGGCGCGGCGCTGGCCTTCGGCGCGCTCAACGGCGCCTTCGGCGTCGACGGCAACACCTGGGCCTTGCTGGCCGCGCTGGCCGGCGGCACGCTGGCGGCCACCTCGCATGCCGCCAAGACGACGACGCGCGCGGCGGCCAACACGAGTCCCGAACCCTTCTCCAACATCGCGCTGTCGCTGGCCGGTGACGCCGCGGTGCCGGCCATGCTGTGGCTGGCCTGGGAGCACCCGCTGTGGTTCTGGCCCGTGCTGGCGGTGGCGGTGGTGATGGCGCTGGTGCTCATCGTGGTCTTCTTCAAGTTCCTGCGCGCCGTCTGGCGGCGTCTTTCTCCCCAGCGGCAGGCCACGGCCTGACGCGAGAGGCATTGCCATGTTCAAGAAGATCCTGATTGCCAACCGGGGCGAGATCGCTTGCCGCGTCGCAGCCACGGCCCGGCGCCTGGGCGTGCGCACGGTGGCTGTCTACTCCGATGTCGATGCCCAGGCCCGTCACGTGCGCGCCTGCGACGAGGCGGTGCACGTCGGCGGCAACGCGCCGCGCGACAGCTACCTGCAGTGGCAGCGCATCATCGACGCCGCCCTGGCCACCGGCGCGCAGGCCATCCACCCGGGTTACGGCTTCCTGAGCGAGAACGAGGCGTTCGCGCAGGTCTGCGCCACGGCCGGACTCGTCTTCATCGGCCCGCCAGCGTCGGCCATTGCAGCGATGGGCAGCAAGAGCGCAGCCAAGACACTGATGGACAAGGCCGGCGTGCCGCTGGTGCCGGGTTACCACGGCGACAACAACGAGCCGGCCTTCCTGGCGCGCGAGGCTGCGCGCATCGGCTACCCGGTGCTGATCAAGGCCAGCGCCGGCGGTGGCGGCAAGGGCATGCGGCGCGTCGACAAGCCCGAGGACTTCGTCGACTCGCTGGCTTCGTGCCAGCGCGAGGCGAAATCCAGCTTCGGCAACGACCACGTGCTGGTCGAGCGTTACGTCACGCGCCCGCGCCACATCGAGATCCAGGTCTTCGGCGATACGCAGGGCCAGTGCGTCTACCTCTTCGAACGCGACTGCAGCGTGCAGCGCCGTCACCAGAAGGTACTGGAAGAAGCCCCGGCGCCGGGCATGAGCGCCGAGCGCCGCGCCGAGATGGGTGCCGCCGCCGTGGCCGCGGCGCAGGCCGTGGGCTACGTCGGCGCCGGCAAGGTGGAGTTCATCGCCGAGCCTTCAGATGACGGCGACCTGCGCTTCTACTTCATGGAGATGAACACGCGGCTGCAGGTCGAGCACCCGGTGACCGAGGCCATCACCGGCCTCGACCTGGTGGAGTGGCAGCTGCGCGTGGCCAGCGGCGAGCCGCTGCCGCTGCGCCAGGACCAGCTGCGCAGGCGCGGCCACGCCATCGAAGCGCGCATCTGCGCCGAGAACCCCGACGCCAACTTCATGCCCGCCACCGGCACGCTGCAGGTCGCGCGCTGGCCCGCCCACGTGGCCTTCGAGCGCAGCGACGAGCTGCCGCGCGTGGACAGCGGCGTGCGCGAAGGCGACGCCATCAGCCCGCACTACGACAGCATGATCGCCAAGCTCATCGTCTGGGGTGAAGACCGCGCGCAGGCGCTGGCGCGGCTGGCGCTGGCGCTGCAGGGCACCCACATCATGGGCCTGGCCACCAACGTCGCCTTCCTGCGCCGTGTCGTGGCCAGCCATGCCTTTGCCACCGCCGACCTCGACACGGCGCTGATCGAGCGCGAACGCCCGGCCCTCTTCGAAGCGCCGCCGCTGGCGGCCGAGGTGGCCGCCGCCGGCGTCGCCGCGCACCTCCTGGCTGCCGAAGCGCAGCTCGAAGGCGCCGACCCCTGGTCGCGCCGCGACGGCTGGCGGCTGCACGGCGGCGCGCACCGGCGGTTGAGCCTGGAACTGGCCGGCGCCACCATCAACCCGACGCTCGTGCGGCTGCACGACGGCGCCACGGTGCTGCAGCAGGGCGGCCAGCGCTGGCCTTTCACGACGCGGCCGCTGGGCGACGGCCGCCACGACGTGCAACTGGGCGTGCAGCGCTGGACGCTGTCGGTCTACGCCCACGGTGAACGTTATGCCGTGTTCGCACCGCAGGGCAGCGCGCTGCTCAGCGACTACGACCCCATCGCCCACGCCGGCGACGGCGCCGTCGAAGCTGGCCGCCTGACGGCACCGATGCCGGGCAAGGTGGTGTCCTTCCTGGCCAAGGCCGGCGACAAGGTGCAGCGCGGCCAGGCGCTGGCGGTGATGGAGGCGATGAAGATGGAGCACACCATCAGCGCGCCGCACGACGGCGTCGTCGAAGAGCTGCTCTACGGCGTCGGCGACCAGGTCGCCGAGGGCGGCGAGCTGCTGCGGCTGGCCAAGGGCTGAGCGACCGGCGCGCTCAGGGCCGTTGCAATGCGGCGCCCAGGCGCAGCACCTCGGCGACGAACAGATCGAGGTCGGCGTAACGCGTGCGGTGGTTGGCGATCGCCACGCGCAGGCCGTGGCGGCCGCGCAGCGTGGTGTCGGTCTGCACCGCGGTACCGGCTTCCTGCAGGCGCAGCATGATCTCGGTGTTGAAGGCCTTCAGCGCTGCTTCGTCTGCGCCGGGCAGGCGGTGGCGGAAGCAGACGATGTTGGTCGGCGCCGGCGCCAGCAGCTCCAGGCGCGGCTCGGCCTGCACCAGGCGCAGCAGGTATTGCGCCTGCTCGATGTTCTGGTCGATCAGGCGGCCGAATTTCCGGGCGCCATGCTCCTTGAGCGCCATCCAGACCTTGAGCGCCTTGAAGCCGCGGCTGAGCTCGATGCCGTAGTCGAACAGGTACTCGGCCCCGGCGACGCCGCGCGGCTGTTCTTCGAGGTACTCGGGGTGCAAGGCGAAGGTGTTGTAGTGCAGCCGCGCGTCGCGCACCAGCGCGCAGCCGACTTCGAAGGGGGCGTGCAGCCACTTGTGCGGGTCCAGCGCCACCGAGTCCGCGGCCTCGATGCCGGCCACCCGATGCCGGTTTGCCGGCGCGATGCGCAGCAGCGCGCCGATGCAGCCGTCGACGTGGAACCACAGGCCCTCGCGGCGGCACAGCGCGCCAACGGCCTGCAGGTCATCGACGGCACCGGTGTTGACAGTGCCGGCCGAGGCGATCACCGCCGCCGGCTCGAAGCCGCGTGCGCGGTCGCTGTCGATCGCCGCCAGCAGTGCACCGAGGTCGATGCGGAAATCGGCGTCCGAGGCCACCAGGTGCAGCGCCTGGTGGCCCAGGCCCAGGATCTCCAGCGCTTTCTGGTGGCAGCTGTGCACCTGGTCCGAGGCGTAGAAGCGCAGTGGCTTGGGGCAGGCGCCGACGCCCAGGGCGCGCACGTCGACGCCGGACTGGGCGGCCTTGGCGTTGCGCGCCACCGTCAGCGCCACCAGGTTGGCGGCCGAGCCGCCGCTGGTCAGCGTGCCGCTGGCGCCGGCGGGCAGGCCCACCATGTCACGCAGCCAGGCCACGACCTGGCGGTCGAGCAGCGCCGGCGCGGTGTTGCCGCCGCCCAGGTTGCTGCCGTCGATGGCGGCCAGGAAGTCACCCAGCGCGCCGGTGAAGTTGCTGGCGCCCATGAACCAGGCCCAGAAGCGCGGGTGGACGTTGCCCATGGCGTAGGGGCGCAGGTGCTCGAGGAGGTCGCCATAGACCTCGGCCAGCGGGGTCGGCCCCTGCGGCAGCGGCTGCCTGAGGTAGGCGTGGACCTCGGGCGGCGGCTGCCGCCAGGCCGGCTTCTCGCGCAGGCCGGCGAGGTGGGCGATGGCGTCGTCGACGGCGCGGTGCGCCACCGCGCGTGCCGCGGTCCAGTCAGTGGGGTCGAGCGTTTCTTCGGGGCGGTGGCTCATGGGCGGCGTCCTGGCGGCGGCTCTGGCAGGTCGCGCGGATGCTGCGCAGGCTGCGGCTGCCTGTCAAGGCATGCCATCGCCAGCCGCCGCGCCGCCATCCTCAATCCGGCTGAACGATGGCTGCCCACGACTTGAAACGCCGACTGGCGTCAAGGGGCTGGTGCCGTTACCCTTGACCTGCGCATCTGGAGGGTATCGGCATGATGGCCTATCAAGGGATCCGGCTCGAAGCTGCCCTGCTCGGCTGGTGCGGCGATACGGCTGCGGCGGATGAGGTGATCGCATGAAGCGGCGCCCTCTGCTGCTGGCACCGGCGGCCTGGCTGGCGGCCCGGCCCAAGCCCGCGCCAGCGCAGCCCGGCGTGCGCCAGGTGGCGGTGCTCAGCATCGGCGGGGCCG
>JANMVM010000081.1:0-4966 GCA_031392695.1 Rubrivivax sp.
GTGCAAGACCCCAAACTCCTGCTGCTCGATGAACCCGTGGCCGGCATGACCGACGAAGAAACCGAGCGCACCGCCGAGCTGTTGCTCAGCCTCGAAGGCAAACACTCGCTGGTGGGGGTCGAGCACGACATGAAGTTTGTCGACCAGCTGACCCAGGGCCGCAAGATGGTGACCGTGCTGCACGAGGGCAGCGTGCTGGCCGAGGGGCTGCTGTCGGAAGTGCAGGCCAACGAGAAAGTCGTCGAGGTCTATCTTGGGCGCTGATGGAGCCCCCAACCTCGCCGCGCCCGGTACCCCCCAAGGGGGCCGTTCGGCCAGCGGCCCGGCAGAGCCGGATCCGCGGCGCCCACTGGATGCTGGCGCTGCGCTGCTGCGCGTCGAAGGGCTGAACCAGTACTACGGCGGGTCGCACATCCTGCGCAACGTGGACTTCGAAGCGCGACTGGGCGAAGTCACGGTCATCCTGGGCCGCAACGGTGTGGGCAAGACGACGCTGCTGAAGAGCCTGATCGGCGTGGTGCCGGTGCGCGCCGGCTGCGTCCACCTCGCCGGCGCCGACATCACCCGGGCCACGTCCTACGAGCGTGTGCGACTGGGCTGCGGCTACGTGCCGCAGGGGCGCGAGATCTTCGGCCGCCTGACGGTGGCGGAGAACCTGCGCATGGGCCTGGCCTCGCGCCCCGGCAGCGCGGCGATCCCGGCCGAGCTGTTCGAACTCTTCCCGGTGCTGCAGCAGATGATCCATCGCCGCGGCGGCGATCTCTCGGGCGGTCAGCAGCAGCAGCTGGCGATCGCGCGTGCGCTGGCCGCCGGCCCGCGGCTGTTGATGCTGGACGAGCCCACCGAAGGCATCCAGCCGAGCATCATCAAGGACATCGGCCGCGTCCTGCGCCGGCTCGCCGAGCGCGGCATGAACGGGCAGCCGATGGCCATCGTGCTGGTCGAGCAGTACTACGACTTCGCCGCCGAGCTGGCCGACCAGTATTTGGTGATGGAGCGCGGCGAGATCGTGATGCGCGGCCGCGGCGCGCGCATGGTGGCTGACGGCGTGCGCGAGCGGATGTCGATCTGAAGCCGGCCGCGCGCCACGGGCGGTGATAATCCGGCTCGTGAAGCAGGCCAGACCGCCGCTGGTGCGAGCGTGGAAACACGGCACTGGAGGAAGGTCCGGACTGCACAGGGCAGCGTAGCAGCTAACGGCTGTCCACCGCGAGGTGAGGATCAGAGCAACAGAGACGAGTCAGGCCGGGGTCCTGGGCACGGGTGCTCTGTCAGGCGCCGGCGCAAGCCGGCAAGGCCGCGCGGCTTGCCGCGAGGCACCGGGCGCAAGCCCGGTCCTGACAGTCACCCAAGCCGGGGCAAAGCCCCGGCTTGGGTGAAACGGGCAATCTCTACGTGCAGCAATACCAAGTAGGCACACACTGAGCGACAAGGCTTCGGCCGCGTCGCTCAAACGCCGGCCCGGCGGCGTGTGCGGGTAGGTAGCACCGAGCCGGAGGGTGACCTCCGGCCCAGAGGAATGGCGGTCACGGTGGCGCCTGGCAACAGGCGCTGCCGCACAGAATCCGGCCTATCGGCTTGCTTCACACTTTATTCAGGCCGGCACCACCAGGGGGTGGCTGGCCGTCCAGCGCAGACCACTGTCGGCAGGCGCGGCTTGCAGGCTCAGTTCGAGCGCGCCGCGCTCGGCCGCGGGCAGCGCGCGCCACAGGAAGTCGCGCGCATTGCCGGCTTCATTGGCCAGGAACAGTTGCGAGGTGAGTTCGCCAAACGCCGCGTGGCGCAGCTTGACGTGGATGTGCGGTGTGCGCCCCGGGTAGGGCAGGGGCTTGATGGTGCGCAGTCGCAGGCTGCCGTCGACGCCGCTGCGCGTGGCGCCGAAGCCTTGGAAGCCCGCGTCGTAGCGGCCCGGCGGCGCGGCCACGTCGGGGTGGCGGTAGGCCAGCAACGTGTCGCACTGCCAGAACTCGACTTCGGCGTTGTCGATCAGGCGGCCCTGGGTGTCGACGACGACGGCCAGCAGGCCCAGGTGCTCGCCGCGCGCCACCGCGACGCGGCCGCCGCGTTCGACGCGCGTCAGGTCGGCGTCCCAATCGCCGGCGAAGGGCCCGCGATCGCGCCAGGCGCGGTTCGGGTAGAAAGGGCCGTCGGTCATCGGCGCCAGCGCGCGCCGTAAGCTGGCCAGGGCCGGCAGCGCCAGGGCGGCAGCGGCGCCGAGGGCGATGTGGCGACGCAAAGGGTTCATGGGCCGCATTGAAGCACCGTTTGAAGCACCGTTTGAACAACCGTTTGCCCGGCGCGCCTACACTGCGCCCCCTTCGATGAATCCCGACGCTGCCTCCCTCTGGCGCGGCCCGCGCTGGACGCTGGCCTTGCTGCTCGCCTGCCTGGGCATGATCGGGCCGTTCTCGATCGACACCTACCTGCCGGCCTTCGCCGGCATCGCGGCTTCGGTGGGCGCCACGCCGGTGCAGATGCAGCAGACGCTGTCGAGTTACCTGCTCGGCTTTGCGGTGATGAACCTGTTTCATGGCGCGCTGTCCGACAGCCTCGGGCGCCGCCCCGTGGTGCTGGCCGGCATTGCGCTGTTCACGGCGGCATCGGTGGGCTGCGCGCTCAGCGACTCGATCGGCCAGCTGGTCTTCTTCCGCGCCCTGCAGGGCCTGTCGGCCGGTGCCGGCATGGTGGTGTCGCGCGCCATCATCCGCGACATGTTCCCGCCCGCCGACGCCCAGCGCGTGATGTCGCAGGTGACGATCTACTTCGGCGTCGCGCCGGCGGTGGCGCCGCTGGTTGGCGGCTTCCTGTTTGCGCAGCTCAACTGGCACGCCATCTTCTGGCTGCTGGCGGTGCTGGGGCTGGTGCTGCTCGCCGCGACCTGGCGCTGGCTGCCCGAGACGCTGCACGACACGGCGCGCCAGCCCTTGAATCTGCGCCACCTTTTCATGGGCTACGGCCAGCTGCTGCGCAACCCGCGCTTCGTGGCGTTGATATTCGCCAGCGGCGTGCCATTCAACGGCTTGTTCTTGTACGTGCTTTCGGCGCCCGTCTTCCTGGGCGAGCATCTGCGCCTGGCGCCGACCCAGTTTTTCTGGTTCTTCATGCTCTCGGTGGGCGGCATCATGGGCGGGGCCTGGCTGTCGGGCCGGCTGGCCGGGCGCATCAAGCCGCGGCACCAGATCCGCCACGGCCTGGTCATCATGCTGGCGACCACGGCGGTGAACGTGGCGCTGAACCTGCTGCTGCCGCCGCACGTTGCCTGGGCGCTGATCCCGATCGCGGTGTTCGCCTTCGGCTGGGCCTTGATGGTGCCGGTGGTGACGCTGCTGGCGCTGGACGAGGCGCCGGCGCGGCGCGGCATGGCGTCGTCGGTGCAGGCCTGCGTGGGCAGCCTGGCCAATGCCGGCGTGGCCGGCGTGGTGGCGCCGCTGGTGATGCATTCGACGCTGGCGCTGGCGCTGACGTCGGCGGCGATGTTGGGCATCGGTATCGGCGCCTGGCTGTGGGTCAAGCCGCAATTGCAAACCGGGCTGCAAACGGGTCAAGTCGAAGGCTGAGGCGGCCGATAAGGGGGTGAGGAGTCCCCGCCATGAGCCCTGTCTGCCCCGCTCTGCCCGTCGTTGCGTTCCCGCTTCGAGCCCTGCCGCTGCTGCTGGCGGCGAGCCTGCTGGCGCCGCTGGTCGGCCAGGCTTCGGACACGCCGCACCCGAAGCCGGTGAAGCTGACAACGGGCAAGCCAACGCCGGATGAGCGCGGCGCCGCCGCCGCTGCAACTGCCGCTTCGGCGGCGCCGGCTCCCATCGACCCGCTGGAGATGCTGCGCCAGCGGCTGGCCGGCAAGCTCGCCGGTGGTCAGCCCAGCGAGCGCGGCGGCAGCCACGATGTGCGCGTGGTGGCCAAGCTGGCGCCGACACCGGCACCGGCCGCGGCGCTCGCGGCGGCTCCTTCATCGGTGCATGCCGCGGCCCAAGGCACGCGCCCGACCGCAGGGGCCAAGGCCGCTGCGGCGTCGGCGCACGCCGCGCATGTCCACTGGTCCTACCAGGGGCCGGCCGGCCCGCAGACCTGGGGCGGCCTGAAGCCGGAGTTCACGCTCTGCGCCAGCGGCCAGCGCCAGAGCCCGATCGACATCCGTGGCGGCCTCGCGGTCGACCTCGACCCGGTGAAGTTCAACTACCAGGCCAGCCCCTTCGGCGTCATCGACAACGGCCACACGGTGCAGGCCAACGTGGCAGCGGGCAACGCCATCGAGATCGGCGGCAAGCGCTTCGAACTGGTGCAGTTCCACTTTCACCGGCCCTCGGAAGAACGCATCGACGGGCGCCAGTTCGAGATGTCGCTGCACCTCGTGCACAAGGACGATCAGGGCAAGCTGGCGGTGGTAGCCGTGCTGATGGACAAGGGCTCGCCGCAAGCCGCGGTGCAGAAGGTCTGGAACAACCTGCCGCTGGAAAAGGGCGAGGAGCTGGCGGCCCGGGTGCCGCTGGAGCTGGCCGAACTGCTGCCCACCGACCGCCGCTACTTCACCTACATGGGCTCGCTGACCACGCCGCCGTGCTCCGAGGGCGTGCAGTGGGTGGTGATGCGCCAGCCAGTGACGATGTCGCCCGAGCAGATCGAGCTCTTTGCCCGCATCTACCCGATGAACGCGCGGCCTGTGCAGCAGGCCTCGGGGCGCCGCATCCTGCAGTCGCAGTAGCGCAGCCGCTGCCTCAGGCCGACGGCAGCCGGCGCGCCGCCAGCAGCAGCAGCAGCGGCCACAGCCACAGGCTGGCCAGCCAGGTCAGCACGCGCCCCGGCGTGAGCGGCCGCGTCTCGTGGCGGGCCACCTTGGCGAACAGCACCACCGCGCCGGCCACCACGTACAGCAGCAGCACCGCGTAGACGGTGACGCGGCTGGCGTAGTCGCCACCCCAGGCATCGCCCAGCACGCGGCCCGCCAGTGCCGCCAAACCCACCGACAACA
>JANMVM010000110.1:0-8519 GCA_031392695.1 Rubrivivax sp.
GCTCCTGGACGTCGAGCCGGATGCGCACCGGCACGCGCTGCACGACCTTGATCCAGTTGCCGGTGGCGTTCTGCGCCGGCAGCAGCGCGAAGGCCGCGCCGGTGCCCGCGCCCAGACCCGCCACGCGGCCATGGAAGGCCACGCCGCGGCCGTAGAGGTCGGACGTCAGCGTCACCGGCTGGCCCAGGCGCAGTTGGCGCAACTGGCCTTCCTTGAAGTTGGCCTCGACCCAGAGCTGGTCGAGCGCGATCACCGACAACAGCGGTGCCCCGGCGGCCACGCGCTGGCCGAGCTGCACGCTGCGCTTGGCGACGAAGCCGGCCACCGGCGCCAGCAGCGTGGCGCGCTGCAGCGCCAGGTGGGCCTCGCGCACGTGCGCCGCGGCGCGCAGCACGCCCGGGTGCTGGTCGAGACCGACGCCGTCGGTGAGCGTGCGGTTGGCGCCCAGCTGCTCCTGCGCGGCCAGCGTGGCGGCCGCGGCCGCGGCGACGCTGCTGCGCGCGGCTGCCAGCTGCGACTCCAGGTGCTTGAACTCCTCCTGGCCGACGGCGCCGCTGGCCAGCAGCGGCGCGCGACGCGTCACGTCGTCCTGCGCCCGCGCTTGCTCGTGGTGCGCGCGGCCGAGGTCGGCCTGGCGCAAGGCCACCTGGGCCTGCAGCGCGCCGTTGCTGGCGTACAGCGTGCGCACCTCGCGCACCGTCTGCGCCAGCTGCGCTTCGGCCTGCGCCAGCGCCACCTGGGCGTCCGCGGGGTCGAGCTGGACCAGCACCTGGCCGGCCTGGACGCGGTCGGTGTCGTCGGCGTTGATGGCCACCACCGTGCCGCCCTGCTGCGGCGTGATCTGCACCACGTTGCCCTGCACGTAGGCGTTGTCGGTGGTCTCGACGTGCTGCAGTGCCAGCAACCAGTAGACACCCGCGGCCAGGCCGGCCAGTGCCAGCAGCGCCGTCAGGGTCAGCAGGGCGCGTTTGCGCGCCGGGTTGCCGGCGGGTGCGGCGGTGTCGGGCGCGTTCATGGCGGGTGTGGATGCGGCAGGCAGGGCGGGTTGGAAGGCAGGCCGCTCAGGAGCCGGCGCCGGCGTCATAGCCGCCGCCCAGGGTGCGGATGAGCAGCAGCTGGGTGTCGAGCAGGCGGGCGCGCAGCTCGACCGCCAGCCGGCGCTGCTGCAGCACCGCGGCTTCGGCGTTGAGCACCCCGAGCCGGTTGCCCAGGCCGGCACCGAAGCGCTGCCCGGCCACCTCGTGGACGGCCTCGGCGGCGGCCTGCGCCAGCGCCTGGTCCTGCTGCTGGCGCGCCAGCGAGGCCAGCGTGCCGAGCTGGTCGGCCACCTCGCGCACGGCTTCGAGCACCGCGGTGTTGTAGCTGGCCACCGCGGCATCGACTTCAGCCGCCCTGGCCTGGAGGTTGGCACGCAAGCGCCCGGCATCGAACAGCGGCAGGTGCAGCGCCGGGCCGACGCCGACCTGCTCGCTGCCGGCGCGCAGCAGCCGGTCGAGCCCGAAGCTGGACAGGCCGACGAAGGCGCGCAGGTTGATGTTGGGATAGAAGAGCGCCCTGGCGCCTTGCCACTCACCGCTGGCGGCTTCCACGCGCCAGCGCGCCGCGGCGATGTCGGCGCGGCGGCCCAGCAGGTCGGCCGGCAGCGCTGCGGGTAGCGTCAGGGGCAGGGGCAGCGGCAGCGCCCAGGACGGGCCCTTCTGGCCGGGCAGCGCGGCCAGCGCCTCGGGGGGCTGGGCGCTCAGCGCGGCCAGCGCATGCCGCACCAGCGTGATCTGCTCGTCGACTTGCTCGAGCTGCTGCCGCGCCTCGGGCAGCGCGGCTTCGCCTTGCAGCAGATCGAGCCGCGTGTCGAGGCCGGCCTGCTCGCGCTGGCGCAGCAGGGCCAGCAGCTCCGTGCGCTGCTGCACGGCGCGCTGCGCCAGGCCGCGCTGATCGCCGAGCCGGCCCAGCTGCACCCAGCTGCGCACCACGCTGCTGGCCAGCAGCAGGCGCGCCGCGGCCAGGTCGGCCTGGGCGGCGCGGGCACTGCCCAGCGCCGCGTCGAGCGCGGCGCGGTGGCGGCCGAAGAAGTCGATCTCCCAGCTGGCGTCGAGCTGGGCCGTGGCCAGCGTGCGCACCGAGCCGCCCAGCGGCGGCGGGACCTGGGCGTTGGCGCTGAAGCGCTGGCGCGTGGCCTCGAGCGTGCCGTTCAATTGCGGGCCGCTGGCGGCGCTGGCCGCGTCCAGGCCGGCCTGCGACTTGAGCAGCCGTGCCTGCGCCAGCTGCAGGCTGGGGTGCCCGGCCAGCGCGCGTTCGACCAGGCTGTCGAGCGCGGGGTCGCCGAAGCCGCGCCACCAGTCCGCGGCCAGCCGCGACGCTGGCTCGGCGGTGGGCTCGATGCCCAGTTGCTTGCCCGCCAGCGGCTGCGCCGGCGGCCGCTGGATGCCCGGGCTGGCACAGCCGAGCAGCAGCGCCAGCGCCGTCACGGCGAGCGCGGCGCCGAGGCGCACGGTCAGCGTGCTCAAACCTGCCCCCGCAGCGATTCGGCATTTGCGTCCATGCGCTGCAGCAGGATCTTCAGGGTCGTCCACTCGGCTCTGGAAAAGCCGGCCAGGTGGGCGTTGAGCACCGTCACCAGCACCTCGGGCACCTGCGCGATGGCGGTCTCGCCGGCCGGCGTGAGCTGCACCTGCACGACGCGGCGGTCGGTGCTCGAGCGCACGCGCTTGCACAGCTGCTTCTTTTCGAGCCGGTCGAGCAGGCGCGTCATCGCACCCGGGTCCACCTGCTGCCAGCGCGCCAGCTCGACGACGGTGCTCGGGCCGACGTTGCGCAGCCGCAGCAAGGGGCCCCACTGCGCGCTGGTCAGGCCATGCACGTCGAGCCGCTGGTCGACGTGGGCGACGATGGACCCGGCGATGCGTTTCATCAGCAGGCCCACGCTGGGCTCGGCGAAGCAGGTGTCAGCGCGGTAGTGGGCGGCAGGGCGAATGGGGCGGGGCACGGGACGGGATTGGATTGGACAAGCAAGAGAGGACGATGATACTTGACTAGGCAAATATTGCCCTGGCTTGCGCTGCGCTGGCCGCCGGCCCGCTGCCGCGAAGTCAGGGTAAACCGCGACCTCGGGCGCGCGGCCGCGCCGTTAAGTTACTGGCCCCTCACCTGTTCCGTTGCCGGAGACGACCCACCATGAAACGCCGTTCCTTCGTTCAGGGCGGAGCCGCCGCAGCCGCGCTCGGCGTGCCCCACCTGTCGGGCCTGGCCCAGCAGAGCGTCACGCTCAAGTTCCACACCTTCATGGCGCCGCTGAGCAACGTCTGGCTCACGATGAACAAGCCTTGGATGGAGAAGGTCGAGAAGGACTCCGGCGGGCGCATCAAGTTCGAAGCCTATCCGGCGATGCAGCTCGGCGGCACGCCGGTGCAGTTGTACGACCAGGCGCGCGACGGCGTGGTCGACATCGTGTGGACGCTGCCGGGCAACACGGCAGGCCGCTTCCCGCGCATCGAGGCCTTCGAGCTGCCGTTCATGATGAACAACGCCGAGGCCACGTCCAAGGCCTACTGGGAGTATTTCCAGACCCAGTGCCGCGACGAGTTCAAGGAAACCCAGGTGCTGGCGCTGCACGTGCACGGCCCGGGCATGTTCCACAGCGCCACCAAGCTCATCACCAAGGTCGCCGACCTCAAGGGCATGAAGGTGCGCGGCCCGACGCGCCAGGTGACCAAGATGCTGGGCTCGCTGGGCGCCATCCCGGTGGGCATGCCGCTGCCGCAGATCCCGGATGCGCTGAGCAAGGGCACCATCGACGGCTGCGTCATCCCCTGGGAGGTGGTGCCCTCGGTGAAGGTCCACGAGCTGACCAAGTTCCACAGCGAATTCCCGGCCGGCAGCCCGGCGCTGTACACGACGACCTTCGTGATGGCCATGAACAAGGCCAGGTACGAGGGCCTGGCGCCCGATCTCAAGAAGGTGATCGACGCCAGTTCAGGCCTGGCCACGTCCGCCTGGCTGGGCAAGACGCAGCAAGGCAACGACCCGATCGGCCGCAAGAGCGCCACCGATCGCGGCAACACCATCCACACCTTCACCGCCGCCGAAGCGCAGGAGTTCGTCAAGCTGTCGAGCCACATCGACGACGAGTGGGTGGCCGACATGGACAAGCGCGGTTTCAAGGGCGCCGCACTGCTCAAGAGCGCCAAGGACCTGATCGCCAAGCACGGCAAGGTCTGAGCCCGCGCGTGCAAGCCCGGAAGGGCTTGCGCGGCTGGCGAAGGCCCAAGCGCGATTTCACGCGCCTGGGCTGAGCCCGCGCGTGCAAGTCCGCAAGGACCTGACCGCTTGCTACGGCCTCAGGCTGCCCCCGCCTGGCGCCACAGCCAGGCCGCACCGCGCACGCCCGAGGCGTCGCCGTGCCGTGCCGGCAGCAGCCGGGTGCGCAGCGGCTCCTGCGCGCCCGCCGCGAAGACCCACTGCGCCCATTGCGCCGGCACCTGCGTGTAGAGGTGAGCCATGGCGGACAGGCCGCCGCCGAGCACGATGACGTCCGGGTCGAGCAGGTTGATGACCGCGGCCAGCGCGCGTGCCAGCCGGCCGGCGTGGCGCTGCAGCGTGGCGGCGCAGTCGGCGTCGCCTTGCGTTGCACGGGCCGCGATGGTGATGGCGTCCAGGCTGCCGCCATGGCGCAGCGCGTGCTCGCGCGCGAGTCCCGGGCCGCTGACCAGCGACTCGACGCAGTGGCGCTTGCCGCAGTAGCAAGCGAACTCGGGGTCTTCGCCAGGCAGGCCCCAGGGCAGCGGGTTGTGCCCCCATTCGCCGGCCAGGCCATTGGGTCCGCTCAAGAGGCGGCCGTCGATGCAGATGCCGGCACCCGTGCCGGTGCCCAGGATGGCGGCGAACACCACCCGCGCACCCGCGCCGGCGCCGTCGAAGGCTTCGGACAGCGCCAGGCAGTTGGCGTCGTTGGCCAGGCGCACGGGTTGGCCGATGCTGCGCTCGAAGTCGGCCTGAAGCGGCATGCCGTTGAGGCAGGTCGAGTTGCAGTTCTTCATGAGGCCCGACGCGGCCACCGTCCCGGGCGTGCCCATGCCCACGGTCAGCGGCGCGGCGGCGTCCAGGCCGTCGCGCCGGATGCGCGCTTGTGCGACCAGGGCCGACAGCAGCACCAGCGTGCCGCGGTAGTCTCCCGCGGGCGTGGGCTGGCGCTCGCGCCAGACCTCCAGGCCCTGCGCGTCGAACAGCCGCGCTTCGGTCTTGGTGCCGCCGAGGTCGACGCCCAGGTTGAAAGCGGGTGCCATCGAGCCGGTGGGGTCAGATCGGCTGCGTGCGTTGGTTCAGCCAGGCCAGCGCGGCGCCGTTGACGCGCGGGGCCAGCCGTTCGCGCACCGTGAGGTGGTAGGCGTTGAGCCAGGCGCGCTCGTCGGCGCGCAGCAGGCCGTGGTCGATGCAGCGGGTGTCGATGGGGCACAGCGTGAGCGTCTCGAACTCCAGGAACTCGCCGAAGGCGCCGGCCTCGGCGGTGGCCGCCGGCACGTTGAGCACCAGGTTCTCGATGCGCACGCCCCACTGCCCCGGGCGGTAGACGCCGGGCTCGATGCTGGTGATCATGCCCGGCTCCATCGCCATGTGGGCGTCGGGGATCGCCTTGCTGATGCTCTGCGGGCCTTCGTGCACGTTCAGGAAGTAGCCCACGCCGTGGCCGGTGCCGTGGCCGAACTCGATGCCCTCGGCCCACAGCGGCGCGCGCGCCAGCGCGTCGAGCATGGGGCTGAGCGTGCCGCGCGGGAAGCGCGCGCGCGACAGGTTCATCGTGCCCTTGAGCACCAGCGTGTAGTCGCGCTTCATCGCCGCGCTGACCTGGCCGATGGGCCACACGCGCGTGATGTCGGTGGTGCCGCCGCGATACTGGCCGCCGCTGTCGATGAGCAGCAGGCCGTCGCCGGCGATCACAGCGTGCGACTCGTCGGTGGCGCGGTAGTGCGGCATCGCGCCGTTGGCGTTGAAGCCGGCGATGGTGGAAAAGCTCAGGCCGACGAAGCCAGCGCGGCGCGCGCGCGCCGCGCTGAGCTGCTCGTCGATGGTCAGCTCGGTGACCCGCTCACCGCTTGCCAGCGCGGCCTCGAACCAGGCGTAGAACTCGCACATCGCGGCGCCGTCTTCGGCCATCGCTTCGCGCACATGGGCGGCTTCGGTGTCGCTCTTGCGGCTCTTCATCAAGGTGCTGGGGTTGATGGCTTCGCGCACCGCGCAGCCCATCGAAACCTGGGCGCGCAGCCCGAAGGTCACGCGCTTGGGGTCGATGAGAAGCAGGTCCTTGTCCCGCAAGGCCGCAAGCGCGGCGCCTGCTTGCGCGTACGGCGCCAGCAGCACGCCATCGGCGGCCAGGCGGGCGGCCAGGCGCTGGTCGATCTTGCCTTCGCCGATGAACAGCGTGGCCCCGGTGAGGCTGATGAGCAGGTGGGCCAGGAACACCGGGTTGTAGCTGACGTCGCTGCCGCGCAGGTTGGTGATCCAGGCCACGTCGTCGACCGTCGACACGAAGTGGTGCGTGGCGCCCTGGGCCGCCATCGCACGGCGCACCGCGGCGAGCTTGTCGGCGCGAGCCAGCGTGGCGTGCGGCGCGGCGTGCTCGACCACCGGCTGCCGCGGCAGGGCGGGGCGATCGGGCCAGATGGCGTCGAGCAGGTCGAGCTCGGTGCGCAGCTGCACGCCGGCGCTTTGCAGCGCGGCCTGCAGCGCGCCGGCCAGGGCCAGGCCCAGCACCTGGCCGTCGACGGCGACGGTGGCGCCGTGCGGCACGTGACGCGCCAGCCAGTCGAGGTGGGCCAGCGAGGCGCCGGTGGCGATCTTCTCCAGTTCGATGCCGGTGCCGGCCAGTTCGGTTGCGGCCTGCACCCAGTAGCGGCTGTCGGCAAACAGCACCGCGCGCTCGGCCGTCACCACCAGCGTGGCCATCGAGCCGGTGAAGCCCGACAGCCACTGCCGGCCTTGCCAGCGCCCGGGCAGGTATTCGCTCAGGTGCGGGTCGGCGCTGGGCACCAGCAGCGCCTGCACGCGCTCGCGCGCCAGGACCTCGCGCAACTGCGTGATGCGCAAGCGGTAGGGGGAGGTGCGGGTGTCCATGGGCCAAGCTCCGACGCGGGCAGAAGAGGCCGGAATTCTAGGCGCCGGCAGCGGGGCCCCGGAAGCACCCAGGCCTGGACCCTGGGGTCCGGTTGTCTGAGCATCCGGCAGTGATGGAATCCGATGCGCCCGATGTGCCCGATGTGCCCGATGTGCCCGATGTGCCCGATGTGCCCGATGTGAGCTTCGCTGCCCCGGCTTCGGCGCGGCGCCGCCGCGCCATCGACTTGATCAGGCGCGACGCCGGCTGCAAACTCAGCCGTGCTGGCGAGTTGTTTGCTCGGCAGCCCAACGCACAAGCAGCGGGCGCTGGCCGCTGCACAAGCCCTGACCAGGAGCCCGACCATGGCCGACCCCCAAGCCGCCACCCTGAACCAGTTGCGCAACATCCAGGTCAAGACCGGCACGACGATCGCCGAGCTGCATGCCGTGCTCGCCGCCAGCGGCCTGGCCAGGACCGGTGAGCGGCGTTCGCTGCTGATGGCGCAATTCAAGCTCGGCTACGGCGACGCCAACGCGGTGGCGCTGTTGATGGACAAGCCGCTGCCCGATCTGGGCCCCGGCGCGCCCGCGGCGCCCGCGGCGCTGGCGGCTGCGCTGGCCGGCGACGCGCTGGACGCGATCTACGCCGGCGCCAAGGCGCCGCTCAGGCCGCTGCACGAGGCGGTGCTGCAGGCGGTGCGGGCCTGGGGTGACTTCGAGCAGGCGCCGAAGAAGAGCTACGTCAGCCTGCGCCGCAAGAAGCAGTTTGCGATGCTCGGCCCGGCCACCCAGGGCAGCGTCGAGATCGGCATCAACGCCAGGGATCTGCCGCCCCATGCGCGGCTGAAGGTGCAGCCGCCGGGTGCGATGTGCCAGGCCACCACGCGCATCGGCAGCGCGGCCGAGGTCGACGCGCTGCTCAAGTCCTGGCTCAAGCGGGCCTACGACGCCGCGGGCTGAAGCGAGCGCGCGCCGCCTACAGATCGGTGCGCAGGGTCCAGATCTCGGGGAACAGCACGACGTCGAGCATCTGGCGCAGATAGCTCACGCCGCCGGTGCCGCCGGTGCCGCGCTTGAAGCCGATGACACGCTCCACCGTCGTGACATGGCGAAAGCGCCAGAGGCGGAAGGCGTCCTCGAGGTCGGTGAGCTCTTCGCCCAGCTGGTACAGATCCCAGTGGGCCTGCGGCGCGCGGTAGACCTCGAGCCAGGCGGCTTCGACGCCGGCGCTGGCCTCGTAGGGCCGCGTCCAGTCGCGCTGGGTGTGGGTGGCGGGAACGGCCAGGCCGCGACGCGCCAGCAGGCGCAGCGCTTCGTCGTACAGGCTGGGCGCGCGCAGCGCGGTGTCGACCTGCGCCAGCAGGTCGGCGCGGTGCTGGTGCGGCTTGAGCATGGCCGCGTTCTTGTTGCCCAGGCTGAACTCGATGCAGCGG
>JANMVM010000133.1:0-4580 GCA_031392695.1 Rubrivivax sp.
GGCGTGGCCGGCCCGCGGCTCTGGTCGGCCAGCGTGACGCGCGCGACGCTGCCATCCTGGATCACATGGAAATTGGTGACGATGTGGCCGTTGTTGTCCCAGACAAAGCCGGTGCCGGTGCCGCGCGGCACCTGCTGCACGTTCAGGCTGAACAGGTCGCGCTGCACGCCCAGGCTGGTGATGTGCACGACCGAGGGGCTGGCGCGCTTGAAGAGCTCGACGTGCGCCAATTCGTCGGCGGCCAGCGGGCTGCGCGGTGCGACGGCACGCGGCGTGGCGTCGGGGCGGCTTTCGACCCGGGTGGTCGCCAGCAGGGCGGCGCCCGTGCCCAACGCGGCAGCGAGCAGGGCAGTGATGGCGAAGGGCAGCTTCATCGGGCGATCCTCGGAGGCAAGACAGGGCAAGGACCCCTTCAGGTGGGTCTGATTGTTGCCATCACAAGTCCCGGTGACGTGGCCGCGCGGCTCTTCAGGCCACCGTATAGGCCGCCGCCCCGGTGGCAATCAAGGTGCCCTCGTCGTTGACCAGCCGCATCTGCGTGCTGCCGATGCGCCCGCCCAGGCGCATCACTTCGGCCGTGACCGTGAACTGCCTGCCCAGGCCCTGGCGCAGGTAGTCGACGCGCAGGTCGATGGTGCCGACCCGCGCGAAGCGCGCCATCACCTGCAGCACGTTGTCGTGCGGGTGGCGCGCGGCGATGCCGACGATGATCGCCAGGCCACCCATGTGGTCCAGCGAAGCCGAGATGACACCGCCGTGCAGCCGGCCGTGCGCGTAGTGGCCGACGAGTTCGGGCCGCATGTCGAAGGTGGCGCGCACGTCGCCGGGCTGCACCGACTGGATCTTCAGGCCCAGCGTCTGGTTGAAGGTGATGCGGCGCTCGAAGAGGTCGAGCATCGCGGCGTCGACCGCCGTCTGCTCGTCGGCGCTGCGGGGCCTGAGCGCCGGCGAGGTCATGCCGCCGCGCCGGCGTGCAAACCCAGGCGTTGGCGGGCTTCGGCGGGCGACGCGATCTCGCGCCCGGCACGTCGCGCACAGGCCGCCAGCGCCTGCACGAGCACGCCGTTGCCGGTGGCGCGCTCGCCGCCCGGCAGGTAGAAGGTGTCCTCCAGCCCGGTGCGCAGGTTGCCACCGAGTTCGGCCGTCTTCTGGTGCACGGGCCAGATCTCGGCGCGGCCGATCAGCGTCGTCTGCCACACCGCACCATCGGGCGCGTAGCGCGGCAGCAGCGCCAGCAGATCGGCGTCGCAGGGCATGCCGCTGGCCACGCCCATCACGAAGTTGACCTCGGGAACGAACGTGTGCCCCCAGGCGCCCGCTTTGCGGTCACCGCCCCCCGAGCGGGGCTCGGCGGCTTGGGACGGCCCGGCGCCGCCGCTGAACATCCCCGCCTTCAGGTACATCGCCACGCTGCGCAGGATGCCGACGTCGAAGCACTCGAACTCCGGGTGCGTGCCGCAGGCGGCCATGACGTCGAGCATGGCCTGCACCTTGGCCACCGGGTTGTCGAAGACCATCGGCGGCCAGGCCCACTCGCCGTTGTCCTTGATCTTCAGGTAGTTCAGCGTGCCGGCATTGCAGGCCGCGATCTCGGGCTTGACTCGTTCCAGGCAGGCCTGGGGGCCGCTGATGTCCTTGCCCACCACGCCCGTCGTGAGGTTGATGATGACGCCCGGGCAGGCAGCGCGGATGGCGTCGCACACCGCCTGCGCCACGTCGGGGTCCCAGCTCGGCAGGTGGCCGAAGCCGGGCTCCTGGCTGCGCAGGTGCACGTGCATGATGCTGGCGCCGGCGTTGAAGGCGTCGCGCGCCTCGGCCGCCATCTGCGCCGGCGTCACCGGCACCGGGTGCTGCTTCGGGTTGGTCAGCACGCCCGTCAGCGCGCAGGTGAGGATGGCTTTGTCGGCATTCATTCGGTGACCTCGATCTCGATCAGCACGGCGCCCGCGGCCACCGCGTCCTTGGGCTTCACGTGCACCGCGCGCACGGTGCCGGCGGCACCGGCGTTGAGCCACATCTCCATCTTCATCGCTTCGACGCACACCAGCGGCTGGCCGGCCACGACTGTGTCGCCAACCTGCACGCTGACCTGCGCCACCACGCCGGCCACCGGCGCGCGCGCGCAGCGCGGGTCGGCGGCTTTGTCGGTGGCCGGATAAGGCGAAGGTTCTTCGAAGGTGTGGACGGCTCCGTCCAGCGACAGGTGCAGCGCCGCACCGTCGCGCAGGGCGATGACGCAGCGCTGCACGCCGTCGATCAGCACACGGGCCTGCTGGCCGGTCCACGCCAGCACCCGCACGGCATCAGCCGGGACACGCAGACGGCGCGTGTCGCCATCGCAGCACAGGCTGAGCTCGAAGGCCGCGACGCTGGCCGGCCGCTGGCCGCCCTGCCCCGCCAGCAAGGCTGCGGCGATGCGCCAGGCGGCATCGCTGGGCGCCGGGCGTTGCAGCAGCGGCTCGCCAGCAGCGGCCCACTCGTCCAGCCGCGTCGTCGTCAGCTGCGCGGCGCTGAACTGCGGATGGTTGATGAGGTCGCGCAGGAAGCGACCGTTGTTGCGCAGGCCCAGCAGCGGCACGACTTCCAGCGCGCGGGTCAGGCGGCGCACGGCGTCGGCGCGGTCGCGGCCGTGGGCGATGAACTTGGCGACCATCGGGTCGTACCAGGGCGAGACCTCGCCGCCGGCTTCGATGCCGTGGTCGATGCGGATGTCGCTGTCCGCCGGCTGCCAGCCGGCGATGCGGCCGGTCTGCGGCTTCCAGCCGTCGTAGGGGTCTTCGGCGTAGAGGCGCGCTTCGATGGCATGGCCGCTGAAGGTGATCTGGTCTTGTCTCAAGGGCAGCGGCTCGCCGGCGGCGACGCGCAACTGCCATTCCACGAGGTCCAGCCCGGTGATGCACTCGGTGACCGGGTGCTCGACCTGCAGCCGCGTGTTCATCTCCAGAAAGAAGTGATTCATCTGTGCGTCGACGATGAACTCCACCGTGCCCGCGCCCTGGTAACCCACGGCCAGTGCCGCGGCCACGGCGTCGCGGCCCATGGCTTGCCGCATCGCGGCGCTGACCACCGGCGACGGTGACTCCTCGATCACCTTCTGGCGCCGCCGCTGCGCCGTGCAGTCGCGCTCGCCCAGGTGCACGGCGTGGCCGTGGGCGTCGGCGAAGACCTGGATCTCGATGTGGCGGCCGTCTGCGATGAGCCGCTCCAGCATCAGCCTGCCGTCGCCGAAGGCACTGCTCGCTTCGCGCCTGGCGCCGGCGATGGCTTCGGGCAGCTCGGCCAGCGCGCGCACCAGCCGCATGCCGCGGCCACCGCCGCCGGCCACGGCTTTGACCAGCAGCGGCAGGCCGAGCGCCTTGGCTTCGGCGAGCAGCCGTTCGTCGTCCTGCACTTCACCCAGGTAGCCAGGCGCACAGGGCACGCCGGCCTCGACCATGCGCCGCTTGGCCAGCGCCTTGTCGCCCATGGCGCGGATGGCCGACGGCGGCGGGCCGATGAAGACCAGGCCGGCGTCGGCGCAGGCAGCCGCAAAGTCGGCACGCTCGGACAGGAAGCCGTAACCGGGATGCACCGCGTCGGCGCCGGTGCGCTTTGCCGCATCCAGCAGCGCGGCAACGTTCAGGTAGGACTGGGCCGCCGGCGCCGGGCCGACGCGCACGGCTTCATCGACCTGCTGCACGTGCGGCGAGGCCGCGTCGGCATCGCTATAGACGGCCACCGTGCGGTAGCCCAGGCGGCGCGCCGTGCGGATCACGCGGCACGCAATCTCGCCGCGGTTGGCGATCAGGATCTTGCTGAAGCTCACGCCGGCACCCCGGCCGCCGAGGGCGGCTCAGGCACCCACTTCGCCTTGCGCTTTTGCAGGAAGGCTGTCGTGCCTTCGATGCCCTCTGGGCCCAGCGCGGCGCGCGAGAACTTCTCGGCCGCCTCTTGCACCAGCGAAGCCGGTGAGTGGAAGCGCGCTTTGGCGATCAGCGCCTTGGTGGCGGCCACCGCTCCCGGAGCGCACTGCAGGATGTCGGACAGCACTTTCGCGACGGCAGCATCGAGCGCAGCTCCCGCATGCACGCCGTGCACCAGCCGCAGCGCCAGCGCCTCCGGTGCATTCAAGCGCCCGCTGGTGACGGCCAGCCGCTTGGCTTCGGCATAGCCCAGCCGCTCGACCAGCCAGGGGCCGATCTGCGCCGGCACCAGGCCCAGGCTGGTCTCGGGCAGGCGGAAGCTGGCGCTCTCGCCGGCCAGCGTCACGTCGGCGACGCAGGCCAGCCCGAAACCGCCGCCCATGCAGGTGCCTTCGACCACCGCCACGATGGCCAGTCCGGTCTGCGCAAAGGCCACGCACAGTTCGCCGAAAGCAGCGTTGGTCTGCACCAGCGCCTGCGGTTCGTCCTGCAGCTTCATGCGCGCCGCGGCCATGTCGGACAGGTCGGCGCCGGCGCAGAAGTGGCCGCCGGCGCCGCGCAGCACGATGACGCGCGTGTCGGCTCGCATCTCGGCCTGGCCCAGCACGACGCGCAGTTCGCGCACCATGGCCAGCGACATCGCGTTGCGCACCGCGGGCCGGTTGAGCGTGACGTGCA
>JANMVM010000172.1:0-6296 GCA_031392695.1 Rubrivivax sp.
CAGGTTCGGCTTGCCGAGTGCCTTGAAGGGCTCGGCGCTCTGCCAGTCGGGCTGCGCGATGATGCCGACGCGGAAGCCCTGCGCCTCGAGCACGCGGCCGATCACGGCCATGCCGAAGCTCGGGTGGTCGACGTAGGCGTCGCCGGTGACGATGATCACGTCGCAGCTGTCCCAGCCGAGTTGATCCATCTCGGCCCGGCTCATCGGCAGGAAGGGCGCGCGCCCCAGCCGCTTGGCCCAGAAAGGCTTGTAGCGGTCGATCGCGGGCGCGGCGGGGGCGGGGACGGTGACGGTTTGCATGGGAGGCCTGGATTGTGCTGCCTGGGTTCGAAAGCTGCCTCGGGCGCGCGGGCAAACCCTGTAGCGAAACTGGACAGTGGCGCGCGCCGCCGCGCGGGTCTATGTTCTGCGCCAGGCCGCCGTGGCCGCGACCAACTGCAGCAGGAGACGACGATGGACTTGAAACACCGGGCAGACAGCTTGTTTCGTGGCGCCGTGGCCAGCGGCGCGGTGCCCGGCGTGGTGGCCATGGCCACCAGCCGCGAGGGCACCCTCTACGAAGGTGCCTTCGGCGAACGCAGCCTGGGCGGCGGCGCCGCCATGAGCACCGACACGGTGGGCTGGATCGCCTCGATGACCAAGGCCATCACCTCGGTGGCCGCGCTGCAGCTCGTGGAGCGCGGCCAGCTCGAGCTCGACGCGCCGGCGTCGAGCGTGGTGCCGGCGCTGGCCGAGGTGCAGGTGCTCACCGGCTTCGACGCCGCCGGCCGGCCGCAGCTGCGCGCGCCCAAGCGCGCCATCACGCTGCGCCACCTGCTCACACACAGCGCCGGCTTCAGCTACGAGATCTGGAACACCGACATCCAGAAGGTGCAGGCCGCCTTCGACATCCCCGGCATCACCGAGTGCAAGAACAAGGCGCTGACGACGCCGCTGCTGTTCGACCCGGGCGAAGGCTGGGAGTACGGCATCAACATCGACTGGGCGGGCAAGATGATCGAAGCCGCCAGCGGCCAGAAGCTGGGCCGCTACTTGCAGGACCACCTGCTCGGCCCCTTGGGCATGACGAGCACGGCCTTTCGCATCTCGCCCGACATGCGCCGGCGCCTGGCCGGCGTGCACCTGCGCGGCGCCGACGGCAAGCTGGCACCCTTCGAGTTCGAGATCCCGCAGGAGCCCGAGTTCGAGATGGGCGGCGGCGGCCTGTACGGCACCATGGGCGACTACCTGAAGTTCGTGCGCATGATCTTGAACGGCGGCCAGCTCGGCGGCGAGCGCGTGCTCAAGCCCGAGACGGTGGCCTCGCTGTCGCTCAACCACATGGGAAGCAACCGCGTCTACAACTTGAAGGCCGCGATCGCGCTGACCAACGACGCCGAGTTCTTCCCCGGTGTGGCCAAGAGCTGGAGCCTGGCCTTCCAGATCAATCATGAGCGGGTGTTCACCGGCCGCCCCGCCGGCGCGCTGATGTGGGCCGGCCTGGCCAATTCCTACTACTGGATCGATCCGGCCAGCGGCGTCGGCGGCGTCTACATGACGCAGATCTTCCCCTTCGCCGACAGCGAGTCGCTGCCGCTTTACTACGCGTTCGAGACCGCTGTCTACGACAGCCTGCGCTGAGGAGCCACCATGAGCACACCCACCCAAGACATCCAGCACTGGCTGGCCCGCTTCGGCGCCGCCTGCAGCGCCGGCCACCACGCCGAGGCGGCGGCGCTGTTCGGCGACGATTCCTACTGGCGCGACCTCATCGCCTTCACCTGGAACCTCAAGACCGCCGAGGGGCCGGCGCAGATCCAGGCCATGCTCGAAGCCACCGTGGCCACCGCCAAACCCTCGAACTGGGCGATCCAGGGCGAAGGCAGCGAGGCCGGCGGCGTGACCGAAGGCTGGTTCACTTTCGAAACCGCAGTCGCCCGTGGCCGCGGCCACCTGCGCCTGATCGGCGGCAAGGCCTGGACGCTGTTGACCACGATGCAGGAGCTCAAGGGCTTCGAGGAGAAAAAGCACGACACGCGCCCCAAGGGCACCGAGCACGGCGTGGTGCGCGGCCGCCGCAACTGGGCCGAGCAGCGCGCCGAGGAAGAGCGCACGCTGGGCTTCGAGCAGCAGCCCTATGTGCTGGTGATCGGCGGCGGCCAGGGCGGCATTGCGCTGGGTGCGCGGCTGAAGAAGCTGGGCGTGCCGACGCTCATCGTCGAGAAGAACGCCAGGCCCGGCGACAGCTGGCGCAAGCGCTACAAGAGCCTGTGCCTGCACGACCCGGTCTGGTACGACCACCTGCCCTACCTGCCCTTCCCGGCCGACTGGCCGGTATTCAGCCCCAAGGACAAGATCGGCGACTGGCTGGAGATGTACACCAAGGTCATGGAGCTCAACTACTGGGCCAGCACCGAATGCAAGCAGGCGCGCTGGGACGCGGCACGCGAAGAATGGGAGGTCACGGTCGAGCACAAGGGCGAGACCGTGGTGCTGCGGCCCAAGCAGTTGGTCTTTGCCACCGGCATGTCGGCGGTGCCCAACCTGCCCAGCACCCCCGGCATGGACAGCTTCCGCGGCACCCAGCACCACTCCAGCCAGCACAAGGGCGGCGAAGGCTGGGAGGGCAAGCGATGTGTCGTCATCGGCTCCAACAACTCGGCGCACGACATCTGCGCCGACCTGTGGGAAAACGGCGCCGACGTGACCATGGTGCAGCGCTCTTCGACCCATATCGCGCGCAGCGACACGCTGATGGAATTGGCGCTCGGCGGCCTGTATTCCGAAGCGGCTGTGAAGGCCGGCATCGACACCGACACCGCAGACCTGATCTTCGCCTCGCTGCCCTACAAGGCACTGCCCGCGCTGCAGGTGCCGGTGTACCAGCAGATGAAGGAGCGCGATGCCGATCTCTACGCGCGGCTGGAAAAGGCCGGCTTCATGCTCGACTTCGGCGAGGACGGCTCGGGCCTGTTCATGAAGTACCTGCGGCGCGGCTCGGGCTACTACATCGACGTCGGCGCCAGCGAGCTCATCGCCGACGGCAAGGTCAAGCTGAAGACCGGCGACGTGGAGCGCATCACGGAGCTCGGCGTCAAGATGGCCGACGGCACCGAGCTGCCGGCCGACCTGATCGTCTACGCCACCGGCTACGGCTCGATGAATGGCTGGGTCGCCCGGCTCGTCAACTCCGAGATGGCCGACAAGGTGGGCAAGTGCTGGGGCCTGGGCTCGGGCACGCGCAAGGACCCGGGGCCCTGGGAGGGCGAGCTGCGCAACATGTGGAAGCCGACGCAGCAGCCCAACCTGTGGTTCCACGGCGGCAACCTGCACCAGAGCCGGCACTACTCGCTCAGCCTGGCGTTACAGCTCAAGGCCCGGTTGGAAGGCATCCCGACGCCGGTCTACGCGCTGGCACCGGTCCATCACAAGAGTTGACGATTCGCGCCTCGGCACGCGCCCGAGCAGCCTCAAGCTCGGGCGCGGATGGCCGATAGACCCGGGATGCACAGCTTCCTCGTCACCCTGGGATACGGTTTTGCAGCCCTGCTGAGCGTGGCCATGCTGGTGGCGCTGTGGGAGCACGCGCGGCGGCAGGAGGTGGCGCGCCTGCCGCCACCGCTGCCGGCACCGACACGCGTGGCCCAGGTCGATGTCGACGTCTCGATGCTCGACGCTGGCCCGCCCGACGGTGACCAGGGCCTGCGCCAGACCACGGTGGACGGCGCGCTGCAGCGCATGTCGCGTGCGTCCCCGCCAATGGCCAGGGACAGCCGGGCACCCTGGACCGAAACGCGGCCGATGGTCTCGCCCGGTCCGGCCATCGAGCCTCAGGCCGAGACCGAGCGTCACTAGCGCAGCGCCGGCGGCGGCTAGTCCGCGGCCTGGGGCTCGGCTTCGGCTTCTTCCAGATCGTCGGCCAGGAATCCGCCGCTCTGGTGCGACCACAGCCGCGCATAGATGCCGCCGGCGGCGAGCAGGCTGCGATGGTCACCGACCTCGACGATGCGGCCCCGGTCCATGACCACCAGACGGTCCATCGCGGCGATCGTCGACAGCCGGTGCGCAATGGCCACCACGGTCTTGCCTTCCATCAGCTTGTACAGGCTGCGCTGGATGGCGGTCTCGACTTCGCTGTCGAGTGCGCTGGTGGCTTCGTCGAGCAGCAGGATGGGGGCGTCCTTGAGCATCACACGCGCAATGGCGATGCGCTGGCGCTGTCCGCCCGAGAGCTTGACGCCGCGCTCGCCGACGTGGGCGTCGTAGGCCTTGCGACCCTTGGGGTCGCTGAGGTTGGCGACGAAGTCATGGGCTTCGGCGCGCTCGGCGGCGCGCAGCATCTCGGCTTCGCTGGCCCCGGGCCTGCCGTAGACGATGTTCTCGCGCACCGAGCGGTGCAGCAGCGAGGTGTCCTGGGTGACCATGCCGACCTGCCGGCGCAGGCTTTCCTGGGTCACGCCGGCGATGTCCTGCCCATCGACCAGGATGCGTCCGCCTTCGACGTCGTACAGGCGCAGCAGCAGGTTGACGATCGTGCTCTTGCCCGCGCCCGAGCGGCCGACGAGGCCGATCTTCTCGCCCGCGCGGATGGTGAGCGAGAAGCCGTCCACCACCTTGCGCTGGCCCCCGTAGGCGAACACGACCTGCTCGAAGCACACCTCGCCGCGCGGCACGGCCAGCGGCCTGGCGTCGGGCCGATCGACGATGGATCGCGCACGAGACAGCGTGGCAATGCCGTCCTGCACCGTGCCGATGTGCTCGAACAGCGAGGCCATCTCCCACATCACCCAGTGCGAGATGCCGTTGAGCCGGAAGGCCATGGCGGTGGCTGCCGCTACGGCACCGACGCCCACCGCGGCATCGACCCACAACAGCAGACTCGTCACCGTGATGCTGGCGATCAGCGCCACGCTGAGCAGCTGATTGACAGTCTCGAAGGCCGTCACCAGCCGCATCTGGCCGTAGGCCGTGATCATGAATTCCTGCATCGCACTGCGCGCGAAGCCGGCCTCGCGGTGGGCATGCGAGAAGAGCTTGACGGTGGCGATGTTGGTGTAGGCGTCGGTGATGCGCCCGGTCATCAGCGACCGCGCATCGGCCTGGGCCTGCGCCACCTTGCCCAGCCGCGGCACGAAGTAGCTCAGCGTGATGGCGTAGAGCGACAGCCAGCCCAGGAAGGGCACCATGAGCCGGGCGTCGATGGCGCCCACCACCGCCACCATGGTGGCGAAATAGATGAGGACGTAGACCAGGATGTCGGTGAAGATGAGCCAGGTGTCGCGCACGGCCAGCGATGTCTGCATCACCTTGGTGGAGATGCGACCGGCAAACTCGTCCTGATAGAAGGTCATGCTCTGCTCGAGCATCAGGCGGTGGAAGTTCCAACGCAGGCGCATCGGGAAGTTGCCGAAGATGCCCTGGTACTTGAACAGCGCCTGCATCGCTGCGAAGACCACGCTGAGCAGCAGCACGCCCCCCAGCACCGCCAGCAGGTGGCCGTGCCGCAGCCACAGCTCGGACGGTCGCACACTGGCCAGCAGATCGACGACGTGGGCCATCATGCCGAACAGCAGCGCCTCGAAGGCGCCGATGGCAGCCGTGAAGAGCGTCACCAGGGCCAGATAGGGGCGTACGCCACGCGTGCACTCCCACAGGAAGGCGAAAAAGGTCTTCGGCGGCGGCGGCGGCATGGCCTCCGGGTACGGATGCACCAGACGTTCGAATCGTTGGAACAAGGCAGATCTCGGGTTGGGCAAGGTGGTGCTTGCCACTGACGATGGAGTGCGACCGTCAAGCGGTGCCGGATTATCGAAGGGGAGGCCGGCGCCCGGGTCCGCCGGAGGGTCTATGCACCCCGGTCGGTCGGAGTCGCCATCGGCCGTGCGTGCGACCGTGGCTTCGGCCGACCCACAAAGCGAAACCCCTCCAAACCGTTGCCGGCTGGAGGGGACGGGCAGCGCAAGCTGCCAGTGGGGCTCCGGAGATATGAGGTCCGGGGCTCCTGACGCGCAGTGACTGCGCCATCGGTTTTGCCTGCAAGCAGGCAAACTGAATCTACGCTTGCTGGGCGCAGACCGCAAGCTGGTTTTTCATCCATCAGCGCAGAAGCTTCTGCGGTCAGCGGGACCTGAGCAGGTCATCCACCGTCGACTGCACGCGACGCTCCACTGCGGCATCCATGCGGATCGTGCGGCCCCACTCGCGCGTGGTTTCGCCAGGCCACTTGTTGGTGGCGTCCAAGCCCAGCTTGCCGCCGAGGCCGCTCACCGGCGAAGCGAAGTCGAGGTAGTCGATGGGCGTGTGCTCCACGAGGGTGG
>JANMVM010000163.1:0-6185 GCA_031392695.1 Rubrivivax sp.
GAACTTGCCCTTGGCGTGGCCGCTGGCCAACTGCTTCTGCGCTTCGGCGCCGAACAGTGCCTTGGTGATCTCGTAGACGGTGTTGGCGTCGGCCTTGTCGCTGGTCACCCACTGCGCACCCACGGCCAGCGTGCTGACGGCAGCCACGCCCTTGTAGGTCTCGGCTGCGATGGTGTCGACAGAGAAGAACGGGCTGGCTCGGCGCAGCGCTTCGGCCTGCGGGCCGTCGATGGGCAGCAGTTCGATGCCGCCGCCGGCGCTGGCCAACTCGGCGATCGCGCCGGCCGGTGCGCCGCCGGTGAAGAAGAAGGCGTCGAGCGAGCCGTCCTTCATCTTGTCGCCGGCCTGGTTGGGCTTGATGTACTCGGGCCTGATGTCGGCTTCCTTGATGCCGTAGGCCAGCAGGATGGCGCGCGCGTTGACCAGCGTGCCCGAGCCCGGCTCGTCCAGCGCCACGCGCTTGCCCTTGAGGTCGGCCACGCTCTTGATGCCGCTGCCCTTCTTGACCACCACGTGCACGCTTTCGGGGTAGAGGTTGGCGATCAGGCGCAGCCCCGGCACATTGGGCTTGCCTTCGTAGATGCCGGTGCCCTTTTGTGCCCAGGTGGCGATGTCGGCCTGCGTGAAGCCGCTCTCCATCGAGCCGCCGACGATGCCGTTGACGTTGGCCACCGAGCCGTTGCTGGCCTGCGCCGTGGCCACGATCTTGCCCGGCTGGCTGACGGCATTGGCGATCATGCCGCCGACGGGGAAGTAGGTGCCGGCGGTGCCGCCGGTGCCGATGCGGAAGAACTGCTGCGCTTGCGCGCCAGGGCCGGCGAGTGCCAGCGCAGCGGCCAGCGTGAGGAGGGGGGCGAGTTTCATGGCGACTCCAAGGTGAATCTGCGATGTTCGCCTGCCGCAGGCGCCGCGGCGAGCCGTGAAACTACCAAGGCTCAGCGCAGGGCAAGGTCGAGCGCCACGCCGGCGAACACGGCAAAGCCCAGCCAGTGGTTGAGGCGGAAGGCCTTGAAGCAGCCCTCGCGCCGGCGCGCGCGAATCAGCGTGTAGTGCCACACCGCCTGCGCCGCGGCCATCGCCACGCCGAGCAGGAACACGCGGCCCAGGCCCAGCGCCAGTCCGAGCCCCGCCCACGACAGCAGGTACAGCGCATAGCAGGCCATCACGCCGGCGACGTCGAAGCGACCGAGCGCGATGGCCGAAGTCTTCATGCCGATGCGCAGGTCGTCGTCGCGGTCGACCATCGCGTACTCGGTGTCGTAGGCCAGCACCCAGAACAGGTTGCCGAGCAGCAGCCACCAGGCGTGCGGCGGCACGGCGGCGTTGATGGCCGCCAGGCTCCAGTCGGTGCCGCCCAGCGCGGCCGCAAAGGCCATCGGGATGCCGAAGCTGAAGGCCAAGCCCAGCACCGCCTGCGGCACGCTGACGACGCGCTTGGCGTAGGGGTAGGCCAGCGTCACCGCCAGCGCGGCGAAGCTCAGCAGGATGGTTGGCGCATTGGTGCTCAGCACGAGGCCGAAGGCCAGCAGCGCCAGCACGGCGCCCAGCAGCAGCGCGTCGCGCACCGACACCGCGCCGCGTGTCACCGGCCGCGCGGCGGTGCGCTTGACGTGCTTGTCGTAGTCGCGGTCGGCAACGTCGTTGATGCAGCAGCCGGCGCTGCGCATGAGGATCGTGCCGATCACGAACACCAGCACCAGGTGCCAACCCGGCCAGCCGTCGGCCGCGATCCACAGCGCGCTGAGCGTCGGCCACAGCAACAGCAGCCAGCCGGCCGGGCGGTTCCAGCGGATGAGGTCCAGCGCCAGCGCCAGGCGCGTGGGCTGCGAGGTGGTTTTTGCGCTGGCCTGCATGGGCCAAGATTATCCGCAGCCGCCGGCTACCGCTTCAGCAGGTTCACCAGCGGCTTGCCGGCGCGGTCGCGATAGACATCGAAGTCGGCGTCGATGCTCAGGATGTGCTTCAGCTTCAACCGTGCCGCCGCTTCGGCGATGGACGCATCGGCCAGGTCGAAGGGCAGGTCTGCAAAACGCTCGCTGATGCGCAGCACTTCGGGCAGTGAACTGTCCTCCGCACGGTCCAGGACCAAGGCACCGCGCTGCGCCCAGCGCAGGAAGTCCAGCGCGGCTTCATTGGCGATGCGCCGCGCCAGCAGTGCGCACACTTCGGTCGCCACGGGCCAGGTGCTGATGAGCTGCGCCTGCGGGTGCGCCTGCAGCCACTGCAGCACGGGCGCATGCCAGCGGTCGGCGGCGTTGAAGAGCGCGATCAGCGGGCCGCTGTCCACCAGCACCCGGCCCACGACGATGAAGCGCGGTGAGGGTTCGGCCGCGCGCAGCCGGGTGGCCATGCCGGGTCAGCCGCGTTGTGCGTGTTTGTCCGCCCACGCATCGGCCACGGCCCGTTTGCGGCTGCTGGCCAGATCCGGCGGGCCGCGGTGGCGGCCGAAGAGGCCGTTGCCGAGCTCAAAAGCCGAAGGTGCGGTGTCAGGCGCTTCTTGGGCGAGCCAGTCTTGCAGTGCCTCGCGGATGATGTCACCCGCCGGCCGACCGAGAGCGGCGCTGCGCAGGCGCAGTTGCTGTTCCATCAGGGTGTCGAGCTTGACGGTCATGGTCATGACGGACTCCTAATAATAGAGACAATATTACCGTGACGCCAACGGACTGTCCACTCATCAGCGCCAGTGACGCGTCGGACGCGAGACAAATTGGATTTGCTGTATCAGCTTTGAAGGCTGAAACAGCAAATCAGGCGCAGCCCGCAACTCGCCGCGCGTCCCCCGTTGGTTATCCTCCTCACAAGTCACGTGAGGGAGCCCAGTGAACGACAAATCGATGGCACAGGCCGTGTCCGCCTTTGGCAAGGCCGCGACCGCCCGTCTTTCGAGTCCGGTGGCGACCGGTGAGCCAGAAGACCAACTGCGCGGCCCGTTCGAGAATCTGCTGCAGCAACTGGCGCCACTGTGCGGATTCAAACCCGGCACCGTGGTCGCGGTAGGCGAGTCTTCGATCGCCGACCTCAAAACGCGGCCGGACTACGCGATCACGGTCGGCGGTGCGTTGGTGGGCTTCATCGAGCTCAAGGCGCCGGGCAAAGGCGGTGACCCCCGCCGCTTCAAGACCGGCCACGACAAGGCGCAGTGGCAGCGGCTGCAGTCATTGCCGAACTTGATCTACAGCGACGGCAACGAATTCAGCCTGTGGCGCAGCGGTGAACTTGCCACGGCGGTGGTGCGCCTGGACGGCGACGTCGAGACCTCGGGCGCAGCGCTCAGCGCGGGCCCAGGGCTCTTGGCGTTGTTCGACTTCTTCCTGCAGTGGCAGCCCATCCCGCCGCGCTCGGCCCAGGAACTGGCCGAGGTGACCGCCCGGCTTTGCAGGCTGCTGCGTGACGAGGTCATCGAGGCGCTGGAGCGCAAGACCGAAGCGCTGACGACGCTGGCCTACGACTGGCGCGGACTGCTGTTTCCGCAGGCCAGCGATGAGCAGTTTGCCGACGGCTACGCCCAGGCGGTCACCTTTGGCCTGCTCATCGCACGGGCGCGCGGCATCGCCATCGGCAACGACCTGCACAAGGTGGCCGAAGGCTTGAAGGATTCGGCTTCCCTGATCGGCGCCGCGCTGCAGTTGCTGACCGACAACCAGGAAACGCGCCGGGCGCTGAACACCGCACTCAGCACGCTGGAGCGCGTGTTGGACGCTGTGGACTGGCCCACCATCAGCAAGGGCAAGGCCGATGCTTGGTTGTATTTCTACGAAGACTTCCTGGAGATCTACGACAACACGCTGCGCAAGCAGACGGGGTCTTACTACACGCCGCCCGAGGTGGTGGGTGCGATGGTGGCCCTGGTGGACCAGGCGCTGAAGCGCCCCGGCTTCAATCTGCCACGCGGCCTGGCCGCCGACAGCGTGACGGTGGCCGACCCGGCCACGGGCACCGGCACCTTTGTGCTGGGTGTGCTGCGCCACCTGGCAGCTCGTATCCGCGCCGACGAAGGCGAAGGCGCGGTGCCGGCGGGTATCGAATCGGCCTTGAAGCGCCTGGTGGCATTCGAGCTGCAACTGGGGCCCTTCGCCGTGGCCCAGCTGCGCCTGCTGGCTGAAGTGGTGGCGCTGACCGGTGCCATGCCCAAGGCTGCGCCGCGCATGTACGTGACCGACACCTTGAGCAACCCGCACGACGACGGCGGCAGCTTCCCCGGTTTCACGGCGGCCATTGGCCAGCAGCGCAAGGCCGCCAACCGCGTCAAGCGCGAACAACCCATCACCGTGGTCATCGGCAACCCGCCCTACAAGGACAAGGCCAAGGGCCTTGGCGGCTGGGTGGAAGGCGCCAGCCGGCAAAAGGGTGACTACGCGCCGCTGGACGACTGGCAACCGCTGCCGGAATGGCGGCTGGGCGCGCACGCCAAACACCTGCGCAACCTGTACGTGTACTTCTGGCGTTGGGCCAGCCGCAAGGTGTTTGAAGACCTGCCCGGGCAGGCGCCGGGGGGTGGCAGCGGCATCGTCGCCTACATCACCGTGGCCGGTTTTCTCAGCGGCCCGGGCTTTGAGCGCATGCGGCAGGACCTGCGCGAACGCTGCCACGAAATCTGGGTCATCGACTGTTCGCCCGAAGGCCATCAACCTGAGGCCGCCACGCGCATCTTCCAGGCGGTGCAGCAGCCGGTGTGCATCGTGATTGCGACGCGCTTCGGCAGCGGGGCGAAGACTGAGCTGGCCCATGTGCGGTGGCGTGCCTTGCCGGCGGGACACCGCAGTGGCAAGTTCGAGGCGTTGGGGGCGCTGTCGCTGCATGCGCCGGGGTGGATGGATTGCCCGAGGGAGGGGCGAGCGCCGTTCTTGCCGGCGTCAGTCGGGGCCTGGGCGACCTACCCGGCGCTACAGGACTTCTTCGTGTACGACGGTGCCGGCGTGCAGCCGAAGCGTGTTTGGGTGATAGCCCCGGATGCAGGATCTCTCGTCAAGAGGTGGAGAGCGCTCGTCGAGGCGCCAGCCGAAAAGAAGGAGTCGCTCTTCCACCCGACTTTGCGCAATGGTGTCCCCGCGGACCGCCATGTGCGATCGATCCTAACGGAAACGTTGCCTGGCTACTCGCCCGCAACCTCACCGCTGATCAGCGAGACAAGCGAATGTCCGGTGCCTGTTCAGTATGGTTTCAGGTCGTTCGATCGACAGTGGATCATTCCGGATATCAGGGTCATCACCCAACCGAACGCACGTCTTTGGCAGACGCAGTCGAGCATGCAGTCGTTCGCGACCGCACTGAGCTCTCAAGCACCTACCAGCGGGCCTGCCCTGACATTTACAGGGCTGGTTCCTGACAATGACCACTATCGGGGCTCATTCGCTGGCCGAGTTTTTCCCCTGTGGGCCGACGCGGAAGCCACCCGTCCCAACCTGCGCCCAACCCTGCTGGCCCGTTTGACCGAAAGCTACGGCCGACCTGTCGGCGCCGAAGACCTGTTCGCCTACATCGCTGCGATAGCCGCGCACCCGGCCTACATCGACCGCTTCCGCAGCGACTTGGCGACGCCCGGCTTGCGCATTCCGCTCACCGCCAGCATCAGTGTTTTCTTCGAGGCCGTTGAACTCGGCCGCCGCATCGTGTGGCTTCACACCTTCGGCGAGCGATTCACAGATGCGACCGCAGGCCGCCCGGCTGGCGCCCCGCGTTTGCCCACTGGCCGCCGCCCCCAGGTGCCCGCAACCGGCGCCATTCCGACCACCGCCGAAGGCATGCCCGACACACTGGGCTACGACGCCGACAAGCAGCGCCTGATGGTGGGCCGTGGCTTCATCGAGCCTGTGACGCCAGCCGTGTGGCGCTTCCAGGTGTCGGGCAAGCAGGTGCTGGTGCAGTGGTTCAGCTACCGCAAGAAGCACCGCCAACGCCCGCTGATCGGCGACCGCCGCAAGCCCTCGCCGCTGGGCGACATCCAGCCCGACACCTGGCTGGCCGAGTACACGACCGAGTTGCTCAATGTCCTCAACGTGCTGGGGCTGCTGGTCGAGTTGGAACCGCAGGCCGCCGCGATGCTCGAGCGCATTTGCGCCGGACCTTTGATCTCCGAAGCCGATCTGCGCGGCGAAGGTGTCTTCTTCCCCGAAGGCCATTTGCCAGCAACATCGCCAGCAACATCGCCAGCCCAGCAGTCCTTCGACTTGTAAAGCGGGTTGCGG